>JACRKA010000092.1 GCA_016219905.1 Verrucomicrobiota bacterium
GCACCGGCGGCGCGATCACGACCGCCGCGGCGATGGACTTGCGGTTACAGAAGTTCAGCGTCGAAGCGATCAGCAATCACCCATTGAGCCGCGAACGGCTGGAGACGATGCTGGAACAGTTGCGAGGAATGACGCTTGCCGGGCGGCGGCAGTTGCCCGGCCTGCCAGCGGCGCGCGCCGACATCATCGTCGCGGGCGTGGCGGCGTTCGTCGTGGCGATGCAACTGGCCCGCCAGCCGGCCATCACCGTCAGCACGCGCGGCCTGCGCTTCGGCCTGCTGGCCGGGGCCGGCCAGACCACGCCGCCATCGTGACCAGTCCACAAGCCGGTGTGAGCCTGAAATCAAGGTTTCCCGCCTTCGAGACGTTTTCGCCGCGCCGCCCCGCGTGCCTTGACTTGGCGGGGGTCGCTGATATTATCCGCGGTCTTTTCACAGTCGAAAGACGCGGATAATTGATATGAAACGAACGCTGCAACCGAAACGACGCCGTCGCATTCGCCAACACGGCTTCCGTGCCCGCATGGGCACCAAGAGCGGGCGGGCGACGCTGAGCCGCCGCCGCCGCAAGGGCCGGAAACGGCTCGTCCCGGTGTGACCGCCACGCTGCGCCAGCACGAGCGGGTGAGGCACGGCGCGGAGTTCCGCCGCGCGCGGGCCGGCGGCCGCAGGGTGGCGGGGCGGATGATGCTCCTGAACGTCCTGCGCGCCGACAACCTGACCGTGCGCCGGCTCGGCGTGGTCACCAGCCGCCAGATCGGCGGCGCGGTGGCGCGCAACCGGGCGCGGCGCGTGATGCGCGAGGCCTGGCGGCTGATCAAGGACCGCATCGCGCAGCCGTGCGACGTGGTCATCGTGGCGCGGCGCGGCATTGTCGGGAAAAGCATGATGGAGGTGCAGCAGGAACTGTCCGGTTTGCTGAAAATCGCAGGCGTGATTCGTGATGAATGACAAGTGATGAAGTGGATCGTCATCAAACTTCTCCGGGGCTACCAACTGGTGATCTCGCCGGCGATGCGGACGCTGCTGCCCGCGGCGTCGGGCTGCCGGTTCGAGCCGAGTTGCTCGGCCTACGCCATCGAGGCGGTGCGGACGCACGGCGCGGCGCGCGGCCTCTGGCTCGCGGCGCGGCGGGTGGCCCGCTGCCATCCGTGGGGCGGCCACGGTTTCGATCCGGTGCCGCACGACACGCTGCGCATGACGCATTAAGGATTTGACCGTCACTCATGGACAAGAAATCTCTCCCCATTATCATCGCCTGCCTGCTGCTGCTCTTCGGCTGGCAGTGGTTCGCCGACAAGATGTGGCCGCCGCCACCACCGGGCGCGAAGAAGCCTGCTGTGGCTGGCCAGCAGACCAACGTCGTTGCCGCACCAGTGGCACCGGCCCCTGTGCCCGCTGTCGTCGCGGCGCCCGCGGCGCCCGCGGTTCCGGCTGAGCCGCCGAAGCCGAGGCCGGCAGAACAAACGGCTGCGCTGGAAAACGATTTCATCCGGGCCGGGCTGACCAGCTACGGCGGCGGCATCCGCGACGTGGTGTTGAAGAAGTGGGGCGTGACGGCCGCCGCGAAGGAGCGCGTGAGGCTCAACCAGTTTGGCGCCGACCCGATCTTGTCGCTGACGGGCGGCCCGGTGACCGGCACGAACAACCTGGCTGCGCTCGCGGCGTGGCCCGGCGCCGACACCAACGCGGCCTACACGTTGCGCGACAGCGCGAAAGACCGCGCGGTGTTCGCCTGCGACGCGCCGGGCGGCCTGCGGATCGTGAAGGAATTCGTGCTCGGCGCGGATTACACGCTCAAGTGCAAGCTGCGGTTGGAAAACGCCGGAGCACAACCGCTGGCGGTGCCGGCGTGGGGCCTCTCTCTCGGCACGGTGGGCCAGTTGGATGAGAACGACGACGCGACGTTCGTCAACGCGGACTATTGGGACGGCGCCGCCGTTTCCATGACCGGCCGCGCGAACGCGTCCTACCACGTCGCCTCGTCGCTGGCGGGCAAGCCGTTGACGGCAACCGGCCCGGTGAAGTGGGCGACGGTCAAGAACCGTTACTTCGCGACGGTGCTGAACGTGATGCTGCCGGCGAAGGAGACGAACGCGACGCATCTGGCGACCGGTTTCCACGCGGAGGAGATGGACCTGCCCAAGACGTTGACGCCGAAGTCCTCGACGCCGCCGCAGGGCGCGCGGGCGGCGATGCTGTTCGATGCGCTGACCCTCCAGCCGGGCGCGACGGCCGAGCGCGAGTTCACGCTCTACACGGGGCCGAAGGAATTCCACCGGCTCCAGGCCCTCGGCGACAAGCAGGAGGAAGTGATGGAGTTCGGCATGTGGGGCCGCATCAGCCAGTTGCTGTTGTGGTCGCTTAACGGACTCTACCAGATGATTCCCAGCTACGGCATCGCGATCATCATCCTGACCCTCATCATCAAGCTGATCTTCTGGCCAATCCAGGCGATGAGCACGCGCTCGATGAAGAAGATGCAGGCGTTGAAGCCGCTGATGGACAAGCTGAAGGAGAAATTTCCGGACGATCCCCAGAAGCAGCAGCAGGAGATGATGAAGCTCTACAAGGTGCACAAGGTCAACCCGATGGGGGGTTGTCTGCCGCTGGTGGTGCAGATTCCGGTGTTCTTCGCGCTCTACACGATGCTGCGCGCGGCGATCGAGTTGCGCGGTGCCAGTTTCCTCTGGATCAAGGATCTCAGCATGCCCGACACGGTGTTCGACCTCGGCAGCATCCCGCTCAACCCGCTGCCGTTGCTGATGACCGCCACGACGATCTGGCAGCAGAAGCTGACGCCGGTGGCCAACGTGGACCCGACGCAGCAGAAGATGATGATGCTGATGCCGCTGATGTTCCTGTTCATGTTCTACAGCATGTCGAGCGGGCTGGTGCTTTACTGGACGGTGCAGAACCTGTTAAGCATCCTGCAGCAGTGGCTGGCGCTGCGCGAGCACAAGCCCGCGCCCGCCGCCGCGCCGGCGAAACGGTGATCCATGGCGACCGAACCGAAGCAGGTGTTGGGCGAACTGTTGCGGCTGATGCACATCGAGGGCCGCGTGGACCAGTTCACCACCGCCGACGGCCTGCTGCTGCACGTCGAGTCGCCCGAAGGCGGCCGGCTCATCGGCAAGCAAGGCCAGACGCTGGCGAACTTGCAGTTTGTCGTCAACCGCATGCTCCACAAGGGCGACGAAAACGCGCCGCACGTCATCGTGGACGTCTGCCGCTACCGCGAGCGCCAGCGCGACCTCCTCATCAAGCACGTCCAGGAACAGGCCGACCGCGTCCGGCGCTGGGGGGACTCCATCAAGCTGGAGCCGATGAGCCCCTACGAGCGGCGCGTCGTCCACCAGTTCTTTGCGGCCGATCCCGACATCGAGACGATCAGCGAAGGGGACGAGGAAGGCGGCCGCAAACAGGTCACGCTGCGCGCGCGCCATCAAGCGCCGCAACGAGAGCCTTCAGCCAAGCCTCCGCCACCGCCGGCGGATCTCCGCCGCTGACGCGCAACGCCAGCCAGCCGTTGTAGTGGATCGCCCCCAGCAACAACGCCAGCTCACGCGCATCGTCGCCCACGCTCGCTCGCGCCAGCCGCACCAGCCGCAGCGGAAGCCCCGGCGCGGCCAGCGACGCGGCGTCGCACGCCAGGCGCATGTTGCCGTGGGCGATCTTCGCGACGAACTCCGTCGTGGCGCCCGCGCCGCCGAGACAGATCGCGACCCGGCGCGACTCCGCCAGCGGCGCGCAACTGCGCAAGACCTCCGCTGCGAGCGCCTGCGCCTGCTCGACGCGCAGCCGGCCGCGCAGTTCATCCCACGCCGGCAATTCCACACAAGCCATCTTCGCGCCGAGGTCGTAGCAGAGCCGGATCGCGTCGAGCAGCGCCTGCCGCGCCGTCGCGCGCGTTGTCTCGCCGCCGACCAGGGCGCGCTCGCGCCCGGCAAGCACGCCGGAGAGTCCGGCGATCACCACGCCCGCGCCCGGCAACGCGGCGGCATCCGCGCTGAGCGCGGGCAGCGGCAGCAACACACCGGTCAGTTTCAGGCGCGCGGCGGATTCCAGCGCGTCGGGCACCGTCCAGCGGTCAAGCGACGCGACATCGAGGATCAGTTTCATGCGGATGAACCACGGATCACGGTAACGGATAACGAGTAACGGCCCCCGAGTCACGCCAAACTCAGCGCTCGAAACCCGGCGCGCGTCTGCTATGATGCACGCGGTGTTTATGAGACGGATATTTTCTGCGGCAGTGGCGCTGGCGTTCGCGCTGGCGGCGTGCGACCCGCCGAACGAGACCCACTCGATCAGCGACGACCGCAACCCGTGGTTGAAGAAGGCGGAGATCGAGATGCAGCGGCGCAATTACTCGGGCGCGGCCGAGTTTTACGAGAAGGCGTTGCAACTCAACCCGGCCTCGATGCCGATGCACTGGGCGGCGGCGATGCTCTACGAGCAGCACCTGAAAGATTTTCCAAGCGCCATCTTCCATTACCAGCGGTTCGTGGCGCTGAAGCCCGAGCCGGCGCGCGTGAAGATGGCCAACGAGTTCATCGAGCGCGCCAAATACAGCCTCGCCGCCGGCCTGGCCCACACGCCGGTCGAAGGCGCCAGCGAGTTCCAGCAAGTCCAGCAGCAGAACAAGGCGTTGCAGGAGCAGGTCGAGCAACTCCGGCAGGCGCTCCGCGCGGCCGAGATGCGACTGGCCAACCTCACGCAGCCGCCGGCAATGCCGCCCGCCGAGCCGACCGAGCCGGGCGGGCCAAGCAGGCCAGTCGCGCCGCCACGCGCGCCTGCAGTCGCGCAGCAGCAAGGCATCGCACCGGCGCCGATACCGGTCCCGGTGCCCGTTGCGCCGCCCGTTCCGCAAAACACCGGCGCTGTCACTCCGCCGCCGGCGCCGGCCACGAATGCCGCCCCGGCTGTCACGGCCGGCACGAAGCCGATCAACCCGACCAAGACGCAGCGTTATACGGTCAAGCGCGGCGACACGCTGGCGGCCATCGCGGACAAGTATTACGGCGACCGCAACGCGTGGATGCAGATCTACAAGGCCAACAAGTCGGCAATCCCGAACAAGGACCGGCTGCTGGTCGGCACGGTGCTGACCATCCCGGCGCGCGGCTCGCGTTGAGGGAGAATCGGATTGCGGCGGCGGCGGCGCGGCCTTATGCTGCGCCGGCATGAGCAGGACGGTGGTTTATCCCGGCAGTTTTGATCCCATCACCAACGGTCACCTCGACGTTATTGAGCGGGCGGCGAAGCTCTTTGACAAGGTGGTGGTGGCCGTGGCGGTGAACGTGGAGAAGGCGCCGCTGTTCACTGTGAAGGAGCGCAAGGCGATGGTGGAACGCGCCGTCCGACACCTGCCGCATGCGCGGGTGGACAGCTTCAGCGGGTTGCTGGTGGACTATGCCCGCCACGTCAAAGCCGCCGCCGTGGTGCGCGGCCTGCGGATGGTGAGCGACTTCGAGTATGAGCTGCAACTGGCGCTGATGAACCGGCGGATGGAGCCGCGGGTGGAGACGATCTTTCTGGCGCCGCGGGACACCTATATCTATTTAAGCTCCCGCATGATCAAGGAGATCGTGCGGCTGGACGGTGATGTGAACGGGTTGGTGCCGCCGTTTGTCGAAGAGGCGCTGCGGCGCAAACTGCGCCGGAGGTGACACATGAAAATCAACCTGAGGAACTTCCCGCCCGACGGCCGGCACTTTGAGGGCGAGGATCCGGTGGACATCCTCGATGTCGCCGATCCGGGCTTTCGGTTTGAGGCGCCGGTCAGCTACAAGTTCAACGTGACGCTGACGGGCGATTCACTGGTGGCCATCGGCCGGATCTGGACGAAAGTGGGCGTCACCTGCGTCCGCTGCCTGAAGAGCGCGAACCGGAAGGTCGAGGTGCCGGATTTCGTCGCGCACCAGGAGGTGACGCCGACGCAGGATTTCGCGGACTTGACGGACAATTTGCGTGAAGATATCCTGCTCGCCCTTCCGCAGAACCCGTTGTGCAATCCGGATTGCAAGGGGCTGTGCCCCGTCTGCGGACAGGACTTGAACGAGAAAACATGTTCGTGCGCGAAGCAGGCGGCCCGTCCCGAAGGTTTTCGGGGCGGCAGCACGGGAACGCCCTGGAGCGCGCTCGACCAGATAAAGATTGTGAGGAAATAAGTCATGGGCACCCCAAAACGCAAGATGTCCAAGAGCCGGCAGCGCAGCCGCCGCAAAGCCAACAGTTGGCACGCGGCGCAACTGTCCCGCTGCCCGCAGTGCAGCAGCAACTTCCAGCCGCACCGCGTCTGCCCCAACTGCGGCTACTACAAGGGCCGCCAGGTCGTCACCATCGAGGCGGGCGCTTAAGACGCAGACAGCATCCGGGGCAGGCCGCACGGTCCACCGTGAAGATTGCCATTGATGCCATGGGTGGGGATTTCGGGCCGCAGCCCGTCGTTGCGGGCGCGATGGCCGCGCTGCACCTCTATCCCGACATCGAGCGGCTCTATCTCGTTGGCATCGAGAAGGAGATCCACGCCCAACTCGACGGCCTGCCGCACGACGCCGGTCGCGTCAGCGTTGTCCATGCGTCGGAGATCGTCGGGATGCACGACAAGCCCGTCGAGGCCGTCCGCCGCAAGAAGGACTCCTCGCTCTCCCGCGCCGTGGACATGGTCAAGAAGGGCGAGGCCGACGCCGTGCTCTCGCCGGGCAACACCGGCGCGTTGCTGGCCGCCGCACAGATCAAGTTGCGCACACTCCCCGGCGTCGAACGGCCGGGCTTGGCGACCGTGTTCCCGTCGCAGAATGGCCGGTTTCTCATCCTCGACGTCGGCGCCAACATCGAGGCCCGCCCGCAACACCTGCGGGACTACGGCGTGATGGGGGAGGTCTATGCCCGCCAGATCCTCGGCTGTCGCAGCCCGCGCATCGGCCTGCTCTCCATCGGCACCGAGGAGATGAAAGGCAACGAACTGACGCTCGAGGCGTTTCAGTTGCTCAAAGCCAGCTCGATCAACTTCGTGGGCAACATCGAAGGCCACGACCTGTTCTCCGAAAAGGTGGACGTCGTGGTCACCGACGGCTTCACCGGCAATGTCCTGCTCAAGAGCTGCGAGGCGACCGCGCGGTTCTTCGCCCTCTGGCTGAAAGAGGAGCTTTCCGAAAACCTCCTGCGCAAGGCCGGCGCCGCGCTGGCCTACGGCGCGTTCAAGAGCATCAAGAAGAAGACCAACCCCGACGAATACGGCGGCGCCATCTTCCTCGGCGTCAACGGCATCTGCATCAAGGCCCACGGCAAGGCCAGCGCCAACGCCATCCGCGCTGCCATCCGCATCGCCACCGACGCCGTCGAACACCGCGTCAACACGCAGATCATCGAAGAGCTTCGCCTGACCCATGAAAAAAACAACGCCGCGCAGCCCGCGTCCGCAGCTTCTGCCTAGGAGCGTCTCCATCGTCGGCACGGGTAGCTACGTGCCCGCGCGCGTGATGACCAACGCCGAGTTCGAGGCGCGCAAGGAACTCGACACCACCGACGAGTGGATCCGCACCCGCACCGGCATCCGCGAGCGCCGGTTCGCCGGCGAGAAGGAATACACCTCCGACATGGCCGCCGAAGCCGCCCGCCGCGCGCTGGCCGACGCCAATGTCAAACCGGACGAGGTGGACCTCGTCATCGTCGCCACCGTCACGCCGGACATGCCTTTCCCATCCACCTCGTGCCTCGTCCAGCACAAGCTCGGCGCCAAACGCGCCGCGTGCTTCGACGTCAACGCCGCGTGCTCCGGCTTTCTCTACGCGCTGGAGATCGGCCAGCAATTCGTCGCCGCCCACACCTACAGCACGGTGCTGGTCGTCGGCGCGGAAAAACTTTCGACCATTCTTGACTGGACCGACCGCAACACCTGCGTGCTCTTTGGCGACGGAGCCGGCGCTGTCGTTCTTCGCAGCCGGGGCGGGGACTGTCACGGCATCCTGACCACCTGCATGGGCGCCGATGGCGACCAAGGCGACCTGCTCAAAGTGCCCGCCGGCGGCTCCCGTTGTCCGGCCTCGCGTGAATCCGTGGACGCGAAACTGCATGCGATTCACATGGCTGGCCGCGAAGTCTTCAAACAGGCCGTCAACGCCATGAACGCCGCCGCCACCGAGGCGCTGGCCCGCTGCCAGCTCAACGGCCCCGACATCGCGCTGGTCATCCCGCACCAGGCCAACCTGCGCATCATAGACGCCCTCGGCGAACGCATCAGCGTCCCGCGCGACCGCATCTACGTCAACCTCGACCGCTACGGCAACACCTCCGCCGCAAGCGTCGCCATCGCGCTCGACGAAGCCGCCCGGGCCGGCCGCATCAAGGCCGGCGACCTCGTCCTCATGGTCGCCTTCGGCGCCGGTTTCACCTGGGCCTCCTGCGTCGTCCAGTGGTGACGCCTTCAGCAAATCACGGCTTCTTCTTCGCGGCGATCCGCTCCTCGACCTGCTTGAGGATGTCCTCGCCGCCCACGAACTTGTAATCGTCAATCGTGAGCCGGCGGCGTTTGCCGTTCTCCTCGTAGAACGCGTAGGCGATGCCTTTGCGATCCCATTTCCGCTTGTCCACGTCAACGAAGGCCTCCAGCGGCACGCGCTGGCCGCGCACACCGCAAACGACCTGGCCGTCGCTGCTCAGTTTCTGCCTGCGGCCGATGAGAAACCACCCGAGCGCCATCGCGCCAGCCACGACACAGATCGTGCCGAGCACGAACTGCACCTTCAGATCAGCAGCCGTGTAGGGATCGGGATGATCCTGGCCCGCCCAGCCTTTATTTTCGGCGAACGCGCGCCACTCGACCGCCTCGCCGCGGGCCTTGGCGGCGGCGAACTGCGCGAGGCGGTCGTTATGCCTCGGATAGCCGACGGCGCCGTCGTAGGCAAACCAAAGGCCGAACCCGACGAAGAACGCCGTCTGGAACAGGATGCGGTTTCTCCACTGGCGCGAAAGAGTCGTGACGATTTCCATAAACTCCCCCGCAGAATCAGCGCGAACGGCGCGGCTGGCAAGTTCTTTCGCGACCGCGAGCGGAAATCTCCTTGACCCTGCCCCGTGCCGGCCGTTATGAGCCGCGCTTCTTATGGACAAACTGAAAGGCACACTCGACCGCATCACGGACCTCGATCCCGGCGCGTTTCAACGCGCCCAGGCCCGGCTCGACTCGCTCACCAAACCGCCCGGCAGCCTCGGCCGGCTGGAGGAAATCGCCCGCCGGCTCGTCGCTATCACCGGCGCGGCGCGGCCCCGCGTCGCGCGCAAGACGTTGATCGTCATGGCGGCCGATCACGGCGTGGCCGCCGAAGGCGTCAGCGCCTTCCCGCAGGAGGTCACCCGGCAGATGGTCCTCAACTTCCGCCGCGGCGGCGCCGCCATCAACGTGCTCGCCCGCCACGCCAAGGCGCGGCTCGTCGTCGTGGACATCGGCGTCCATGGCGACTGCGGCCCGTCCGATGACAACTCATTCCTGGTCCGCAAGATCGCGCCCGGCACGCGCAACTTCGCCCGCGAGGCGGCCATGACGCGCGAACAGGCCGTCGCCGCGCTGGAGACCGGCATCGGGATTGTCCGGGGTGAGATCGCGCGCGGCGCGGAGATGATCGCCACCGGCGACATGGGCATCGCCAACACCACCGCCAGCAGCGCCATCGTCGCCGCGATGACGGGGCGCGACCCGGCCGAGGTGACCGGCCGCGGCACCGGCATCGGCGACGCCGCGCACGTGAAGAAGATCGAGGTCATCCGCCGCGCGCTGGCATTGCACCAACTCACACCCGACGCTCCACGCTCCACGCTCCACGCTCTCGACGTGCTGGCCAAGGTCGGCGGCTTCGAGATCGGCGGCCTGGCCGGCGTCATCCTCGGCGCGGCGGCGGCGCGGCGGCCGGTCGTGCTCGACGGGTTCATCAGCGGCGCGGCGGCGCTCATCGCGTGGGGCCTGAGTCCGAAAGTGTCGCAGTTCTGTTTCGCCGCGCACCGGTCGGTGGAGGTCGGCCATCGCGTGGCGCTGGAGACGCTGGGGCTGGAGCCGTTGATGGACTTCGACCTGCGGCTCGGCGAAGGCACGGGCGCGGCTCTGGCGATGCACCTGGTCGAGGGGGCGGCGCGGATTTACCACGAGATGGCCACTTTCACCGAAGCGGGCGTGTCGGGGAAAAGCGGTCCGTAACGCGCCACAGGGCGCGGCTCACGTCTCCGGCGGTTTGCGGCCGGACCCGATGGCGCCGAAGGCCGTGCGATTGAGCAACGGCAGCTTCGCCCAGACTTTCTCCATCCCGATCAGCGACTTGGCGAACCAGGGGCTTCGGGCGAACGGCCGCAGGAACGCCGCCGCATCGGTCTGGCTCAACAGCGCATAGCCGGCCCAGCCGAACGGCCGGACCCGCACATCCTGGAAGCCGGCCGCTTGCAGCGTCTGCGCCAGACCGGGCCGGTAGAAAACAATCTCGTCGGCCCGGTCGCCGAGGTATTCCAGCCGGGCGTAGAAGAATTTCCGCAGGAGCGCGGCTGCCACGAAATCATCGCACGGCTCGAAGAAGCTCAACGCGCCGTTGCCCTTCAAGACCCGGAGGATTTCCGCGAGACAGGCGCCCAGGGTTTCGATGCGCAGGTGATGAAACCCGCCGCACACGATCACGCCATCGAAGCTGCGGTCGGGGAAGGGCAACTGCAACGCGTCGCCGCAGGCCAGGAGCCGGCAGCGGTTCTCCTTCAGGATGGCTTCGGAAATGTCCACGGCCACCACGTCGCAGCCCTGCCACGCGGCCATCTCCTCCGCGAGGTCCCCGTGGCCGCTCATCAGGTCCAAAACCCGCGCGCCGGGTTTCAGCGGCCCCAGGGCATCCGCGATGGACCGGTGCATGTGGCTCAGGTAAAGGCGCGTCCCCGGCAGCGCGCGGCGATAGTAGGCGTAGTCCGCTGCGATGGCGTCAAACTGCGGCTCGGCTCTGCCGGATGGTTTCGGTCCTTGCGGTGCGCTCATCAGTTCGTTCTCAACCGTTACCCGGCCCGTGCCGCTCGGCCATCTTCAGCGACGGATGCTCCTCCTTGCGGTCGTGGACGCAAACGGCCGTCCACTCCGCCAGCCGCCGGCCCAGCCGACGGCACGCCGCCTGGCTGTCCTCCGAGCGCGGCTCGCGCGCCGTGATCGCGCCGTAGTGCAGCGTCGTCAGCTTGCCGGTGTAATCCGTCACGCCGAAGACGAGGAAGCCGAAGTTGATCAACAACGTGAGGATGCTCTGGCAGGCCAGCTCCATCCCGCCGCCCCAGCCGCCGCCCGACGAGAACGCGCACGCGATCTTGCCGTCCACCTTCATCCACTGCTCGCCCATCGTCGTGTCCCAAAACCTTTTCATCTTCCACGACACGAGGCCCATGTTCGTCGGGCTGCCCACCGCCAGCCCGTCGCACCACACCACGTCGTCGGCGACCGCCTCGTCCACCGACCGCACGCGCACCTCCGTGTCGGCGATCGAGCGCGCGCCCTCGGCGACCAGTTGCGCCATCTTCGCCGTGTTGCCCGTGGCGGAATCGTAGAGCACCAGGATCTTGTTCGTCGTCTTCATGTCCGGCCTCCTCTCAACCGCGCGAGCCACTGCAACGCGCTGACCCGCAGGCTGGGCCGGTAACGCTTGGCGCACGCCAGCGCCTCCAGCGCCCGGCCGATGTCGCCCTCGCGTAGAAACTCGCGCCCCGCGGTGAAATAAACGCGGCTGAGCCGCTGCGCGACCAGTTCCGCCGGCAGCATTTCGCGCCCGCCGAATTCGTTCACGAACCGCTCCAGCAGGTCCGCCTCGGTCATGCGCGTGCGGCCGCTGCACTGCGAGATGTTGGTGCCGTGGCGGCGGCGCAGGCCGGTGGCGTGGCCGGTCGGCCAGAACCGCGTGTGCCGGCTCAGCCGCAGGTAGAGATCGTAATCGGTGCCGGTGCGCAGCCGCACGTCGTAGCCGCCGACGCGGTCGGCCAGTTCCTTCCGGAAGCACACGCACAAGCATGACAGATGCATCCGCCCGAACAACTCCGCCGCGCCCGTGACGCGGTCTTGAAATTCGCCGGGCGGTTTCTCGACCGAGCCGTCGTCGTTCAACCGGTGCCGCGTGCCGTAGAGGAACGTCGCTTCCGGATGCGCCGCGAGGAAGTCCGCGTAATGCTGGAGCGTTTCGGGATACCAGAGGTCGTCACTGTCGAGGAACGTGATCCACGGCGCGCGCGCGGCGGCCAGCGCGCGGTTCCGGGCGGCGCCCTCGCCGCCGTTGGCCTGGTGGATGACCACGATGCGCGGATCTTTCGCCGCGTAGCCGTCCACGATCGCGCCCGACTCGTCCGTCGAGCCGTCGTCCACCACCACCAGCTCCCAGTCCAGGAACGTCTGCGCCAGCACCGACTCGATGGCCGCGCCCACGTAGGCCGCGTGGTTATACACGGGCATCATGACGCTGAAAAACGGCGGTTTGCTGGTCGAATCCATCGCGACGGTTATAGCCATCGGCCCCGCCCGACGGAAGCCCGTTGTTCGATGCCTACGCTGCGTTCATTTTGCGACGCGAATCGTGAACGCCTGCGTGTCCACGCCGACGCCGGCGATCTCGCACTTCAACTCGACTTTAACCTCCTGTCCTGCGGCCTCGGCGGGCGGCGCGCCGCTCAACTCGCCCGTCCCGGCATCCAGCTTCAGCCAGTCCGGTCCTGCGACGAGCGACCAGACCGGCTTCTCGATGTTCCAGAAGCCGGCCCAGTAGATCTTGTCCTTCGCGTAGTTCTTGCAGCGCAGGTCGCCGAGCGAGCGGATGGCGCGTGGCTGGTAGGTGTAGGTTTCGCCGGCTTTCGCGCGCGTCGGCGGCTGGCTGATGAACTTCGGCCGCGGCATGGCGGCATAATCGCTCGGCCCGCTTGCCACGCCCTGCGCGTCCACAGCCACGACGCGGTAGAACGCGTTCGTCAGCGAGCGCCACTCCGGCTTGTCGGTCTCGCCGACAACAGTGGGCGGCAGCTCGCGCACGTCGCGTTTGCTCTCGTAGCCGGACTCCCAGAGCACCTTGTGCGGCGTGTCGCTGGCGGTGAATCCCTTCTCGTCGCTGGCATGGATGCGCCACTTCATCGGTGGCCGGCCGTGCGGATTAGCCTGCCAGCGGATCGCGCCGGTCGCCGCATCGTAGCGCACATCGAGCGGCACGCCCGGCCCTTGCGGCGTGAAGCTGAACGTCCGGCTCCACGCGCCCCACAGGCCATCCTTGTTGCGCGCCCGCACGCGCCAGTAATAACGCTGGCCGGGATTGAGCAGGCCGCGCCACGGGATGGCCCAGCTTGCCGTACCGCGCTGCGGCGTCTTGGAGACGAGCCGGTCGAACGTTGGCGACAACGGCCATTTCATGTCGGCGCGGTTGCTGAGTTGGAAATGGTAATCTGTAGCCGCGTCACTCCGTGACGCGGCTACTTTCCACTTGAACGTGAACTGCGTGCCCTCGACCTCGCCGCCGTCTTTCGGGAACTCCGCCGCCGGTGCAGCGGGCGGCGGGCTGTCGTCGCGCTCGGCCCACTCGAAACTCACACGCACCTTCCGATCGCCACCGTTCTCGTCGCTATAGACGATCCGGTTCTCGCCGACGTTGAGCGCGGGCAGCGATAGCGGGGCCATTTGCAGCACGTTCTCGACGCGCAACGATTGCAGCGCGCCCGCAGGCTCGAACTTCAGCCAGTAGCGGTAGCGCGGTTTGCCTTCGGGCGGGAACAACGGATCGAGGTCGGCATGAACGGTGGGGCGAGGCTCCGCCGAGCCTCCGCTGCTGCGCGGTTCATCTTGGGACCGAGGCTCGACGGAGTCTCGCCCCACCGGGCTGGTGGCGAGCGGCTCCCATTTCTTCTGGTCAAACGAGATGGATGCCTTCGCCTCGCCTCGCGCGTCCAGTTTGCCGCCGACGATGACGTAGGGGCTGGCCATCGGGATGATGAGCGCCTCGCCGGCTTTTTCGCCAGCAGCCGCCACGTTCGGCGGCGCGTAAACCAACCGGCCGTTGGCAAGCGGCTCCGCGGCTTGCGGCCCCCAGCCGGTCTTGAGGTTCGTGCCGTGGTAACGACCGACGTTGTCCCAACGCCACGCGAGCGATTCCCCCGGCCGCAGCGTGAGGTCCATCCGATGGCCGAAGTTGTCGCGATAATCTCCCTCGCGTTTGCCTTCATAGACGTGCAGCGACGCGGAGAACTGGTCGGTGAGCGGATCGTCGTTGGCGAGGATGCCGTAGGTGTGGGTGCGCTTCATCAGGTCGTGGTCGCGCACGACGTCCGTCTCGTTGCCGATGGTCTCGTTGTCGCGCGACAGGCAAATGATCTGTTCGTCGCCGTCGAGCGAACGCCACGCGTTGTCGAACCACACCTCGGTCAGGCAGTGGCCGTGCGGCCGGCCGCAGCGCGTCTTGAAGCCGGCAACCTTCCAGAGCTGGCGGATGGTCTGCCCGATGTCGCCGCAGAGCGAGTAGCCATAGACATTGAACTGCCTGACCGGATCCACGTTGTCGCCGTCGTTGGGCGTCGCGTGGAACCGGTGGCCGATGACGAACCGCCAGATGGCGATGGCGCGCTCGCGGTCGCTGGCGCAGCCGCGCGTGGCCCCGGCGATGATCTTCTCGACCGTGCGCCAGTCGCGCCGGCCGTTGACGAAGACCCACGGGTTGACAACCGGCGCGTCGCCGACGTTCTCGATCCGCACCTCGCGCATCGCCTCGAATTCGCGCGACCACGCGCCGTAGCCGATGGGCGTGCGGGTGTTCTCGCCGTCCATCGTGCCGCCCATGCGGATGACGAACTCGTGACGGGCGGAGGTGGCGGTTTCGACGTGATCATGAAGCACAGGTTGCGCACCGATGGCGGCGACGGGGAGCAGGAGGACAAGCGCGGCTTTCATGCGGCGACCTTCTTGTAGCACACCTGTTACGCGAGCCGCCACGCGCTTTTGTTGGTGGCAGCAATTCGTCTTGAGTTGGCTGCGGCGGCTGGCTACGTTCGCGCCCTGCGCTCTCAAATCAAAACCCCTAGCCTCTAGCGAAAGGAACCAAAGTCATGGACAAATGGCCCATCGGAGTGTTCACCAGCATTGACGCAGGTCTGGGCGTGAAGCTCGAAGTCGCCCGCGAATTGCGCGTGCCGACCATGCATCTGCACGCGCCCGGCCAGGGCACGCGGACGCCGGAAAACGCGAAACAGTTCCTCGCAAAGCTCAAGGAAGCCGGCATCACGTTGACCGTGGTCTTCGGCGGATTCGAGGGCGAGAGCTACGCGGATATCCCGACGGTCTCGCGCACGGTCGGTCTCGTGCCGCGCGAGATGCGCGCCGCGCGGACGAAGGAGATGAAGGAGATCTCGGACTTCGCCAAGCTGCTCGGCTGCCGCGTGATCGCGCTGCACTTGGGGTTCGTCCCGCACGACGCGAAGGACCCAATCTATGGCGAGGTTCTCAAGGTGACCCAAGACATCTGCGACCACGCGAAGCGCAACGGGCAGAACCTGCATCTGGAAACGGGCCAGGAAACGCCGGAGGCGCTGTTGCAGTTCATCGGCGACGTGAAGCGCGACAACCTGTTCATCAACTTCGATCCGGCGAACATGATTCTCTACGGCACGAGCGAGCCGATCGAGGCGCTGCGAAAGGTCGGCCGCTACGTGCGGAGCTGCCACTGCAAGGACGCTAAGTGGGCCGCCAATCCCGGCAAGGAATGGGGCCAGGAAATGCCGCTGGGGCAGGGCGACGTGGGGTTCGAGAAGTTCCTGCGCACACTCAAAGACCTCGGCTACGACGGCCCGCTGACGATCGAGCGCGAGATCGCCCAGGAGCCGGAGCGCCAGAAGGCGGAGATCGGCCACGCGATCCGGTTGCTCACCGAGTTGAAGAAGAAGATCGGTATCTGATGCCCCATTCCAAGATGAAACCGCAGCCCACTGACATCACGATCCGCGAAGTCGAGACCAGCCACGAGCACCACGCCTTCCGCACGCCGCTGAAGTTCGGCGGCGTGCCGGTGACCCACGCCACCATCCTCAACGTCCGCGTCCGCGTCCGCACGCGCAGCGGGCGCGAGGCCGAGGGCAGCGGTTCGATGCCGCTCAGCACCATCTGGGCGTTTCCCAGCAAGACCATCTCCGAGCCGCAGCGGCTTGAGGCAATGAAGACGCTCGCGGAAAAAATTGCCGGCCTGCTCCGCGACAGCGACCTGTGTGCGCACCCGGTTGAGTTGAGCCACGAGCTGGAGCCGGAGGCGCTGAAGCTTGCCGCGAAAACGAAGCGCACTTGCAAGCTGGCCGAGCCGGTCCCGAAGTTGTGCACGCTGGTCGTCTTCAGCCCGTTCGACGCAGCGCTCCACGACGCTTACGGCAAGGTCCACGGCCGCCACGTCTATGACTGCTACGGCGCGGAGTGGATGAACAGCGACATCGCGCGCTACCTCGACGCGTCGTTCGCAGGAGAATACCTCGACCGTTATTCGTTGCGACGGCCGAAGGCGCGCATGCCGCTCTATCACCTCATCGGCGCGCTCGACGCGCTCACCGATGCCGACGTGAAGGAGCGCCTGCTCGACGGCCTGCCAAACACGCTCGGCGAGTGGATCGTCAAGGACCAGCTCACGCACCTGAAGATCAAGCTCAACGGCGACAACGCCGACTGGGACATTGCCCGCGTGCTGGCCATCGAGCGCGTCACGGCCGAGACGCAGGCCCAGCGCGGCGTGAACCGCTGGGCTTACTCGCTCGACTTCAACGAGCAATGCAAGAGCGTCGAGTATCTGCTGGAGGTGCTGCGGCGCGTGAAAGAGGGCAGCCCGGTCGCGTTCGACCGCGTGGCCTACGTCGAGCAGCCGACCGCGCGCGACCTGAAGGCGCACCCGGAAAACAAGATGCACGAGGCGGCGAAGCTGAAGCCGGTGGTGATTGACGAATCGCTGACGGATTACGAGACGTTCCTGCTGGCGCGCGAGCAGGGCTACAGCGGCGTGGCGCTGAAGGCGTGCAAAGGCCAGAGCCAGGCGTTGCTGATGGCCGCCGCGGCGCAGAAGCAGAACATGTTCCTCTGCGTGCAGGACCTGACGTGCCCCGGCCAGTCGTTCCTGCACAGCGCGGGACTCGCCGCGCACATCGGGCCGGTGACGGCCATCGAAGGCAATTCGCGCCAATACATGCCGCAGGCCAACGCGCCGTGGGCGGAGAAATTTCCCGGTGTGTTCACCGTGCGCGACGGGATGATTGAGACCGGCTGCCTCGACAAGCCGGGGATGGGGCACTGACGGAGAAATCCGAAATCCGGAACTCGAAATCCGAAACAAAGTCTAAACCAGCAAACGGAAAACTCCCAAGACATCCCGGTTTCGAGCGGGAGTTCAGCCTCTTGAGTTTTCCTTATTGATCCTTCGGAGTTGTTTCGAGTTTCGGATTTCGTGCTTCGGATTTCCCGGTCGGACAAATCCCCGGTTCCGGCCCGGCCGGGTCGGAAACACTCCCGCCGATCAGAAACTCCGCGGCTACACTGGCAGCGGCTCGGCGACCATGGTGCGGCCGGCTTCCTCGACGGCCTTGAGCGCCCAGCGGCGGTTGATCTGCGTGACTGTGGTGAGTTCCCAAATGGTGAATTGCAGCCACTGGAAGTAGCGTTCGAGGCTGCTCAACGTGGTGATCGCGCCCATGCCGGAACCGCCCGCCGCGGCGATGCCGATGACGCGCTTGCCGCGCAACACGGACTTGTCACGGTCAATCACCTCGCAGCGGCGCCAGCGGTCGAGGAAACACTTCGCCACCTCGCTGGGGTCGCCGAAATAGACGGGCGTGGCGAACACGACCGCGTCGGCGGCGCTGACCGTCTCGCGCAGCATGTTGAAGTCGTCCTTCTGCTCGCATTTGCCCTTCTCGTGGCAGAGGCTCGTGTTGCGGTCGCACATCTGGCACGGGTGGATCACCAGGTCGGTGAGGGTGATGAGGTCGGTCTCGGCGCCGGCCTTCTGCGCGCCGCGCAACGCGGCGCTCGCGCAAGCGGCGGTCAATCCGTCCCTGTTCGGGCTGGACTGGATGGCGATGACTTTCATGGTCGTGGTCCTTCAAGGGCAGATGCGACACGCATTGCGGCGCAGAGACTGCGCGATGCCATTGAACCGGTCAAGCGCGGATAATGTGGCGATGAAAACCGCCAGATCGGAAATCGCGGATTCAGCAGGTCTGCGCGGGGCGAAACCTTGCAGCGGGGCAGCCGTGGCGCGCTGCCGTCAGCGCGCCGGCACGATGCGGATCGCCTGGCCGCCTTGGGCGGACATCTCCATCTTCAGCGTGGTGGTGGCATCCACAAGGCGCCGCTCGACCTTCACGTGTGTCCGCGTCGGGGCCGACGGGTCGTCGCTGTAGATGTGGGCCGCGTATTTCCTGTCGCGAGCCAGGAACTTCAGCGGCACGTCCAGCGTGCGCGCCTCGCCGCTGTTCAGGCTGCCGATGAACCACGCCGCGCCGCTGCGCCGGGCGATGACGGCGTATTCGCCGATGCGGCCGTGGATGACCTGCGTCTCGTCCCAGACGGTCGGGACTGCGTTGTAAAACTCCAGTTCCGGCTCGTCGCCGATCTTCGTCTCGGCATTGCCCGCGCCGCCGACTTTTTGCGGCGACGCCGGCGGGCGGTCATACCAGTAGAGGAACTGCCACGGGCTGTAGAGGCACACGGCCTTGGCGAGCTGGCAGGCGTGCGTGGCGTTGCGGTCCACGCGCGCGTCGTAGTAGCAGATGGTGTTGTCGGCCGCGCCGCCCAGCATCCGCGAGAAGAGAATGGTCAGCGTGTTCGTGTTCAACGGGCTGGTTTCGTCGCCGGCGATGCCCTCCTGCGTCATCAGGTTCGGATACGTGCGGCTGTAGCCGGTGGGCCGGTATTCGTCGTGGATGTCCACCATCAACTGATGCGCTGCCGCCTTGCGCACCGCGTCGTGCAGCCACGCCGTCCACTGCTGCGTGCCGACGTTGACGAAGCCGTATTTCACTCCCGCCACACCCCATTTCTTGTAGAGCGGCAGGATCTGGTCGAGCTGCTTCTCCAGCGCGCGGCGGTTGACATAGAGGATGACACCGATGCCGTGCTCGTTGCCATAGCGGATGACCTCGTGCAGGTCCAGCGGCCCCTTCGAGCGCTTCGGGTCCACGTTGACGGCGCTGGCGTCTGCCGCGTCGTCGTATTCGTGACCATACCAGCCCGCGTCGAACTCGACGTATTGCAGGCCGCGCTTCACCGCGAAGTCCACGCACGCCTTGCCGCCAACGGTGGTGAGCGTAACCTCGCGGATAACCTTGCCCGGCTTGATCCACGCCGTGTCGGCGATGGCGCACGGGTCGTTGAGGTTGAGCAGGAGGAAGTTGTTCTCCAGCAATCGGCCTGGGCTGTCAGCGACCATGACGAAACGCCACGGTGTCGTCAGCGGCAACGCGGCCTCCACGCCGCCGGTCAGGTCGCTGACCAAACCGTAGCCGCCGACGTAAGGAGGCGGAGGCTGGACTTTGGCAACGGGGGAATCCGCCTCCTTACGTCGGCGGCTACTTGTTCCAGCCAGCGGCGCAAGCTTCATGCGCGCGTAATCCACCAGCTTTGCCTCGCCGATGGCGGCGTAGCAATCGTCGGCGACCTGAACGGGCAGCGGCCGCTCGCAGCCGGGCTTGATCTTGGCGAGCGCGACCTTTGCGTAATTGCCCTGCGCGCTATAGACCGCCCACGCTGTGTGATCAGCCGTGAAGCGGAACTCGCTGTTCTCCTTCGTGATGCTGACGCGGTCCATCGCCGCTTGCTTCGGCAGCGTGTAGCAGAACGCGGCGCCTTCGTCGTAGGCGCGGAACGTGAGGCGCAACTGCCGCGGCGGCGTCTGCCCGTCCGCAAGGTCAACGACGAGTTGGTTATAGTGGTCTCGGATGCTGCTGCGCTCGCCATAGACCGGCTTCCACGTCTCGTCATGGCTGCCGCAGTCGAGTTTGACGGGCTTGAATCCAGCGGTGAGCGCCAAGCCCTCCTTGAGCGTCAGGCCGAGCCGCGACTCGGCGAGGATCGGCTTGCCACGATACGAGACGCCGTAGAACAGGCAGCCCTTCTCGCCGCCGTCGTCGCGCACAGAAAACAGGACGACGACTTTGCCGTCAGGGGACTTGAGTTCGGCGGCGGTGACAGCGGGCAGCGCCAGCGCACACAGCGCGGCGCAGAGAAGATGCAGGCTGGTCATGGCTCACCCGTTGAGCGTCCAGCCGGCGCGATACTGTTTGCGGATGAACGGGTCGGCTGCGGGGCAGTTGGTGGCCTTGAGGTTGGCGGCGTCCCAATCCAGCTTCTTGCCCGCGCGATAGGCCACGAGCGCCAGCAGGTTGTGTTCGATCTCGGCGCCGGAGTAATCGAAGTTGCAGAGCGTCGGCTTACCGGTCTTGCAGGCGGCGATCCATTCCTCGTGATGGCCCGGCGACGGCGGAATCAGGTCTTCGGGCTTGGGCGATTTGTAGTGGGTCATGTCACCCTTGGTGGGCATGACCAGCCGGTAATCGTAGTCGGCGACGAGGTAGCCCATGTCGCCCTTGAAGATGAGGCCCTTGAACATCTCGTCGCGGTTGAAGACCTTCGACGGCACGCCGGGTTTCTTGCCGCCGTCATACCAATAGACCTTGACCGGCCCGCGCCAGTCGTTGGCCGGATGGTCCCACTCGGCGGTGAGCCACTCGGGGCAGGTGTCGGGGCTGACGGGCGTGCCTTCGGCTTTGCAGGTGGTGGGAAACCGCAGGTCGAGCGCCCAGAACGCGAGGTCCATCATGTGGCTGCCCATGTCGCCGATCTGGCCGCTGCCGAAATCCCAGAACCGGTTCCACTTTCCGCAGCCGCCTATGTAATCAGGGTTGTAAGGATGCATCGCTGATGGCCCGACCCAGAGGTCCCAGTGCAGGTGCGGCGGCGGGTCGCCGGCGGCTTCCAGATACGAGCCGCCCTTGGGCGTGCGGCTGCACCAGACGCGGACTTCCTGCGGCTTGCCGATGGCGCCGCCCTTCACCATCTCGACCACGCGGCGGAAGTTGTCGGTGGCGTGGATTTGCGTGCCCATCTGCGTGGCGAGCCTGCCCTTGTTCTTGAGATAGGTCTCGCGGACCGTGCGGGCCTCGTGGACGGAGTTGGCCAGCGGCTTCTCGCAATAGACGTGCTTGCCGCGGTTCATCGCCCAGACGTTGACGAAAGCGTGCGTGTGGTCGGTCGTGGAGCAGACGACGGCGTCAACGTCCTTTTGCTCAAGGCACTTCCGCCAGTCGGTGTAGGTCTTCGCGTCGGGGAATTTTTCGGCGGCCTTCTTCAAATTCCCCTCGTTCACGTCGCAGAGCGCGACGATCCGCTCGCTCAGGACGCCCTTGAGGTTCGCGCCGCCGCGGCCCGCGACGCCGATGAGGGCGATGCCGAGCTTGCTGTTGGGCGACTGGCCGGCGGCCAACGGGTTGTTTTTCAACACCAGCAGGCCGGCGCCGGCCAGCGCGGTGTTTTTCAGGAATGTGCGACGGGTGGTGGGATGGCTCATGGTGGGTCTCCGGTTGGTGATGTGAACGAAATCGCGCGTCAGGCAACGGCGAGCTTATCCTACAGGCCGCGCTGCCGTGTCAAGCGCAGCCCGGACAGCTTGGGCAGCAACTTGCCCTCGACAAATTCCCAGGATGAAGGCATGGAGTAGCCATGCGACGAGGACATCTCAGGCTCTGGGCCGTCGTGCTGGGTGTCGCGCTGTCTGTGGGCGCGGCGCAGGCCGAGGACTGGCAGCGGAAAGCGGTCGAGATGTATCCCCAGCTCGGCGTGGCCGATTCGGCGTTCAGCAAGAAGTTCCAGCGCCTGCGCCGGCAGCAGGAACTGGCCAATCCGGATTTCTTCAACACCCCGCGGTGGCCGGTCCTGCTGGCAAAAGAGTGCGCGGACCAGCTCGCCGCTGAAGCCAAGCCCAAAGCGCCGGCGGCAACGCCCGCTGCGGCGGCGCCCGGCACAACCGGGGCATCGCCGGAACTGGCTGCCGGCAAGACATTGTATCTGGCCAAGTGCGGCCGCTGCCACGATTTCCCAAATCCCGGCTTCATTGTAGAGGAGACGTGGAATCGCTGGATGATGCACATGCGATACAAGGCGAAATTGAGTGACGTGGAGTATGACCAACTGATGGATTATGCCCGCCGCGAGCGGGAGGCGCGCCAAGCGAAGAAGGCGCAGTAGCAGTGTGGTGCGGTGGGTTGGCGGGGTGGGCCGGGATGCCGCAACGCAGCACGGCCATGTTATTCCTCCCATGCGTCACGGCTCGCAGGGCACCACATAGACCTGGCTCCAGCCATCGCGGTCGCTGGTGAAGACCACGCGGCGGCCGTCGGGCGAAAACGCCGGGTGCGGGTGGCTCCATTGCGGGCCATAGACGGAGGCGGGATCCTCTGGACGCGGCGGACGATCAAGTTCCGGCCGGTCGCCGCGGATGATGCTCGTGTCAATGCCGGCGCCCTTCGCTGGCTCGGTAAGCTCCCACTGCGTGCCCCGGCTGGTGGCGCGCGGATGGCAGAGCGTGCGCCGCTTGCCGGTGCGCGCGTTGACCCGTTGCAACCCGACGTCCGGATGGTTCGTGTCACCCACGATCCAGCGGCCGGCGCGGTCGCTGCTCATGTGCCACACGTTGAACGCCGCGATCGTGCGCACGCGCGAGCCGTCCCGGCTGACGGCCCGCAGCGCGCGCGGC
>JACRKA010000095.1 GCA_016219905.1 Verrucomicrobiota bacterium
CGAAGAGGTCGAACCCGTCGCGGAAGTAGGGGAGGCGGTGGAGGAGTTCGTAGAAGCCCGCGCTGACGGGCACGCCTTCGGCATTGATGGCTTCAACGGCTTTTTCCCGCGGCACGCCGCCGAGCGCGGCGGGGTTGTAGAGCACCGGGAAGCCGTAGTAGCCGCCGCGTTTCGAGCCGGGGACGGTTGCGATTGGTTTCAGGCACGGGATGCCGGCCAGGCCCGCCTCAATTTGCTCGACGAAATGCCCGCGCCGTTTGTTGAGCGCGGCGAGTTTCTTGTGCTGGATGCTGGCGATGCCAACGCCGAGCGGATGGGCGCGGAACTTCATGCCGGTGCCGAGCGGCTGGAGATGCTGGTAACGGTTGGTGACGAGGTCCATGCCGACCATGCGGTTGACCTGGCCGAGCAGGCAGGCGCGGTCGAAGACTTCGCTGTCGTTGGTGGCGATGATGCCGGCCTCGCCCGCGCTCAACGGCTTTGTTCCCTGCAAGCTCCAGCAGCCGACGTGGCCGATGGAGCCGACGACGCGGCCTTTGAAGAGCGCGCCGTGGGCGTGCGAGCAATCCTCGACGACCGGGATGCCTGTCTCGCGGCTGATCGCCATGATCGCGTCCATGTCGCATGGCCAGCCCCAGAGATGGACGACGACGATGGCCTTGGTGCGTTTCGTGATGCGGCGGCGGATGTCGTCAGGGTCCACGGTGATGCCGTCGCGCACACATTCGGCGAACACCGGCCGCGCGCCGAGCAACGGCACGGGGCCGATGGTGGAGATCCACGTGTAGGTCGGGCAGATCACTTCGTCGCCGGGGCCGACCTTGAGGCCGAAGAACGCGCTATAGAGCGACGCGGTGCCGTTGCAGACGGTGATGGCGTATTTGAGGCCGGTGAACTTGCGCCAGTTCTCCTCGAACGCGCGGACGGTGGGCGTGCCGCCGGAGAGTTCGTTGCGCAACGTCATCTCGCGGACGATGCGCGCCTCGTCGGCTCCAACCTGCCGCCAACGGTCGAGGCCCTTCATCAGCGACTGCGCGGTCTGGACGAAGGCTTTGGGTTGCGGCTGCTTCTTTTTCGTTGGCATGGCGCGCGTTGTCTTACCTGAACTGCCCCGCTGAGCCAACGCAATTACGATTCCGCAGTTGCGCAGCGATGGGCGGCCGCTAGACTGCCGTGGTGATTAGGATTTGCGGGACCACATTCGTGAGCGCCTCATTGCTGACCCTATCGGCGGTGGCGGCCGAGAAGACGCACATCGTGCTCGACTGCGGCGCGAAACCCGACGGCCAGACGCTCTGCACGGCGGCGATCCAGAAGGCGATTGATGCCGCGTCGGCCGATGGCGGCGGCACGGTGCGGTTTCCGGCGGGCAAGTTCCTGTCCGGCGCGATGCGGCTGAGGAGCGGCGTCACGCTGCTGATCGAGGAAGGGGCGACGTTGTTGGGCAGCCGCGAGTTGAAGGATTACTATGGTGCGCCGCTGGACGCCGACGGGCGTGAGACGGCCGGCGAGCCGGTTTTTCGGAACCTGATCCAGGGCGACAACCTCCACGACATCGCCATCCGAGGGAAGGGGACCATTGACGGCAACGGCGACGCGTTCCGGGACAAGGCGAAGAAACGGCCGAGGAACATCTATCTCGAGAAATGCCGCAACGTGCTCATCGAGGGCGTGCGGCTGCGGAACGCCGGCTCGTGGATGCAGCACTACAAGTTCTGCGAGCGCCTGGCCATCCGCGGCGTTGATGTGTTCAACCACGTCTCGTTCAACAACGACGGGCTGGACATTGACAGTTGCCGCGACGTGACGATCAGCGGGTGCCGGGTGGATTCCGACGACGACGCCATCGTGCTCAAGAGCCTGTCGGCGGAGCCATGCCGCAACGTGCGCATCAGCGACTGCACGGTCAGCAGCCATTGCAACGCGTTGAAGATGGGCACGGAGTCCGGCGGCGGCTTCGTGGACATCAGCATCTCGAACTGCCGCGTCTCGTCGCCCAAGAAGTCGCAGAAGACTTATGGCGCGCAACGCGGCCTCGCCGCCATCGCGCTGGAGATCGTGGACGGCGGACGGATGGAGAACGTCACGGTTTCCGGCGTCGAGATTGACGGCGTCTCGGTGCCGATCTTCCTGCGGCTCGGCAACCGCGGGCGGCCCTATGCGAACGCCAAGCCCGACGTGGGGACGATGCACAAGGTCGTCCTCAAGAACATCACCGCCACGCACACGTCGCAGATCGGCTGCGCCATCGCCGGCCTGCCCGGCCATCCGATCGAGGACGTGTTGCTTGAGAACATCAAGCTGGGGTTCGATGGCGGCGGCACACGCGAAGAGACGCAGCGCCAGATTCCGGAACGGCCGGAGGCTTACCCGGAGAGCAAGATGTTCGGCAACCTGCCCGCCTACGGTTTCTACTGCCGGCACGTCAAGGGGCTGCGTTTCGTCAACGTGCAACTTCACACCGACCAACCCGACCTGCGGCACGCGATGATGTTCGACGACGCGGAGGAGGTGACCGTGGCCGGCTTGGACGCCGCATTCTGGCCTGGCGCGGCGGCGATGCTGCGATTGAAACAGGCGCGCGGCGCCACGCTCCGGAACTGCGCGCCAAAAACTGGAGTGGATACGCTGCTTCAACTGGAAGGTGACGCCACGCGGGCAATTGTGCTGGACACCAACGGCAGCGCGCTCAAGAACGTGCGGCAGGTTATGGCGGCTTCGCCGGAGGTCCCGGCCGGTGCTTTCCTCCAGAAGAAGTGACCGGACCCAGAAGGAAAGCGTCAAGGCAGCCGCTTGACCTTGATGTCCTTGTAGTAGGTCGTGCTCTTCGGGTCGTGGCCTTGGATGCAGAACGCGCCTTCCGCGATGCGGCGGCCGGCCATGTTCTTCGGCGGCTCCCAGTCGGCGGGTTCGGTCCAATCGGCGGTGATCTTGCCGTTGATCTTCACCACGACGCGCTTGCCCTGGACCTTGATTTCATAATCACACCACTGGTTGTCCTTCGAGGGCGCGTCGTTCATCACGTCCTTGATTGCGTAGAGGCCGCCGGTCTTCTTCGGGTCCTTGTGGGTGGTGTTGACCTGGCACTCAAAGCCCTTGACCGGCCAGCCCTTCTCCACGAACTCGGTGTGAAAGTAGATGCCGGAGTTCGAGCCGGGCGTGGTCATCACCTTGGCCTTGAACTCGAAGTTCTTGAACGTCGCCTTGCCGTCGGCGCCGGCGAAGAACAGGTGCGCGCGGCCACCGCTGACCTTGAGCTTGCCGTCCTCGACGGTGAAGCAGCCGGGCACTTCCTCGTTGGATTTCCAGCCGTTGAGCGTCTTGCCGTCGAACATCGAAATCCAGCCGTCGGCAGCCCGCGCCGCCGGCGCTGCGAGCAACGCGGTGATCGTGAACAGGGAAAGCAACGTGTGTTTCATGCGGCATCTTTTATCCGAGCCGGCCCGCCCTTGTCCAGCCGCGGGGCGAGGAAACCCGGGTGTCGGTGCGCGGCACCGGCCTTTAGGGCTTTTCCTTGAAAATGTCCTGATGGCTGCGCTCGGTGCTCCGCGAGGGGTCGTCCGGCGCGGCCTTCCAACTATCATAGAAAAACCTTCGATCCCCGCCATTCACGTTGCTCGTGCAACCGGCGAGGCCGGCGAGCGCGAGACACGACACAAGCATCGTCACGACGAACGGTTTCATGGGCTGGCTTGCACGCCGGTTTTCAAAGTCGTCCAAACACGTTTGAACATCTCTCCGCACGCTTGTTCCGGGTCGTTTCTTTGACCTGCTGAATCAATCTACTGGCTCACGCCAACAGCCGATACCAATTATCCCGCTGGTGCGGCTCGTAGCCCATCTCGGTGATGAGGCGTTTCATGTCCTCGACGGTGACACGGAAGGTGGTGCCGGCGCTGCTGACGACGTTTTCCTCCATCATCAAGCTGCCGAAATCGTTCGCGCCGAACTTCAACGCGACCTGGCCGATCTTGGGGCCTTGCGTGACCCACGAGGCCTGCACGTTGTCGAAGTTGTCGAGGAAAATTCAGGCCAGTGCCTGCATCCTCAGGTATTCGTGCGAGCCGACCGGCTCGGCGCGCAATTTGGTGTGCTCGCTCTGGAAGGTCCAGCAGATGAACGCGGTGAAGCCGCCGGTCTTGTCCTGCAAATCGCGCAGCCGTTGGAGGTGCTCGATGCGGTCCTCCACCGTCTCGACATGGCCGAACATCATCGTGGCGCTGCTGCGCAGGCCCTGCTCGTGGGCAAGTTGCATGACGCGCAGCCAATCGTCGGTCTTGCACTTCAGCGGCGCGATGCGGTCGCGGACGCGGTCCACGAGGATTTCCGCGCCGCCGCCGGGGATGCTGCCGAGGCCAGCCTCTTTGAAGCGGCGGATGACCTCGCCGAGCGGCAACTTGAACACTTCGGCGAAGTGATTGAACTCTGGCGGCGAGAATCCGTGGACGTTGATCTGCGGGAAGCGGCCTTTGATGAACTGCAGCAGTTCGAGATAGAACTCGATGCCGAGTTTCGGGTGATGGCCGCCTTGCAACAGGATTTGCGTGCCGCCAACGGCGACAAGCTCCTCGATCTTCTTCGCGAGTTCCTCGCGGCTCAGCACGTAGCTCTCGGCGTCGGTCTCAGTGCGATAGAATGCGCAAAACTTGCAATAGACGTTGCAGACATTGGTGTAGTTGATGTTGCGGTCAACGATGTAGGTGACAACCTGGTTGCCACGGCCGTCGTAGGCGGCGGCTTTCTTCTGCTGGCGGCGCGCGTCGGCGAGCAGGCCGAGTTCGTTCAGCGGCAGCGCGCGGTGGAGCCGCAGCGCCTCGTCCGCGCCAACGCGCCCACCGTCGAGGATGCGGCCGGTGAGATTATCGAGAGACGAATCGTAGATCATGACGTGTCTTCAATTCCCCAAGATCAATCAGATGTTGCTGAAACAATAGCATCGCCTCCTTTTCGCGCGAGCCGAGGTTGTAGCGGACGTTCTCGGCAAAGTATCGGCGGCGGAACGTGGCGTCGCCTTCGGTCTCGCGGGCGATGATGGTTTCAAGATTGGCCAGCCCCGCATCGCGCGCGGCGGAGAGTGTTGCCGCAAGGCCGTGGATGTCGGGGTAATCACCGTGGACGGCCCACACGGCAAAGACGAACGGCAGACCCGTCCAATCGAACCACGCCTGGCCAAGGTCGAGGATTTGCCAATCCACAGGGTCTCTATGGAACCGGATCGCTTGGTCGCCAATCAGCATCTGGGCGCCGGCATCACTGCGCTTGTCAGCGAGCGGCTCGACGACGTAGCGCGGTTTCATGCCAAACCGCTTCTCCAGCAGCACGCGCAGCAACAACGCGGATGTGCCGGAGGCCGCGTCCACGACGACCTCGCGGATGTCACGCAGCGGGCCGCGATGCGCGAGGAGGACGCTGTAAACCGGGCCGTTGCAGGCGATGGCGATGCCGTCCACGATGACGTAGCCAGGACGGCGGAACACTTCGACCACGGGCACGAGGCCAGTGTCGAATTCACGCGCAGCGAGCCTTTGGGCAAGACGCGCCGGATGTTCCAGCGCGACCTCGTTCTCCAAGCCGTAGATCAACGGCTTGGAGTTCAGGTAAGCGACACTGCCGATGCGCGGAATCTTGCTCATAC
>JACRKA010000093.1 GCA_016219905.1 Verrucomicrobiota bacterium
CCGCACGAATCCACTTTCACGGCGCACAGACGCGCTTTCATCATGCACAAACGGACTTGGGTGCGGCCCGAAACGGGGTGGATGACGACCGCGGCTGGATGCGGATTGTCCGATGAACCACCAGCTACATCCTTCCCCGCTTCACCTCGTGCTTCAGCGCAGGCACGACGTAGGGCGAGATTGTGCTCCAGCCCATCAGCACGAACGCGGGCAGGTATTCCGCCAGCTTCAACTCCAGCGATTCGGCGCGGAAGCCGGTCTGGAGTTCGACCAGCCGCGTCACGTAGCTCACCAGCACGCTCGCGCTGAGCAGCAGCCAGCCGGTGTTCTGGAAGAAACAGAGGAACGGCACGATCCACGCCACGTGCCACGGCTCGACCACCGGGCTGAGCAGCAGCCACGCGCCGCCGAGCCAGTAAAGCGCGCGCACCGGGTCGGGCCGCAGCACCAGCAGCACCACGAGCAACAGCAGGCACGCGCCCGCCACGACCAGCAGCGGCGCGCTGATGCCAGCCCACGAGTTCCCGCCCGCCAGCCACGCGACGCCGTTGAAAAGCGAGCCGTTGAAGTGAAAGCGGCTTTCCATCCCGACACGGACGACGCCGTCGAACAGATGCCAGCCCGCGTCGCGGAACGGCAGCCAGAAGACCGCCACCACCAGCGCCCACAACAACCAGAAGCGCAGTTTGATCTGCCGTCCCATGAACAGCAGCAACGGCGCGGCGAGATAATGCGAAATGACCGCGCCGCCGAGGCTCAGCGACGCCACCGCCTGTTCAAACGCCCCGGCCCACCGCTTTTTCGGCGGCGGCGCGACGAGGTAGATGGCCGCCAGCGCCAGGAACATCGCCATCGGCGCCGGATGGCCGTTGCTGGAGAACTCCAGCAAGACCAGCGGATTCCACGCGTAGATCAGCACCGCGCTTTCGGGCAGCCCGCGCAACCGAAGCAGGCGGATGAGAACCCACACCACCGCGAGGTCCAGCACCGCGAACATGAACTTGATCATCGCCGGCCCGTGCGGCCAGATCACCGCTCCAACGCGGAACGCCATCTCCGTCAGCGGCGCAGCGGTCGCGGGCATGTCCGGCGCGGCGAGCCTCGACAGCAGTTCCGGGGCAAGCCGCGCGGCCTTCGGCGACGCGGGCGTCACGAGGTAGGGATTGAAGCCAAAAGTCTGCGCGCGCCCTTCCCACAGGCTGCGGACCACATCGTTCGACAAGACCGCCGGCCCGCACAGCGCCGTCACGCGGAAGACAATCGCGAAGATGACAATCCCGCGGAGCACCACCTGCGGCGGGACGCGGTTCGTCCTCGCCACCGCGAGCAGATACGGCACGAAGGACGCCAGCAGCACCAGCAGCGTCCACCCGCCAATCCAGGGCTGCTCTGCCAGCCGCGTCAGCAACACCGTCGCTGCCACCAACGCCACTTGCAGCGTGATGCCCATCACCCACAATGGCATCGCCACCGCCCGCTCTTGCGGGCTGTTGGGCATGATCAACGGATTGGCAAAACTGCCAAGCAGGTGCATACGGGCAAGACCCGAAATCCGAAACCCGAAATCCGAAGGACACTCGGAAGCTTGAAAACAACGACGCCGCTTACGCGCTCTCGCGCATCCGGCAGGCCGCGATGGTGTTGTGCATCAGCATCGCGATCGTCATCGGCCCCACCCCGCCCGGCACCGGGCTGATCGCCGACGCCACTTCCTTCACCGCGTCAAAATCCACGTCGCCCACCAGCCGCGTGCCGCTCTTGCGCGTCGCGTCGGGCACGGCGTTGATGCCCACGTCAATCACCACCGCGCCGGGCTTGACCATGTCGGCCTTGATGAACCGCGGCTGGCCGATGGCGGCGATGAGGATGTCCGCCTGCCGCGTGTGCGCGCCGATGTCCGGCGTGCGCGAGTGGCAGACCGTCACCGTCGCGTCGCCCGTGCGGCCTTTCAGGCTCAAGAGCAGTTGCAGCGGCCGGCCCACGCGGATCGAGCGGCCGACGATCACCGCGTGCTTGCCGGCCGGCGTCGCGCCGCTGCGCACGAGCATCTCGATGATGCCCGCCGGCGTGCACGCCACGAGCGCCTGCTGGCCGGCGGCGAGTTTGCCGAGGTTCAGCGGATGAAAGCCGTCCACGTCCTTGGTCGGGTCAATGTCGTCCCAGATCTCGTCCTCGCGGAGGTGTTTCGGCAGCGGCGACTGCACGAGGATGCCGTGGATCTTCGGGTCGAAGTTCAGGTCGGTAATCAGCGCCAGCAGGTCGCCCTCGCGCGTGTCGGCGGGCAGCCGCTTCAACACCGAATGGAAGCCGAGGTCGGCCGCCATCTTCTCCTTGTTGGCGACATAGACCCTCGAGGCGGGATCGTCGCCGACGAGGACGACGGCGAGGCCGGGCGTGATGCCGCGCGCTTTCAGCCGCTGGGTCTCGGCGCGCGTCTCGGCGTTGAGTTGTTCGGCAATCGCCTTGCCGTCAATGATCCGGGCAGCCATGGGTGTGAGGGCTACTTGATCAACTCGACGTTGGTGACGCGGATGAGCGGCTGGTTCCAACCGCGCTGCCAATACTCGCCGCCCGTGATGCGGATGCGCTTGCCTTCGTATTGGTCGAGGTTGGTCGCCGTGCTCGACATGAAGCACAGCAGCATCGCCTCGCCGGGCTTGTCGCTGGACATGAGCTGGTGCGAGCCGGGCTTCTTGAAGAGGCCGGCCGAGGGCCGCAGCCAGCCGTCGCGCGTCACCACCTTCACGTTCGCGTCTTCGATCGCCGGCGGGGGCGGTTCGACGGCCTTCTCCGGCGCCCGGATCACCGGCGTGACCGGGACGGCCTTGGCAACTTGTGTCCTCGAAGGCGCAACCGCTTCGGGCGCGGCGGGCGGTGCCGGCGCTGCGGCCGGCTCAGGCATGACCGGCTTCACCGGCTCAGGCGCGGGCGGCGTCGGAGCCGCTGGCGGTGTGGCGGCGGCAACAGTTGGCGCAGGCACCGGCATTGCAGGCGGCGCAGGCTCGGTCGGCGCAGGCACCGGGGCCGGAGCGGGCGTGGGCGCTGGCGCAACGACAGGTGCCGGAGCGGGCGGAGGCGGGGTCGCGGCCTTTGGCGGCTCGGGCATCGGCGGCGCAACCGCAGGCGCAGTCGGCGCGGGCACTGGCTCAGGAGCCGGTGTCGGCGCGGGTGTCGGCGCAGGCGGCGTCGGCGGAACCACCGGCGCGGGCGGAGCCGGCGTTTCAACTTTCGGCTCGGCTGGCGTCACCATCGCGACCTGCGGGGCCGGCGGCGGCACGGCGGCGGGCGCGACCGGCGCGGGCATCGTCGGAGCCGGAGTTGGCGCGACGACTTGCGGAGGCTCAACAGGCCTCGGCTCGGCTGGCGGCAACGGCGGCGGCGGCGTGACGCCCGCGGGCAGCGCGGGCGGTTTCACAACGGCCATCGCTTCCCTCTTGGCGGCTTCCTTCGCTGCCTGGAGTTCTTCCACGGTCGGCTGCGGCGACGGCGGCACCGTCGGCGCGGCGGGCATCGCAGGCGCAACTTCCGGCGCGGCGGGCGGTGGCGTCGGCTTCGCCACTTCGACCGGCTTCACTTCCGCGGGCCTCGGCTTTGCGACTTTCTTCACCGGCTGTTTCTTCACCGGCGCCGGCTTCTTCGCAGGCTCCGGTTTTTTTGCCGGCGGTTCAACTTTGGCGACCTCGGTCTTCGCAGGCACTTCGACCGGTGGCGGCGGCGCGGGCACGATGGCGGGCGCAACTTCCGGCGCGGCGGGCATCGGGGGCGCTACGGGAGCCGCCGCTGTCGGCGCAGCCGGAGCCGGCGGCACAACTACAGGCGCGGGAGGCGCGGCCGGTTCGGGCGCGGGTGGCGGTGCGACGGGCTGAGGAGTCGCCACAACAACCGGTGCCGCTGGCGCGGCCGGTGGCATCGCGGGCGCAGCCGGTGCGGGAGGTTCAACCGGCGCGGGAGCCGGAACGGGCGCTGGCGGCGGAGCCACCGGTGTCGGCGCGGGTGCGGGCGCTGCCGCAGTGCGCGTGCCGGTCTGCAAGTATTGGACTGCGACGTAGGCCCAGCAGTTGGCGGTGGCCTTCACCTGGAGCCACTCGCCCTGTTCCTGCGTGACTTCGAGCCGCTCGCCCTTGCTGGCTTTGCCGACGGGCTTGTTGTTCAGGCTCGAACCGGAGCGAAGGTTGACGCCATTGCCGAGGACGGAGGTCTTGGTCGCATCCATCATGTCGCGACGGATCCAGACGCGCCCGGTCGCAGGCATCCTGATCCGGGCGAAGACGACCATGTTGCTGCTCGGCGTGGGGATCGGGTCGAGCAACTCGACGCTGTCGCCCTGGTTGAGCTGGAGCAGGACTTCGGCCTTGGGGTTGTTGGCGGCGCGGACGTTGACACGGTCGCCGGTGACCGTGGCCGTCTCGGCGTGGGCCGCGAGGATGGCGATGAGCGCCGCGCTAGCGCAGGCGAGATAGTTTGACCATTTCTTCATGGCTGAGCAGTCTCCATTTGCCGGGCTTGAGGTCGCCCAGGCTGATCGGCCCGATGCTGGTGCGCTTGAGCCGCACGACGTCGTGCCCAAGCTCGGCCAGCATCCGGCGAATCTGGCGTTTCTTTCCCTGACTGAGAATCATCTGGAACTCGGTCTCGTCGCCGCGGTGGCGGACGCAGCAGACCTTGTCGGCGACCATCTGCTCGCCTTCGATCTTCATGCCGCGCACGAGCCGCTCCATGCCGGCGGCGGTGAGCGGACCGCGGATGGCGACCTCGTAGGTCTTCGGGATCTTATAGCGCGGGTGCGTCAGCCGCAGCCCGAACTGCCCGTCGTTGGTCATCAACAACAATCCCTCGCTGTCGCGGTCCAATCGGCCGACGCTGAACACGCGCGGCCAGTCGTCCGGCACGAGGTCCACGGCCAGCCGTTCGGCGTGACGGTCGCGGTTGCTGCACGTGTAGCCGACCGGCTTGTAGAGCGCGGCGTAAACCAGCTTCTGCTGCGCGAGCGGCCGGCCGTTGAGCGTGATGCGGTCGGCGGTCGGCCGCACGCGCTGGCCCAGCCGCGCGGGCGCGCCGTTGATCTTGACGCGGCCGGCGGTGATGAGGTCTTCGCAGGCGCGCCGCGATCCCAGGCCCGCGGAGGCCAGGAACTTCTGCAACCGCACTCCAATCGGCTCGTCAGAAGTCTTCACGGCAATGCGAAATCGTCACTCCGGCTTGGTCTTCGGCAGGCTGAAAACCCGTTCGCCGTCCTTCCACTTGCCGCGCTTCTTCAGCAGCTCGACGCGTTCAAACCGCTTCAGCACATTGCGCTTGGCGGTCATCGTGCCGCTAGCCCGCAAACTTCGGTGTTGAGACATAAATCGTGTTCCTCGTGAGCAAAAAAAACGACGCGCCCGCCATCGCGAGCGCGGGAGCTTCTACCACAGCGCCGCGCGGCTTGGAAACACTTATTTGCTGCGCCGGCCGCCGTTCACCAGCTCCATTTGCGCCGCGAAATACCGCTGCACGTTCTCCGCCGTCAGCAGGCCGACCAGCGCGCCGTCGCAGACCACCGGAAACGTCCGTTGCCGGCCCGCCTGCATCTGCTCGTGCGCCACCTCCAGCGCCACGTCGGGCCGCAGGCTGTGAAAACAAGTCTGCATCAAATCGCCCGCTCGCGCCGGCCCGCCGCTTTGCCGCATCGCCTCCAACACATCTTCGCGCGTCAGCAAGCCGAGCAGTTGGCCGTCCGTCATCACCGGAAAGTCATCCTGACTGGTCCGGTAAATCTTCCGGAAACAATCCGCCGCCGTCTCATCGGGCGTCACGCGCACAAACTCCGGGTTCATCACCTGCCCCACCGTCGCCCCGCGCAACATGCCCCTCAACCGGATCGCTTGTGCCTCGCTGCCGGCCGCGAGGAAGATCATCAGGCCGATGATGCCCAGCATCAGAGGGCTTGTCCCCAGATACGCCTCGACCCTGTCGGGAACCAACAAACAGGCGATGACCGTGGACATCGCGATAGTCCGCCCGATCTTCGCCGCCACCGATGTGGCCCGTGGAAACGGAATCATGCTCGCCAGCGTCGCCCGCAGCAGCCGCCCGCCGTCCATCGGGTAGGCCGGGACCAGATTGAACACCACCATCAGCTTGTTCACCGACAACAGCGCGCCGATCAACTCCGCCAGGCTCATCGGCAAGCCGGGGAAACCCACCAGTCCGGGATAATACGGCACGTCAAATGGCGCGTAATACCCGACCACGTAGAGCATGCCGAAAATCGCCACGTTCACCAGCGGCCCCGCCACCGTGATCGCGATCTCGTGGGCCGGCTTCTCCGGGATTGAACGCAGAGCCGCCACGCCGCCGATGGGCAGCAGGGTGATCGCGCTCACCCGCACACCGAGCCGTTGCGCCACCACACTGTGCCCCAACTCGTGCAGCGCCACGCACGCAAACGCCGCCGCCACGAACACCAATCCCCACCACGCCCCCGCCGCGCCCGCATCCATATACGCCGCCCACATCACCCACAGCACCAGCAGCAGGAACGTCGCGTGCAGCCGGATGCGGATGCCGAACACCTTGCAGATGGTGAAGGCCCACTTCATGAAATAAACCCGTAGGCCCCGACGTAAGGAGGGGGTCCATCCACCGCCTCACCTCGGCTGCCACGAGCCTGTCGCCCGTCAGAAATTGCGTTTACAAGTCCGTTGCTCATTTCTACACTCGCGCTGCCCGTTGGAGAGGGCGCGAGAGACGTTCCACCATACGGGCACACAGGCCGCCCGTCATGGAAAAAATCCTTGTCATAGACGACGAGCAGGACGTGCTCTACTCGTTCCGACGCAGCCTCGACGCTTCCGAGCGCGAGGTCCTCACCGCCGCCACCCTCCAGGATGGCATCGAAATCTTCCGCCGCCAGAAACCCGACATCACCGTTTGCGACATCCGTCTCGGCGCCGGCGCGAGCGGCCTCGACGTGCTGACGCAAATCCGCCAGCTCGACCCGAAGGCCACGGTCATCCTCATGACCGCTTACGGCACCAGCCAGACCGCCATCGAGGCGATGAAACGCGGCGCCTACGATTACATCCTCAAGCCGTTCGACGTGCCCAAGATGAAGGCGCTCATCGAGGCCGCGCTCAAGGCCGCGCGCGACATGCGCCAGGTCGTCTCCTACGAGCCGCTGCTGGCCAGCGAGGAACACGCCGAGGGCATCGTCGGCCGCTCCGAGGCCATGCAGACCGTCTTCAAACGCATCGGCCAGGTCGCCCACACCGACGCCACCGTCCTCATCACCGGCGAGAGCGGCACCGGCAAGGAACTCGTCGCCCGCGCCCTCTACCACCACAGCCCGCGCGCCGAGAAAGTCTTCATGGCCATCAACTGCGCCGCCATCCCGGAGAACCTGCTCGAGAGCGAACTCTTCGGCCACGAACGCGGCGCGTTCACCGGCGCGACCCAGCAGCGCATCGGCAAGTTCGAACAATGCGACGGCGGCACGCTCTTCCTCGACGAGATCGGCGACATGCCGCTGCTGACCCAGAGCAAAATCCTGCGCGTCCTCCAGAACGGCGAGTTCCAGCGCGTCGGCGGCTCGCAGACCTTGAAGGCCGACGCCCGCGTCATCGCCGCCACCAACAAACCCCTCGAACAACTCGTCGCCGGGAAACAGTTCCGCGAGGACCTCTTCTACCGCCTCAACGTCGTCCGTGTCCATCTGCCGCCGCTGCGCGAGCGGCGCGACGACGTCGCCGTGCTGGTGGATTACTTCCTCCAACGCTTGCGCAAGGACGGCAAGAGCCGCATCCGAGGCATCGCCACCGACGCCCTCCGCTCGCTCGAAGCCTATCCGTGGCCCGGCAACGTCCGCGAGCTCGAGAACGTCGTCCAGCGAGCCGCCATCCTCGCCAAGAGCGACATGATCCTCCAGGGCGACCTGCCCGCCGAGATCTTCCAGACAGCACCCGCACCCGCCGGCGCGCCAACCCAAGCCACCGCCACTGCGCCCGTCGTCGAAGCCGACCCGGCCCAAATCCTTTTCGACCGTGCCAAGCGCGACCCGCAGTTCAAAATCATCCCGTGGGTCGAACGCGAACTCATCCGGCAAGCCCTCGTCGAAACCAAAGGCAACCAGGTCCAAGCCTCCAAACTCCTCGGCATCACCCGCGCCACGCTCCGCAAACGCGTGGACAAGTTCGGCATCAAGCGCGAACTGAACATCTCGTGACGCGCCTCGGAGGCAAATCCGAAAGTCGAAACTCGAAAGCCGAAAGAAATCCGAGGCCCGAAATCCGAATGTTAGCGCGGCTACACTCCTTTCGAACTTCGAATTTCGTCATTCTTTCGACTTTCGAGGCTTCGAGGCTTCGGATTTTCCTCCCCTTCACTCTCGCGCTCGCTTTCGCCGCCTCCCTCCCCCTCGCCTCCGCCCAATCGCTCGTCCTCGACGAAGCGATGAAAGCCTCCAACTGGCACGGCACCAACGGTGCCCGCGTCGGCAAAACCGTCTTCCTCTCCGGCGACGGACACACGGGCAGCGGAATGGAAATGGAACTGCCGCTGGCTGGCGCTGACTCTCCGTTGCTGACCTTGCCTCTGACACACACCAACTGGTCCAATTACACCTTCCTGCGCATCCGCACCTTCACCGACCAGCCGTTCGAAATGCCGCTTCATGTTACCCTTTATGATGGCCACGTAAGTTTCGATTATCCGGAGATGCCAGTAGGCGCGCCTGGGTGGAATGAATTCCTCATCCGCCCTCAGTATTTCGGCAAGACTGACCTAACGCAGGTCCGGGTAATCTCGATCAAGGATTGCCCTCGTGAAGTGCCTCTGTCGGAAATGCCGCGTGGACACTTCTACTTGGCAGAAGTGAAATTGATCGGCACGAACGACACCAGCGGACTCCTGCCGCCCGCACCGCGTCCACCAGCCGCCAACCCGTCCCAACTTCGTGTGGATCTTGGCCGATATTTCCCTGCGCACTTACCTGTGGACAAGTTCCGCATCTTTATCAGGAGTCACGATGTTCTGGATATATCGCTCGGCTTGGCGGACGAGATTCTCTTCGACCCAGTTACCCGCTCGAACTTCATCGCTGGAATCGAGACTCAGGCCGCGACGCTGCGCACTCAAACAAACACCCTTGGCATCGCCTTCGTCGTAGAAGAGCCTCGGTCAACCGATTCAACGCTGCTACGACTATCTGCTTTCCAGTCGTGGCTCACCAACGCCTACTTCACAATCGGCGACCTCAATGGCCGATGGGGAACAAAACTCAGCAGAATCGAGGATGTCACATGGCCCACGCCAGAACGGCCCGCTCACTATCGCGATTCGATTACATTCTTGCAGAACGCCGTAAGCCGCGTCACACACGATGCCGTTGCTGCGGCACGCCGCGGCGCACCTCGTGCTTACATTCTTGGTGGTCCAGTGCCTGAATTTAATGAGCACGGCAGAGCAGACGTAAGGCATTTCGATTATTACACCCTTCAGCGCAACAGCGGTTGGTCCCATTACGTCTTTGGTTCGAGCGGCTGCGGCGATTCTCGCGAATTCCTCGCGGGAGCACCAGACCGTGCATTGGTTTCAACCCTCGCCTCGCTCATTAAACGCCGCTTGTGGGCGGTGTCTTTCTTGTCCAAGTGGAGCTTGCCGGAGAACTGGCTGACAGGGAGGGCGGCACGGTGGCGCGATCAAGTTGCCTCGCGTAACCTCTGGCTGCTGCTGGCTGCCGGCATGGATGGCGTGTTTGGCGAACCCGATGCTCAGCTTGACGCGGCGGTCCGCCAGATTCAGCCGCTCTGGAAGGTTTTCGGCGGTTCCCGGCCAATAACAAGACTCGGCATCATTCGTTCGAGTTCATCGCGTCTGATGTATCGTGAAGTGGAAGCGTTCGTCCCTGAAGAAGACCGTATCTTCGCGACCTTCTGGGGCGCGAGCTGGCAGCCCGCGGTGATCTACGAGGAAACCTTCCATGATTTCCCAAAGGCAATGGCTGACTATAACGTGCTCGCGCTCGGTAGCGCGACTCATCTGCCCAACTGGTTGCAGGACTCGCTGCTAGCATGGGTGGAAACTGGTGGCACGCTCCTCTGCTCAGAGCCGCCGGGACTGTTCGATCCTTGGGGCAAGCGGCTGGCACGGCTACTATGGGAGACGGTCGGCATTGACACAGCCGACAGACGGACTCTGGGGGGCTGGCATATCAACACCGCTCAATTGAAACCTAGCTGCGTCATCCTCGCCTCCGATGCGAAAGGCGAACCGCTGGCTTTGCGGACACGCTATGGCCGCGGCGAAATCGTTATGACGTTGGTGCCGTTCGAGCGCGTGGACGACCTGGCAAGCGCTCAAGCCGGCAGCGCGCCCGCCAGGACATTCCGCGACGAATGGCTGGCACTGCTCAACGAGCGCGTGAAGCGGGAGATCGAGTCGCCGGAGCGGAATCTTTATCTGGACTGGCGGCCTTGCGACGATCCGCGGACGTTCTTCTCGGTGGCGATCAATCTCTCGCCCTACGCGCCGGTGAAGACGCAGGTGATCGCCCACGGGGCCTACAGCCGCGTGTTGAACCTCTCGGCCGACGGCGGGGCCAATCCCGTGCCGTGCGAGCGGACGGAGTCCATCACCAGCTTCCCGCTGGAGCTGCCGCCCGGCGGCGGCGCGGTGTTGATGCTGGAGCGCGCCGGCAAGGTGCCGCGAAGACGGTGAGGCGGCTCCATAGATGGTGGGGCGAGGCTCTGCCGAGCCGTCCTTGTTCTCCTAATCAAAACCGTGTTCGCGACCAGCAGAGGCTCGGCGGAGCCTCGCCCCACCGCATGGAGGATTTCGCGTCACGGAGTGACGCGGCTACTTCAGCTACTTTTCGCTGGCATCGGCGCGACGACGAAGGTAAGAGCAACCGCCGAAATCCAGCACTTCTCCACATGATCATCGAAACCCACGCACACGCACGCGCCGGCCTCATCGGCAACCCGTCGGACGGTTACTACGGCAAGACGATCTCGGTCATCGTCCGCAACTTCGCCGCGCGGGTGACGTTGTGGGAGTCGCCGGAGCTGCAAATCATCCCCGACGAGCGCGACGTGTCGCGATTCACGAATTTCAAGGCGCTGGTGCGCGATGTGAACCTGCACGGATACTACGGCGGCGTGCGGATCGTGAAGGCGACGTTGAAGAAGTTCGCCGACTATTGCGCGGAGCGCGGCGTGGCGCTGCCGGAGCGCAACTTCACCATCCGCTACGACACCGACATCCCGACGCGGGTCGGGCTGGCCGGATCCAGCGCGATCGCGACGGCGACGATGCGTGCGTTGATGAAGTTCTACGGCGTGGAGATCCCGAAGCCGATCCTGCCGAACTACGTGCTGGCGGCGGAGAACGACGAACTGGGCATCAATGCCGGCTTGCAGGACCGCGTGATCCAAACCTACGAGGGCGCGGTCTATATGGACTTCGCGCGCGAGTTGCTCCAGAAGAACGGCCACGGGCACTACGTGCCGCTCGACCCGGCGTCGCTGCCGCCGCTCTACCTCGCCTACGACCCGAACCGTTCGAAGGACTCCGGCGCGGCGCACAACAAGGTGCGGGTGCTGTTCGAGGCGGGAAACCTGGAGGTGCTTGGCGTGATGCGGCGGTTCGCTGACATCACCGAGGCGGCGCGCGCGGCGCTGGCCCGTCGGGACTACGACGCACTGGGCAGGCTCATCAACGAGAACTTCGACCTGCGCGCCTCGATCTACGACATCGCGCCGGAGAACCGGCGGATGGTGGACGTGGCGCGCCGATGCGGCGCGTGCGCGCACTTCAGCGGCAGTGGCGGCGCGGTCCTCGGCATCTGCCCGGATGAGGCGATATTCACGCGGCTGAAGGAGGCGCTGGGCGGCATTGGTTGCACAGTGATCCGGCCGCAGGTGGCGTGACGAGTGGCGGGTGGCGGGAAGCATCTCGCTCCGGCTTCACACTTGCTCTGTGTCGCGCCCGTCCCTAGACTGCGCGGCGCGTTATGAGCCAGGTCCGAAAAGCTGTCATACCCGCCGCCGGTTTCGGCACGCGGTTTCTGCCCGCCACGAAGTCGCAGCCGAAGGAGATGCTGCCGATTGTGGACAAGCCGGCCATCCAGTTTGTGGTGGAGGAGGCCATCGCCAGCGGCCTGCATGACATCCTGATCATCACCAGTTCGGAGAAGCGGAGCATCGAGGACCACTTCGACAAGAACGCCGACCTGGAGCAGGTGCTGGAGAAGAGCGGCCGGGACAAGGACCTGGCGGCGATGCGGCGGCTGTCGGACCTCGCGAACATCCACTACATCCGGCAGAAGGACCCGCTGGGCCTCGGCGACGCGCTGCGTTACGCGCACCAGCACGTGGAGGACGAGCCGTTTGCGCTGCTGCTGGGCGACACGATTGTGAGGTCGGAGGAGCCGTGCACGAAGCAGCTCCTCAAGATCTATGATTTCCAGGGCCGCTCGATCGTCGGCCTGGAGAAGGTGCCGCGGGACAAGGTGGAGCGTTACGGGATCATCGGCGGCAAGGCGATCAACGGGCGGCTTTATCTGATTGACGATTTGGTGGAGAAGCCCAGTCCAGCCAGCGCGCCGAGCGACCTGGCCATCGGCGGCCGCTACATCCTCACGCATCGCGTGTTCGAC
>JACRKA010000094.1 GCA_016219905.1 Verrucomicrobiota bacterium
CGATCTTGGTGAAGATGCCGCCGCAGATACGCAGCACGCTGGCGCCGAGGGATTCGCCGATGGCGAAGCCGATGAAGCAGGGGCCGACGAGTTCGCGCGGCAGGAACATCAGGATGCAGATCATGAAGAACAATTCCACGCAGACCAGGAGCAAACCGACGCTCATGCCGGAGCGGAGCGGAATGCCGAGAGTGGCGAGCGGGTTGCCCTTGAGCGCGGAAAAGGCGGTGCGGGAGTTGGCGACGGTGTTGATGCGGATGCCGAACCACGCGACGCCATAGGAACCGAGGATACCGAGGATGGAGGCGAGCAGGATGACCACGACGTGGCCCGCGGTATTCCCTTGAAGCACGCCGAAGTAGTAAACCATGCAGCCTGCGATCAGAAACCAAAGGATCGCGAGGAACTTGCCTTGGGTGAAGAGGTAGGTCTTGCAGGTTTCCCAGATCATGTGGGAAACCTTGGCCATACTGTCATGCACCGGCAACGCCTTGGTCTGGACGTATTGCAGCACGCCGAAAGCCGAGCCAACCGCGCACATCAGGATGCCGAGATACATCAGCATGGAACCGCTGATGCCGCCCAAGCCGTCAAACTTGACCGCGCTGAGGTCGGGGATCTTGATGTCCGCCTCGCTGGCGAACGCGCCCGCCGCGCCCATCAGCATGACGGCGGGCATGGTCAAACGGCCGAGCCATGTCGCCAGCCGGCCGGAACGGATGGATGAGAGATTCCTGGGGTCAACGCGCTTCGAGTTCATCGTGATCTTCCTGAGTCTTGTCCTTTGATTACTGATTCCATGCCTTGGCCACCCTGCCATCGCCGGCCAAGCCGAAATTTGAAGCGCGGAACTTACCGGCTCCCGCAACGGCAATGCAAGCCCATTTCCGCCGATTTCCGCCGATTTCGCGGTTGTTCAGCCAAAGGTTGCACTGGCGCGGCGGGTCGTTATACTCGCGCGCGTTTCGCAGAAAACAATCATTCCGGTTTTCCAACCACCAACCACAAATCATCGGAGAGTTGACGACATGGCAGCCACGCAGAAATTCCTCGCCTTCGACCTCGGCGCTGAGAGCGGCCGGGGCGTCCTCGGCCACTTCGACGGCGCGACGCTGAAACTGGAGGACATCCACCGCTTCCCCAACGGCGGCGTCCGTTGCGGCGGGACGCTCTACTGGAACACGTTCCGCCTCTGGGCCGAGTTGAAGCACGCCTGCGCGCTCGCCGCCAAACAGGGCCACGGCGACCTCGCCGGCATCGGCGTGGACACGTGGGGCGTGGACTTCGGCCTGCTCGACAAGGATGGCGAACTGATCGGCCCGCCGGTCTGTTACCGCGACGCGCGCAACGCGCCCGCGATGGCCGCCGCGCTCCGCAAGATCCCGCGCAAGACGATCTACGCCAGCACCGGCCTCCAGTTCATGCAGTTCAACACGCTCTACCAGCTCCACGCGCTGGCGCGGAAAAAATCCCCGCAGCTTGCCGGCGCGGCGACGTTCCTGATGATGCCCGACCTGTTCAACTACTGGTTCACGGGCAGGAAAGCCTGCGAATACAGCATCGCCAGCACGAGCCAGTTCCTCAACGCCCGCAAGCGGACATGGGACACCGCGTTGCTGAAGAGGCTCGGCATCCCCGCGCGCATCCTGCCGAAGATCGTCCAGCCCGGCACTGTGCTCGGGCCGCTGCGCAAGAGCGTGCAGGCCGAGACCGGCCTCGGCCCCGTGCCGGTCATCGCGCCCGGCTGCCACGACACCGCCAGCGCCGTGGCCGCCGTGCCCGCGCGCGGCCGCGACCATGTCTATATCAGCAGCGGCACCTGGTCGTTGATGGGCGCGGAGCTGGACGAGCCGCTCATCAACGACATGACCGCCGGCTACAACTTCACCAACGAAGGCGGCGTCTGCCGCACCATCCGGTTCCTGAAGAACATCATGGGCCTGTGGCTCGTGCAGGAATGCCGCCGCTCGTGGGAACGCGCCGGCGAACCGCTTCACTACGGCCAGATCATGGAGATGGCGATGCAAGCCAGGCCGCTCGCCTCCATCGTCGAGCCGGACCACCACGAGTTCCTCGCGCCGGCCGACATGCCGGCGGCGATCCAGGGGTTCTGCAAACGCACCGGCCAGCCCGTGCCGCAGGACAAGGGCGCCATCGCGCGCTGCGCGTTCGAGAGCCTCGCGTTGAAGTATCGCTGGACGCTGGAGCGCGTCGAGGAATGCCGCAGCCGGAAGGTCTCCGTCATCCACATCGTCGGCGGCGGCACGCAGAACACGCTGCTCAACCAGCTCACCGCCGACGCGACGGGACGCGCCGTCATCACCGGCCCGATCGAGGCGACCGCCATCGGCAACATCCTGATGCAGGCCGTCGCCCGCAAAGCCGTCGGCTCGCTCGACCAGGCGCGCGAGGTGGTGCGCAACTCGTTCCCGGTGACGACCTACGAGCCGTCGCGCGACCGCGCCGCGTGGGACGACGCCTACGGCCGTTATCTGGAAGCGAGCAAGACGGCCAAGGCGTTCTAGCCAGCGGCCGGGTTCAGCGCGCGCCCCCGCCCTTCATGCATTGAGGGCACTCCACTCCCACCAGAACCAGCTTCCCGTCCTTGATCAACCCGACCTCGGGCGCATACAGCTTGTCCGAGCTGCCTTTTTCCAGCTTGCTGGACTCCCGGATGCGAAGGCAGTTTTCGAAAGTCTTCGCGGGAGTCTTGAACTCCTCCCGGAGGCTGATGACTTCCGCGCGGTCCATCGCCACCTCCGGCGCAACCTCCTGATAATACTTGTCCCCGACTTCGGGCCGGCCCGGCATCATCAAGCCGAACCGGGCGCCGTTCACCCCAGCCAACCACGCTCCCTCGTGACCGGCAACCTTCCCATCTTTGTAGGTGTCCACCTCCTCGCCGAAGTAGTAAACGTCCCCCGTGACCCTGCTCATGGCGAAATAGTTTCGCGACACCTCGACCAGCTTGCCATCCTTCGTCTCCCGCTCTTCGACCACGCGGGTTTTCACCCCGTCAACCACCTTCGTCTCGCTCAGGACGCTGATGACCAGCGTTTCTTTCCCGTGCTCGAAGAACAGCCGGTAGCCCGGCACCAGGATGAAGTAGGGGTTCTTGCCGATGTCAGCCAGGTCGGCCTTGTCCACCGAGAACACATCACACCACGGCCGCTCCGCCCCGCCGCCCTTCTCTTCGGCGTGAAGGGTCATCGCAACGGCCAGCGTCAGGGCCAGCAGGCCCCGGTGGACGGCAGGATTTTTCATGGTGCGTTTCCTTGCGGCCCCGGTGTCAGCGGGTCATCGCCTGCGGCTCAGGGACATCTGCGTCAGGGCGAAGAGTTGTTGCCTCCGATAATCCAGCCGCTCCGGATCGGTTTCCTGGGCGATCAGCCCCTGGACGTATTGAATGGCCGCCGGCACGCTGCCTTGCCGCTCCACGTAACTCTGCATCTCCAGGGTATTGCCATTTGGAAACGCGATGATCCACCGGCCCGACCCGTCCTGGGTTGCCGCCGGCTTGTCCGTTGTGGATGTCGTCGCCACCGCTGCCGGGTCGGCAGCCGGCGCCGCCGCCTGGCCCGTGTCGGGCGCTGCCGGCGATTGCGTCACAGACGACGAGCCGCCGCCCTGCCGGCTCGTGTCGCCCTGCGCGACCAGGCTCTTGCCATCCGGAGAAGCGGCTGCCGGCCGGCCGGATTCGCGCTGCGCTGCTGTTGCCTTGTCCGCCGCAGACATCGGCGCTCCCCGCGCAAGAGGGGTGGCGAGCGCCGCAGATGTCAGCGTCGAAGAAGGTGTCACAGACGACGCCATCATGGTCTTTGCCTGGCGGATCACCACGGTTTGATCTGCCTTGCCGAGGGCCACGCTGCGATCGTCGTAGTTCACCGTCAGCACCAGGATGTCCCCCGGCAACCGGTCGCCTTCCTTCACAAACCGTGGCATCAACCCCTCCCGCTCCAGGCTGGCCTCCGCGTGCCGGCCCTGCCGCATGAAACCGGTGACCCGCCATCCCTCGGCAAACACGGGCTGGCTGCCCACAGTCCCCGGCTCCTCGGCAAACACCGCCGAAGCCGCAACGCCCACAATCCAAAGCCACGGTTTCACAATCTCAATACACTCCAGCAAAGTATCGGTGTGCGCATTATGCCCCTGGAACCACCCCGGGGCAAGGGGCGAAGAAGGTCCGCGCCACGGATCGCGGTCAACCGCTGTCGGCTGCGGAATCCCGGAAGCCCGGCGCAACAGGCCGCCTTCGGTCATCGAGCCGGGAAGCTGAGCCGCATCGGGCCGAGCGGCTGGCCGAGGTTGACGGAAACGAGCGCGTCGGGCGGAATGATCTTCCAGCCTTCGGTCTTCCCGCTTGAGTCGCCCTCGGCTTTGGTTGCGGAAAACAGAAAGCGGTTCGAGACCGCCGTGCGGGCTATCCGGCCGTCGGCAAGTTCGACCTCCAGATACGCGTGGCCGATGCCAAAGATGGCGCGCTTTGGATTGTCGAACGTCACCTCGTTGGCGGGCCGCAGCAGTTTCAGCTTGTCCGGTGGAATCGGAATCCGTTTTTCGCCCGCGAACGCGTTGCTGTTGCGCATCGTCGCGCCAAGCTGCGCCGTGGCGATAGGTTCGCCGCTGAGCGAAACTCCGACTTCGGCCCCATCCTCGGCCCATAGACAAAGCGCCAGCGTCGCAGCGGTGGCGTGCCTGAGCGTATCCGCCGTCACGAGCACCGGCGGGCGTGGTTCCGGTTTCTTGATGTCGGTGATCCGGCCCGGTTCCCGCCATTCGAACTCACGGATGACCTTCGCGCCGGAGCGGAACTGCACGCGCACGTGTCCGCCGTCCACCGTCACGAGGAACCATCCCGCCAGCGGGCCGGAGAGGTAGCCCCAATAATAATTCAACTCGTCCGACGGCATCATCAACGTGCGGCGCTCTTCCATCGGCACCAGATCGGGGCTGGCCTGGCACGCGACGCCTTGGATCTGGGTGATGGTCGCGCCCTCGAACCGCCGCACCCATGCGGCGGTGTTGTGCGTGTGGCCGCAGAACAACGCGTCCACCGGGAACTGCTTGAAGATCGGCAGCAGCGAGTCGGTGAACCGCTGGCTGCTGAATCCCGGCCGGATGAGCGGCCAGAGCGGGAAGTGGGCGAACAGGAAGATGTGGCGGACACCGGCCACGCGGGCGCGGGCGAGTAAGTCTTCGGCGAACTTCCGTTGCGCGTCGCAGTCTGCCGGCGCGTAATCGAGGAAGACGAAGCACGAGTTGCCGTAGCGGAACCCGTAGCAGTTCTGCGAGACCGTCACGCCCAACTCACGCGACAGCAACGGCAGCGCGACCTCTGGAAACGCCTTGCCGCCGGCGTGTTTGTCATGGTTGCCCACCGCGATGAACAGCGGCAGCCGGAAGCGTTCCGGCACGTCCTTCATCGCGAAGGCGAGTTCCTCCTTCATCTCGTCGTGGTTGGCCTGCCGGAACACCCGCTTGCCGTCCTTCATCGCATACGTGCCGCCCTCCGCGATGTCGCCGGTCTGGCAGACGAACGCGACGGGCGGCTGACAATCCTTCGCGATGCCGGCAATGCCGGCGACGACCTTGCTGATCGCGAAGTCCGGCCGCGTGTAGTGCACGTCGCCGAGCACGACGAAGTTGAACGGCTTGGGCGAGTCCGAAAGCACTGGAAGCTCGGCCGCGCTCGCAAGTCCTGCGGACGTGAGCGCCATTATTATTATGGAGCAGCGCGAAAAGATGGCTCTCATGCGCGGGCAACGTATGCGGTTGGCGGAACCGGCACAATCCAGAATGCGCCGGGGCCGCGAGGCCGTTGCTCTTGCGCATCTTCTGCTTGCCCGAACCGGCGCGCCGCTTCATGAGTTGCGCGGATGAGAATCCCGACCGCCGAGGACAGAGGTGTCCGTCAGGCCCCCGTGATCGGGAAAACGAAGTTCACCTGGCCAACTCGGCCGCAAACACCTTGCATCCGTAGCGCGCAGAGGCGGTGCCGATGATGAGCCGGTCCTGGAACACGGCCAGGGTCCGCGCGCCGTAATGCCAGAGGTTCCCGAATCCGTCCGCGGTCTCGATAGCCCAGTTCTTGCCGTCGGCGCTGGAATACAACTGAAACCGGCCCCGGGGCAGCGGCACACGGTAGTCATAGATCCCGGCGTAGAGCCGGCCGTGGTATTCCTCCATCTGCCAGAGGTAGGCATTATACCGGCTGGTATGGCCGTTCTCGAGCACCCGCTCGAAGTGAACCCCGTCCGCCGTGCGATACAGGTCGAACCCGCGCGAATAATCCATGGTTCCAACATAGAGCCGGTCCTGGAACACAAGCAACTTGAGGGCGCCCACGTTGGTCGCCTTGTCCAAGCCGCCTTTGAATACCGGCTCGAAGCGGCTGCCGTCCCTGCTGGCGAAAAGCTGCATGCCCCTCATGTTCAGGGTGCCTGCGTAAAGCCGGCCCTGGAACTCGAAGAGATCGGAAAACCACACGTTCCGCGGATCGCCCCCGCCGCGGTTCACGACCCGCTCCCATTGAAGCCCGTCGGCGCTCCGCCAGATCTCCGCGCCGGTCTTGCGGTTTTCCGTGCCCACGTAGATCATGCCCTTGAACCACCCCAGGCCGCGGCCGGAGGTGTTGCCCGGTTGACCGAACCCGCGCCGCGACACGGCCTCCCATCGCTCGCCGTCGCGCGTGCGCCAAACCTCCATGCCTTGGTCGTGATTCGCGGTCACCCCGTAGAGACAGTCGCCCACCACCTTGAGCTTGCGCACTCCCAGGTTGTGCCGGTTTTCCAAGCCCGCGGCCACCACCCGGCTCCAACGCCCCTCGGTGTCATACCGCCACACCTCGCCGCCCCCGGTCAGGAACCTGGCGGTGGCGCCCGTGGCGAAGCGGAGCATCCCCAGCATCCCCTTGATGTTCAGCGTCCCCACGTAGAGCGCGCCGCGATAGACCTCCATCGAGAGGGCATACTTGTTGTCTTCCGTGCCAAAGCCATCCTGGTTGAGTTGACGGACACCCGAAAGGGTCGCCGGTTCCGCGGCTGCGGCCAGGAACGGAGCAAGCAAGTAAGCAAGTATTCTCTTCCCCATGAAGATGCCTCGATGGACCAAGGCGGGCTTGGTTTCGCGAACTTGCCAACAACGAGGCGGCGCTTCAAGATTAAACCTGTCCAACACCCGGATTGTTGTGGGGGCGGCGACATCGCTTTTACGCATCTTTTGCTTGCCCGGCATGGCGCGCCGCTTCATAAGTCGCGTGGATGAGAATCCTGGTAGTTGAAGATGAGCCTGCCCTGCGCGACGGGCTGGTGGACTTGCTGCGCGGCGCGGGCCACGCGGTCGAGGCGGTCGGCGATGGCCAGGCCGCGGCGCAACGCGGCGTCCATGAGAGTTATGAACTGGTGCTGCTCGACCTCATGTTGCCGAAGCTCGACGGCATCGAGGTCTGCCAGCGGCTCCGCAAGGCGCGGCCTGACCTCTTGATCCTGATGCTCACCGCTCGCGGCTCGGAGGAGGACCGCGTGCGCGGGCTGAAGACGGGCGCGGATGATTACGTGACGAAACCGTTCGGCGCACGCGAACTGCTGGCGCGCATCGAGGCGCTCGGCCGCCGCGCCGGGGCCGCCCCAGCGCAGCCGGAGGTGGTCGAACTGGACGGATGCCGCATTGACCTCGGCCGTTGCGAGGCGCGGCGCGGCACGCAGACGACGGCGCTGACCGCGCGCGAGGCGGGCATCCTGCGCTGGCTGCACCGGCACCGGGCGCGGGCCGTGTCGCGGGTGGAGTTGCTGGAGCATGTCTGGGGCGCGCAGCCGGACATGGAAACCCGCACCGTGGACATGACGATCGCCAACCTGCGCGCGAAGATCGAGCGCGACCCGGCCGGGCCGCGCATCGTCGTCTCGGTCAAGGGCGTCGGTTACGCATGGGGCCAACGATGAACCGCGTCGCATCACGCACCGTCCTCGCCTTCCTGCTGATCACCACGGCGATCGCCGTGCCGTCGGTGTCGTGGTTCATGGCCTACACGCGCGAGGTCGCGCTGGAAGCCGCGCAGATCGAGGAGACGCCCCGCCTGCTGGCTGAGAGCACGGCGCAGCCGCTCGCCGACCGCGTCGCCGCGCGGCTCGAAGCGCTGCGCGAGGCCGAATCGCGCCGGCCGTTCTATCATTACCAGCATCTTTGCCACGACCCGAAGGGCGCCTCCGAAGGCGCGGCGGTCTTCCCGTCGCCGCTCGCGGAAGGCTCCGCCGACCCGTTGGTGTGGGCGCATTTCCAGATTGACGCGGCGGGCCGGCTGACGCTGCCGACGCTCAGCGACACATCGCCGGACGCCGCGCAGCGGGCGCTGCGCGATGAACTTCAACCCGCGTCGCCCGCATGCCTCGCGCTGCTGCGAGAACACCGCCCGGCGCCGGCGCAGATGAAATCCGAAACGATGGACGCCGCCGCGTATGAGCAAAACCTGCACGCCGCCCGCATCTACGCAGACATCAAGAGCGGCAAAGCCGTCCTGCGCGGGCAACAGACGGGCAGCCAGGCAGCCACAGCGACGAGCGCGCCGGTGCAGATCCACACCGGGCCGTTCCTCTGGCACACGGTTTCCATCGGCGACCAGCCGAGGCTGATGGCACTGCGCGAAGTGCGGACGTCGCACGGCGGGCTGGCGCAGGGTTTTGTCATTGAGGCGGCGGCGATGGCCGATCTGTTGAAACGCTCGCGCCTGCCGGCGCAATTCCTGCCCGGCGCGCCCGCAGGGCCGACCGAGGCGGCGGTCGCCGTCAAACCCGCGGCGTGGCGCGTCTGCATTGATCCGCGCGGGGACATCGCCGAGGCGCGCGCGAACGCAGTGGCCCGTCGCGAGGAATTCATGAGCTTGTTCCTGCAGGTCGTGCTCGTCGCCGTTTTCGTGGACCTGTGGGTCGTCGCCCTCGTCTGGCAAAGCGAGCATCTCGCCCAGCAGCGGTCGCAGTTCGCCGCGTCGGCGGCGCACGCGCTGCGCACGCCGTTGGCGGGCCTGCGGATGTATGCCGAGATGCTCGCGGAGGGCCTCGGCGATCCCGCCCGCGCCCGCGACTACGCCCAACGCATCGCGGGCGAAGTGGAGCGTCTCGCCCGCGTCGTGGCCAACGTGCTCGGTTTCAGCCGGCTGGAGCGCGGCAAGATCAGCGTCCGGCCCGAGCCGGGCGACCTGGCCGCCGCGGTGCGAGCTAGTGTGGCGCGCCAGCAGCCGGCGTTGGTGGCGGCGGGCGCGCGCGTCGAACTCGTCATCGCCGACGACCTGCCGCCCGCGCGGTTCGACCGCGATGCGCTCACCGAGATCCTTCAGAACCTCCTCGACAACGCGGAGAAATACACGCGCGCCGCGGGCGACCGCTCCATCCGTGTCGCGCTCGCGCCCGCCGGCGCCGGCGTGGCGCTTTCCGTGGCCGAACACGGCCCCGGACTGCCGCCTGAAGTCCGGCGCCGTTTGTTCCGGCCGTTCGCGCGCGGCGTCGGCCGCGACACGCCCGCGGGGCTGGGGTTGGGGCTGGCGATCGTGCGCACGCTCGCGCGCGCGCAAGCGGCCACCGTGGACTACGAAGACGCGACGGGCGGCGGCGCGGTCTTCACGGTGACGTTCCCGTCCGCGGCGGCGTGACGGAGACGCGGCGAGCAGGCAGACGGCACGGCCGCTCTTTTACAGTCCTTTTACTATGCGGATCGCCGGCCAGCGGTAATCTTTTCCCGGAGCGAGAGAGGAGCTTGCCCCGTGAAAGGAGTCCGCCATGAAAAAGGTCCGCTGGTTCCGCCGCGACGGGTTCACGCTCGTCGAGTTGCTCGTCGTCATCACCATCATCGGCATCCTGGCCGGCACGTTGCTCCCGTCGGTGACGAAGGCGGTCGAGCAGGCTCGCCGGATGGCATGCGCCAACAACCTCCGCCAGATCGGCCTCGCCCTGAAAGCCTACGCGACCGACAACGAGGGGCGCCAGCCGTTCACCGGCAACGCCGGCGACAGCGCCAACAAACACTTCGCCCTGCTCTGCCCCCGCTGGATGCCGCAGGAGGGCAGCTTCATCTGCCGCAGCGCGCAGACGCGCGGCTACCGCGCCGACGAAAAAATGGACGCGCACGGCGCCACCCGCGTGGAGACGCTCAAGCCGGGCGAAAACTGCTTCGCCTATGCGTATGGCTTGGGCAGCGTCGCGACCGACACCTGGCCGGTGGCGTGCGACCAACTGGCCAACGCCAGCGCGCCGCAGTGGGCCAAACATGGCATGGGCAGCAATCATGGCGACGCAGGCGGCAACGTGCTCTACATGGACGGCCGTGTGGAATGGCAGGCGGCCACCGCCACCGGCGCCTGGCCGCAGACCAAGTTCGCCATCCAGTCGTTTGAGCGCGGCTCCCAGCGTGACGCCGCCAACGCCGACCGCGCGCCGGATGATCTGTGAGCGACGACGGGCGGCAGGCACAGCCGCGGCTGGCCATCGCCGGGGGTTGCTGCTACAAACTGGCCGCAACTTTTCGAGCCACCCGTGCGCAACGAGAAACTTCGCGACTGCTTCTGGATCATCCTCGCCGGTGCGCTGGCCGCGCTGACGCTGCGGCCGTTCCAGGACACGCCGCTGATTGACGACTGGACCTATGCGTGGGCGGTGGAGTGGCTGCTGAAACACAGCCAGTTGCGGATGCTGGACTGGTGCATCCACATCAACCCGGTCCATGTCGTGTGGGGATGGCTGTTCTGCCTCCCAGCGGGGTTCTCGTTCGTGGCGCTGCGGCTCTCGACGTTCGTGTCGGCGGTGGCCTGCGTCTGTGGCGTCTATGCGGTGCTGCGCGAACTGGAGGTGTCGCGGCGCGACGCGCTCATCGGGGCGGCGGTGTTGGGGCTGAACCCGATTTTCTTCTTCCTCGCGATCTCATTCATGACCGACGTGCCGTTCCTGGCGCTGACGGTGTGGGCGGCGTGGGCGATGGTGCGCGCGTTGCGCGAGCGCAGCAACGGCTGGCTGGTGGCGGCGTCGGCACTGGCGGCGCTCGCGCGAGGCGTGAGGCG
>JACRKA010000089.1 GCA_016219905.1 Verrucomicrobiota bacterium
GTCGGCGCGTGCCAGCCGGGCGTGACATCGGCGACGCTGATGGTGACGCCATCCGGCTGCGGACGCCAATCCAGTTCCGGCGGCAGCACCGGCCCCGTCCACGCTGCCGTCGGTGATTGGCGCATCATCACATGGAGACCGGAGTAGTAGTCCGAGATCTTCAGATGTTTCTGGATCGTCATCACCACCGCCGGCCCGTTCCCGCCGCGTCCCGGAATCGCCGCCGCGCGCGGATGAAACCAGAGGAACTTCCCGTCGTCATGCTTCATCACCGTCTCCAGCTTCACGGTGAACTCCACCGGAGCCGGTTCGGCGGCGTGAAGCGCCGCGAGCGGAGGCAGCAGTAGAACGGAGAGGGTGAGGATGCTGAGCTTCTTCATGGCAAGCCGCAGCGTGCCACCAGCCGCCAACCGCGCGCCACAAGAAAATCCGTGCCCGGTTTCCCGTCGGCACACCAGCGCCGTGCAACCGCCCAGCCTCACCGTCAACGACTATTCAACGTCGCGCCTCAACCTCGGCGCGGCTTTCGCGCCGCAGTGTTGCAGGCGCTTGTTCGGCTCGGATGTCTCTGAGCGATCTAGTCGCTTTCTTTCTCAGGAAACGTGATCGGCAACTCGACAATGTTGCTGACGGTTCTCTGTGCACCTTCTTGTTCTTTCTGTATGACGAAGGCGATGCGCCCTTTACCCTTTAACTTAATTGTCGGGCTGAATTCCCTGGCCGAGAGGCGGAGCCTGAGTGTCTTGGCTGTCTTAATGGTTTGGGGCCGCAACTGGCCCCAGCCAAAGACCGATACGACGAAACCCTCGGGCTGGCTGTTGTCAGCCTTCTGGACGAAATTGCCACCCATGAAGCAGAAGTCCAAACCTTTGCGGTCGGGTGTGAGCACAGACTGCATGGACGTGCCTCGCCCTTCTTCTGTTTTGAACACACCGGCCTCAAGATAGCGACTTGCACTGCCGGGCGCAGGCTCCCTGATGTAGCAAACTAGCAAGGTGAGACTCTCTTGGTTCGTGCATGTCAGGCTGCTCCAATCGCTATCCTCTGCGAGAAGTAACGTCACCGACCGATTGTCCTCTTGCCCCTCCAATCTCCCATCCATCCACTTGATTGGCATAGTCCCAGTTATGACTGCTTCTGATGCCTTTGGGGAAGGGGACTTGATGTCTCCCGCCCCGACGGTCAGGTTTCCCCACGCAAGAATGACGATGACGGACGCGCCGAGTATTTTCATGGTCTGTATCCTCTCCTGTTGCCGAACATTCTTATTTGCCGAAACAGGCCGGTAAAAGACAAACGGGCCGGCTTGGGACGGTAGTGATTGACGGCGCGCGGGTTGGGCGCGCCGAGGGGCTGCATATCGGGTGGCGAAAGGACAAAGTAAGTTTGTCTTTTGCCGGGACGATATGACGACTCTTTCTTTTCCATGCCGCGCAGTGTAGGCGCATGGAGGGTGCGGGTCACGGAGATTTTGCTGCGCGCAGAGCCATGAGCGCACGGAATTCATGCAGCCGTTCATTTCACATGGCCCGGTTTCAGCCAACGCTCAAACCACGCGAGCATTTCGGCGCGCATCTCGGGCGTATAGACGTGCCCGGTGTCGCGATAGACGATGCTCTTGAACCGGTCGGGCGCGCCGACGGCGGGCCATGAGTTTGTTTCGTCAGAACTTGCGCAAGACCCGCCGGAGTTTGCGCAAGGTCCGTGGCGTCTTGCTCATGGCGCGGGAGATTTGCTCCAAAGGCGCCAGACCTTGCGCAAAGTTTCTGGCGGCATGAGCAAGACTTGAGAGAACTTGCTCATGATGTGTGGCGTTTGCTCCAAACGCCGCGTGCCATGCGCAAGGTTTCGCGCGGCAAGCGCATCCCGTGGGAAACCATGCGCAAGGTTTGGCGTGCCTTGCTCAAGGTTCGCCGAGGCATGCTCATGGTATGGCGCGGAAAGCTCAAGGTTTGGCGTCCCTTGGACAAACTTTGGGAAAACTTGGGCAAGGTTTTGGAAAACTTGCTCATTCCCTGCCAAGTTTTGCTCAAGATTCTGAAAAACTTGAGCAAAACTTCAGGAATCCAAAGCAAGCCGCGCCGGGCCAAGAGCATGATAACCGGTTTGAAAAGCGTGACTTGCGCTATTTTTGACGCCGGACACCCCCGTCTGGCAAAAAAAGCCAGCGGGCGGCGCTCTGGGTGGTCGCAGACTACAGGTCGTGCTTTGTTTCGCCAGTTTTGCGGCGTCTCTCGCAAACGGCTCGTCTCCGTTCCCAATAGGTTCGTTGACCGCTACTCAGCCTCAGACTTGATATTCTGCGATTGGAAGGCGCGTCGGTGGAGTTCAGACCAGTTCATTTCGCATGGCCCGGTTTCAGCCACCGCTCGAACCACGCGAGCATTTCGGCACGCATCTCGGGTGTATAGACGTGACCCGTGTCGCGATAGACGATGCTCTTGAACCGGTCGGACGCGCCGACGGCGCGATAGACGCGGCTGACTTTTTCCTCGATGACGCGGATGCCGTCCACGGGCGAGCCGTAATCCATGTCGCCGGTCAGCGCGAGGAACGGACGCGGGGCCAGCAGGGCCAGCAGCAGGGCGGGGAGGGTCAACAAAGCGGTTTGTTTCATGTTCGCGCGTCTGGGAGTTGTCATCATGGGCCAGACACTCCTGTCCGGCCTACTTGCCGCGATACACGCATCGCGCCGTGCAGGTTTCCTGCACGACGATGGCGCTCAGACCCGGCAGCGCGGGCTTCAGCCGCCGCCAAATCCAGCGCGCGAGGTTTTCGCTCGTCGGGTTTTCAAGGCCCGGCACCTCGTTCAGATAATAATGGTCAAGCTGCCCGTAAACCGGCCGGAACGCTTTCGTGATGTCGCCGTAGTCCATCAGCCAGCCGCGCTTCTCCTCCACCGCGCCCGCGACATGGACCTCAATCTTGAAACTGTGCCCATGCAGGCGGGCGCACTTGTGGCCCTTCGGCGCTTTCGGCAACGCGTGCGCCGCCTCGAACGTGAAATCCTTGATCAACTCAACTTTCATAAGCCAAATCTCCGACCCGCGGCCGGCTGCCGCTGGTAAGTAATAGCGAGGGTCGCTGCATTTCGCCAAGCGAACAATAGCGGTCAGCTCGCACCCTTCCCATCACTTCCTTGAGCGAGAACCCGGCGAAGCCGACGGTTGAGATTTTGGATTTGTCTTTCAAGAGCAGTTCGACCGGCCGGACGAACACGAAGCGATTCAGCGGCGACGGCGCCCAACTGCTGCGCTCATCCAGCACCACCGTCCAGTGCGTCGAGCCTTTGCTCGCCCACACGCGGCCGCGGAAACTCCACTCGTCCCGCACCCGCGCAATGGCGACTGCATCTTCGAAGCCCAGTTCCACGCGCGGCCAGCGGCGGTCAAACACCTCCATCTCGCGCGCCAGCGCCGCCGCAAAGGCCGCCGCGTCGCCCCGCACGTAGAAACACTGCGGCGACATGCAGCCCTGCTGGTCCCACAGCGACGCGTCGCGGGCCGCGGCGGCGATGATGGAGGATTGCGGAATGCGGATTGCGGATTGACGGAAATCTAGGACGCCGATGCTGACGCGATGGCCGAAGCCGAAGAACGTAGCGCCGGCATCCTGCCGGCGGTGTTTCTGTAGCGACGCAATGGTCTCGTCGTCGCCGTAGGCCACGACAATGTCAGCCCGCCGATACGCCTCGCGATCGCTGGTCAGTTTCACGCGCCGCGCCAGCTTGGTGTCCGCCACCGCGAGTGACTCGACGAAGAGCGCGGGCATCGGGTCGCCGGCGGCCGGTTTGACGAGGTTGCGCGCGCCGCTGAGCAGGCCGATGACGATGCTGACGATGCCGGGGTTTGGGAGGTTGCCGGAGAGGATGTGGCAGAGAGCGAAACGTGAAACGTGAAACGTGAAGCTTGGAGCTTCGCGCCGCTCCAGTTCTTCGACGTTCGCTGCGATTTCGGCGAACAACTCGCGCAGGCCCAATTCGACCATCTGCGGCGAAAACGCCGTCAACTCGCGCTTGGCGCGCGTCATCCACGGGCTGCGCGGTGTCAGCCAGAGCCGCGCTGTTGCTGCGATGATTTGTCCGGTCGTCATGACGGCACCGTGAGCGAGCAGCCGCGTGCTTCCGCCTGCGGCGCGCGGCCAATGAGTTCGAAGCAGTCGCCGCGGCGCACGCCGATGTCCTCGGTCTGGATGGCGATGACGGAGGCCCGGTTGGCGAGGTCGCAGACGCGGATCAACCCGCGTTCGCCCTCGCGCGCCTCGCGGCCGGTTTCCGGGTCAATCACTTGCACGCGCGTCCACGGTGGGCCGAGGAAAAGGCCGGAGGTCGAAGGTCGAAGGCCGATGTCTGCACTCGCGTAGAACTGCGACGACAGCTCGCACATGCCGTATTCGCTGACGATGGCAGAGCGCGGCACGCGGAGTTTGGCGGAGATGAGGGCGTGAAGTTCCTTGCGCGGCACTTCGCGAGTGTGGCCCTTGTAACCGCCCGTTTCCATCACCCGCGAGCCGGGCGGCAGCGGCAACGACTTGACCGCGTCGAGCAGGCGCACGAAGGCGAAGGCAGTGCCCAGAAGCAGGATGGAGGATGGAGGATGGAGCATGGAGGATTGAACAGCCTTCGCCAGCGCTCGGCCGTCTTCGAGCGCGGCGGCACCGACAAACGCAGCCTTCGGCGCGCCGAGGTGGCGGCGGACGGTCTCCATCATGTGAACCAGAGACGAGTGGGGCGCTTCGGCCGGCGTGGGAGTGAGGATGACCAGAGTGGGCCGTGCATCTTGCACGGCTGTAGAGTGGGCCGTGCGTCCCGCACGGCCAATCATGGATGAATCACCGCGCGGGACGCGCGGTCCACCTTGACGGCCGTCCCGGACGGCCGGCCCACTCTCCAACACTCGCGCCACGAACATCGGCCACAACGCCGCTTCATAGAGCGCGAGCGTCTCGCGGCTGTGAAAATGCCGGCTGGGGCGCTGTTCCGTCGTGCCGCTGCTGTGGAAGGCGGTGGAGCGGTGTTTCGGGGCGAGCGTCGTCAGGTCGCTGTCCTTGAACGCCGTGGTCGGCACTGCGGGAATTTGCGTCCAATGCCGGACACTCGCTGGTGAGGAACCGAGCGCAAGACAGAAGCGCCGATATGGCGTGTTGCGGGCGAACTGGTGGCGGAACAGCGCGAGGGCGAGCCGGTTGAACCCGGCATCGGGGCAACGGCGATCAACGCCGCGGGCGATGAGGTCGAGGATGCGGGCGTCGAGTTGTTCCGGGGAGAGAAGCCCCGGTGTGGCGACGGCGGTTTTGTGGCGCGCGGTTTTCATTCGCTGGTTGAGCCGCTAACAGCGGAGGCACGTGTGCCTCACGACATTCGTATCGGTTGTTGCGAGTGCGGGGGAGTCTAGCCGTGGTTCGCCGCGGGTCAAGGCCGGCTTGTCAGTGCATTTCGGCCAGCGCGGAAGTCAACTCCAGCCGACGCTCGGGCGCGAGCGCGTCGGCCGGCTGGCGGGCGATGAACTCAAGGCGTGGTTGCAGGCCACAGCGGTTGGCGAGCTGGATGGCGAGGCCGGGGCGGGCGTTGGCCTCGAGCACGACGGGGCCGACGGTCGCGTCGAGGACGAAGTCAACTCCGACGTAGCCCAGTTCCAGCGCGTCGGCGAGGTTGGACGCCGCGGCGAGCAGTTTGTCCCAGAACGGGATGCGCAGGCCCTCGATGGTCGCGCCGGTGTCGGGGTGCGCGTTGATGACGTGGTCGTGACAGACGCCGCCGTAGGTTTCGCCGGTGTGCAGGTGGATCGCAGCGGCAATCGCGCCTTGGTGGAGGTTGGCGCGACCGCGCGATTCGCGGGTCGGCAGGCGGGCCATGGCCATCACCGGCACGCTGCGGTAGAGGATGACGCGGATGTCGGGCGTGCCGCCGACGGCCACGCGCTCGAAGGCGGGATGGCGGACGATGCGTTGCTCGACGATGACAGCGTCCGGCTGGCCACCGAGCGAGTAGAGGCCCGAAAGCGCAGTGGAAAGGTGATAGCAGAGATCGGCAAGTTCATACGGATGGCCGCCGGCGGTGCGAAAGATCTCGTTGTCGTGCTCGACGATGACGATGATGCCGCGGCCTTCGGCACCGTGGGCCGGTTTGACGACGAACTCGGGCCGTTCGCGGACCAGTTCGGCGAAGCGGCGGATGTCGCCCTGCCGCTCGATGACGGCGTAGGTCTGCGGCACGGGGATGCCGCGCGCCTCGCAGATGCGCTTGGTCTGCACCTTGTCGTCCACGCGTGGGTAGTGGCAGCGCGGATTGTCTGGGAGCACGTAGTCGCCGTTGCGGCCATTGATGCCGAGGAGGCCGCGCGCGCGCAGGTCGCGCGGCCAGGCCCAGGAGCGGCGAGCGAAAAGTTTCATGTCGTGCCTCCCGATGGTGGCGGTGGCGTGAGGTCGCGGAACCGCCACAGTTCAGTCAGCCGATAGCCGGTGTAGCGGCCGATGAGGACCAGCGCGGCGATGGTGAAGAAGTGCAAGCCGGGGAACCGAAGCAGCAGCTCGCCCACTGAGGCCCAGCGCAGGATCAGATAGCAGCAGAGGCCGACGACCACGGTGCCGCCGAGCAACTGGAGCGCAAACGCCGGGCTGTCCTCCTCGCTGGCGAGATAGAACCGCTCGATGGTCATCGTCAGGATCACCATCGGCAACAGCACCGCCTGCGCGCTCGGCGTCAGGTGAAAATAATCCAGCACTGACACCGAAAAGACGATGGTGGTCACCACCAGCGTCAGCACCAGGCTCAACCGCGGCACCATCAGCAGTTTCAGCCGGTCCAGCAGCGAGCGGCTCAGCAGGCCGAGCGCGAGCACCACGCCGAAGACGAACAGACCGGTGCGCCAGTCGGCGAAAATGAAGCTCAGCGCGATCAAGCTGGGGGTGAACGTGCCGAACGTGCGGATGCCGATGATGGTGCGGAACACTGCCGTGACCAGCGCGCCCAGCGGCAGCAGCAGGATCAGCGACAGCACCTCGTGCATTTCCAGCGGCAGGCGCGTCAGGTCCAGCACCGACAGCGGGCCGCGGCGCCGGGCGCTCAACGCGCCGGGACCCGGCGGCAGGCGCACGATGGCAAAAGCGGCGCGCACGTCGCGCGCACCGGTGACGCGGACGATGTCGCCCCCGTCGCGGCGGACGGGAAGGAAGTTGTGCGGCAGTTCGCGCATGAAGCCGTTCTCCGGATCGAACGGTTCCCAGCGGCTGCCACTGAGCACTTCCGCCCACACGTGCGGTTCGACCGACGCGCCCTCCTTCACCTCGAACCCGGTCACCAATCTCGCCGGCAGCTTCGCCGCCCGGCAGAGCGCGACCAACGCGCGGGCGCGGCCGAGCGGCGAGGCGCTGCGCTGCTGGATCGCGCCAACGGCGTCGTCCGGCGCGTGGTCGTCGCCGCGCGTGATGGCGGTGTGACAGAAATCGGCGAGTCGTTGGGCGAGATCGCCTCCGGGCGCCGCCGTCTGGCGGGCTTCTTGCAGCGCCGCCGCGACAACGGCGTGATCGGCCTGAATCGCCGGCTCGCTGCGCAGCAACGCGGCGCGCTCGTCGGCCGTCAGGCTGGCATCCGGCGGGCGCACGCGAAAATACGGGCGGCGTGTCAGATGAAGATCGAACCTGGCCGTCACGCTGTGCTTGCCGGGATGCGTGGCGGTCAGCGCCACCTCGCGCGCCTGCAAGAACGGCTGCCGCAGCCGCTCCGCGCGCAAGCCGGAGTAGAGCACGTCCTGGCGGAAAACGCGGTTGTGGCGCGTGTCCTCGGGAAACGCCGCGCGCACCTTGGCGCCGGCTTTCTCGGCGGCGAACTCGACCGTGTAGGTCAGCCGCCAGAGGCTGTCGCCGCGTTTCAGTTCCGTTTCATGCTGCGAGCGCCAGCGCAGGCCGACGCTGGCCGCGCCGGCAACGAGCAGCGCGCCAACGACCCACGGAGTTGCTTTGCGGGCGTTCATTTCAATCGCGGTTTAGACCAAGCCCACACTCCAACCGTTGGCCGTTGTCTCCCCAAGAACGGCCGCGCGAAACTAAGCGGCGTGAGATTGAACGACAAGCTGGAAATGGGCGGCTCCTTTGCGCCGTCAGGCCGTTCAGTGTTTCCCGCGCCGGCGGCCGGCCGCATCAGATGATGCCCGCCAGCTCCTGCAGCAGCCGCCAGTTCTCGAGCCGCTCCTGGTTGGCGGCGAGGATGACGTCGCTGGGCCTGCCGTCCTTGTCGAAGTGTTTCGAGAACCGGCCTTCCGACCTGGCGAACATGGTGAAGTCGAAAAGCTCGCCGGTCTTCGGGTCCTTATACCAGTCGTCCTTCATCGCCGGGTTGCCCTGGAGGTTGAGCCGCTCGCTGAGCTTGCCTCCCTTGCGCGGGTCGTAGATGAGGACCGGGAACGCGCGCGTGTCCACGGCGAGCTTGGACTGGTGCATCGCCATGTTGTCGCCGACGCCATGCTCGGGCTGGCAGGTGGTATAGACGTTGACCACGGCGGGGCCGTCGTATTCGTTGGCGGCCATGATCGCCTTGTAGAAGTGGTTGCCGAGCGCGCAACTGACCTGCGCCACGAACGTGTCGGGGTGCATCATGCAGATTTGCGACAGCTCTTTGCGCCGCTCCGCCTTGCCCTGGATCGCCGTGCCGTGCGCGCTGAACTTCGTGTTCTGGCCGCGAAACGTCGCGGTGGAGGACTGGCCGCCGGTGTTGGAATAGACCTGCGTGTCGAGCACGAGGACCTTGATGTCCATGCCGGAGGCGAGCATGCGGCTGAGCGACTGGAAGCCGATGTCGAGCATCGCGCCGTCGCCGCCGATGACCCAGAGCCGCTTCTTGTTCCAGCCCATCTGGTTCCAGCGCGCGCGGACGCCCATCGCGTCGGCGGGCGCGTTCTCGAACAGCGAGTTGGTCCACGGCACCAGATACGGGTTGTAAGGATAGGTCGAGGCATAGACCGTCGAGCAACCGGTGGAGTTGACGATGCCCATGCTCTCCTTGCCGTAAACGAAGCCGGTCGCGGCGAGCATCATGCGCAGCGCGGTGGCTTCGCCGCAGCCCATGCATGAGCCGGCGCCGCCCACGAACAGCATCGAGCGCTCCGCCAGCATCATGTCGCTCAGGAGCTTCTCGTTGATGAACTCCTTCGGCGTCTCCGGCAGTTTGCGGTAGAAGTTCCACGAGCGCTGGAAGCCCTTGATGATGCCGTCGTCCTTCTTGAGCATGCTCAACGCGCCGTGGTTGCCGCACGCGTCCACGCACTCCGCGCAGCCCTTGCACTTGGTCGGGTCCACGAAGATGCCGAAGAATCCCGGCTCCTGGCCTTTCTTCTCATAGACCGACCAGTATTTCGTCGTCTTGGCGAACTGCTTCGCGTAACGCTCGCGCTCGGCGGGATCGCTGATCTTCGCCAGCTCGGCTTCGAGCTGCGACTTCGGGACGACCTTGCCGAGGATGGCCGTGTCGGGGCATTCGGTGACGCACTCCATGCAGCCGACGCAGTTCTCGCTGTTCAGCAGCGGGATCTCCGGCGCGATGTAGGAGAAATCGCGCAGCGCGCCGGTGCCGGCCGGGATGAACGAGCGCAGCGTGCTCTCGTCGGCGGGCAGTTCCATCTCGGCGGTGCCGTCGTTGTAGGCGCCGACGATGCGCTCGTTGAAATCCTGGACGTCGAGGACGTCCGGCGTGACGGGGCGCGTGTTCACGCGCTCCGGGAGTGTGGCGGTCGTGTTTTCTGACATGGTGTTACCTCAAAAGTGTTTTCTGTGATCGCGACCGGTTCGCTACGCCATCGCGGCTTCCGGCTTGGCGGCCTGGTTGATGAGGCCAGCCTCGATGATGCCGCGCGGAACCTCGCGCACTTCCTGCAACCCGTGCCGGACGCACATCAGGTTCTCCTGCACGACCTGCTCGCCGCGCTTGCCGAAGTATTTGCGGACCTGTTTCTCAACCGACGCGAGGATCTGTTTCTCGCTCATGCCGGCGCGCGCCGCGAACGGCGTGACCTTGATGAAGATGCCGGCCAGCACAACGCCCTGCATGCGCTGCTGCAAGTCCGGCTCCGTCGCCACGTCGTGCGCGATCTTCACCGTGTCGAGGTAGAAGACCCGCAGCCGCTTTTTGCGGATGAGCTTCTGGCCGTAGGCCGGGATGGCGTCCCAGACCTCGCGCGGATCGAGCTTGTCGCTCTGGATGAACACCACGCCCTCCGGCGCGATGCCTGCGAGCGGGTTGCCGAGGTTGAACGCGTTGACGTCGTTGAGCGGGATGAACTCGACGTGGTTCAGCTCCGTGTGCGTGCGGATGTGGTCGCCCGCGACGGTGAGGTAGTAGGTCGTCGGCAGGCCCTTCTTCTCGGAGCCGTATTTCGGGTAGGCCTGCACGTGCTGGTTGAACAGCTCGCCGACGAACGACGCGATGAGCTTGTTGGTCGTCACCGAGCCGAAGCCGCCCACCGAGTGGCCGCGCATGGAGAACGCCGCGCCCGGCCTCACGTCCGGGTCGTCGCCTTCCGGCAACGCCAGCGGATGCTTGATGCCGACGACGCTGTATTCCATCGGCTGCGCCGCGCGCATGTTCTTCGCGATGGCGATGAAATGTCCCGCCCGCACGTCCCGCGAGCCGAGGCCGGCCGAGCAGGCGTAGATCTTCGGGATGCGCGTCACCGCCGGATACTTGAACTCGCCGCGCGAGCCGTAGCTCAGTCCGGCGAGCGCGTCGGCAAACGACGCCTTGATGCCCTGCACGAGCGGGTTGGACTGTGCAAGCGGGTTGTCCATGCGTTCGATGACCGTGACGGCCTTCACGTTCTTGAGCGCCGCGACGAGCTGCGTGGCCGGGAACGGCGCGAAGCAGGTGACGTGGACCACTCCTACCTTCAGCCCCATCTCCTCGCGCATATAATCGGCGGCGGCCTGCGCGGTCTCCATCATGCCGGCCATGCCGACGAGTGCGTATTCCGCGTCCTCCATCCGGTAGCAGTCCACCATCTGGTAACGCCGGCCGGTCTGCCGGTGAAACTCGTCCATCGCCTCCTGCACCGCGCCGGGAACCTTGTCGTAGTAGTTCCGCTGCGCGATCTTGCCCTTCATGTAGGCGTCCTGGTTCTGCACCACGCCGGTCATCAACGGATTGTGCGGGTCGAACAGGCACCGCAGCTTCGCGTTCGGGTCGCCGATGTATTCCTTCATGAACTCCGGCTCCGGCAGCCGGACGTTCTCGATCGTGTGCGTCGTCAGGAACCCGTCCTGCACGTTCATGAACGGCGTCTCGCTCGCCTCCGCCGCGCGTCGCGCGATGAGCGCGAGGTCGGTGGCCTCCTGCGCGTTGCGGCCGAAGAGGATGCCCCAGCCGCAGTCGCTGACACTCATCACATCGTCGTGGCCGGCGTGGACGTTGAGCGAATGGCTCGTCAGCGCCCGCGCGCCGATGTGGAACACGATCGGCAGCCGTTTGCCGGAGATCGTGTAGAGGACTTCTTTCATCAGCACCAGACCCTGGCCCGACGTGAAGTTTGTCACGCGGCCGCCCGCCAGCGCGAACCCTTCGCACGTGGACGCCGCCGAATGCTCCGACTCCGGTTGGACGAACGCCAGCGTGTCGCCCCAAAGATTTTTCCGGCCGTTGGAGACCTCCTGCTGGTAGCCCGTGCCCATCGTCGTGGACGACGTGATCGGGTAGGCGCACGCGCCCTGCGTGATGTGCGTCTCAACCCACGTGACACCGCCCGCGCCGTCCGCCGTGGTCGGAACGCCGGGATATCGGAACTGACCCTCTTCTTTGCTCATAAAATCGTCTTTCTTCGCGACCATCCCGCTCTGGAATTCCGCGACGCGCCATCCGCCTGGTTGAACCGGCGGAAATTTTTCGCCTGAGCGAGGTCCCCTGAACGGGACGGCCTACCATAGTCACACGTGCCCAAGAATCAACCGTTTTGCCGCGGCTTGTTCTGCCGGCTATTTCCCGGTCTTCAGCCGGTTCAACGCTTCCTGCGCAGCCTGCGGGTGCTGGCCCTTGATCGCGGCGGCGATCTTCTTCACCGCTTCGGCCGCCTCGGCACGGACGGATGCGATGGAAAGCTGCGCAACCGCAAGCTGGAGCGCGTCGGGACTCGCCGCGCCGGCCAGCGCGCCGAGGACGAGTTTGCGTTCGTCGGCGTTGCGCGCGAGACCCAGCAACTGGCCGTAGCGCTTGATCAACGCCGCGTCCGGCTTCGCGTTCAGGTCGCCCGCCAGGCGCACCAGTCCGCGCAGGGCGAGCGCGCGAAGCGTGTCGGTCTCCGGCTGGCGGCACACGGCCATCAACATGTCCCAAGCAGCGACATCGGGCCAGGCCGCCAGCGTGCGGACCGCCGCCTCGCGGATGGCTGGCTCCTTGTCCGCGACGGCCGCCTTCAGTGTCGCCAGCGCCTTCGCGTCGCCGGCGGCCGGCAACAGGCGCAGCAGCGAGCAGCGCCCCTCGATGTCTGAACACTTCGCCATCCTCGCCATGACGAGGTCGGTCCGTTGCTCAGCGTCTGCAATCTTCTGCATGACGCGCGCCGCTGCGCTCTCGGCGTCGGAGCGGACGTCGGCGGCCCTCAGACCCACGAGCCGTTCAAGCACAACCGGCAGGTCGCCGGCAACGGCGAGTTTTCCGAGCGCTTGAAACACGGCCTTTGCCGTCGCGGCATCATCGCTGCCGGCTTCGTCGAGCAGGGCGGGCACGGCGGCGTGGTTGCCGCGCCGTCCGGCGAGGCCGATCAACTCGCGCTTGGCGTCGCCGCTGGCGCGCTTCAGTTCGGCAAAGATGGCCTTGTCGGCGGCCGGGCCGCGCAGTTGGCCAAGCGCGGCGGCGATCTCCTGCCGCTCGCCCGCGTCCGGCGCCTTTGCGAGCGCGGCGCACAGCAGCGAGGCCGACGCGCCGTCGTTGAGGCGGCCGAGCGCGGCGACAGCCGCAGAACGCACCGTCGCCTCGGACGAACCGGCGGCGTTGCGGATGGCGCCGCGGGCGGTGGCATCGCCGCGGGTGGCCAGCGCCTCGATCATCCACGTCTGCTGTTGCGGCGTGAGCTTTGGCAGTTCGGCGGCAAACTTCTTCGACGCGCCACTGGACTTGAGCGGGCCGACGGCCGCGATGGCGATGGGTTTCAACAGCGCGTCCTGGCCGTGGAGCGTCTCGGAGATGCGCTTCTCGCCGCCGTCCTTGTCGAGCCGCAGCAGCGCGCCGAACGCGCCGCGGCGGATGTTGGCGGGCTGCGACGACGCGAGCATCTCCTCGTCGAGCGAGGCAGCGGCCTTGTGGTCGCCCGCGGCGGCGAGTTGCTCGGCCACGCGCAGCGTGGCCTCGGCGACGGCGAACGCGACGGCGGGCTTGGCTTCCTTGCGCAGGGCGGCGATGGCGGCGTGCGCTTCGGCGCTGCCGATCTTGCCGAGCGCGACGATGGCGGCGCTGGCGAGGGTGGCATCAGAATCGCGAGCCAGTTCTGAGATGGCTTTGACGGACTGTTTGTCCTGCTGGTTGCCCAGCGCGCTGATGAGTTGGAGCCGCGCCCGGCCGCGAGCGGCGGGCAGGGCGTTGCGGAGGGTTTCGGCGGCCTTGGGGGAGCGTTGGCTGCCAAGCGCGAGGCAGGCGATGCCGACGGTCTCCTCTTTCTTCAGCAGCTCGGCCAGCGCCGGCAGCGAGGCGTCGGTGCCGATGACAGCAAGTTGCTGGCACGCGAAACGGCGCGCCTCGAACGTGGCGCTTGGGGCGAGCAGCTTGATCAGCGCGGCTTCGAGTTCGGCCCGCTGCGCGGGTTTGCCGCCCGAGTCGCGAAGGAGCTGCTCGAACTTCCGCAGCGGCTCGGCGTTCTGGCCGGATTCGTATTTCGCCACGTCGGCGATGAGTTGGGTGAGATCGGCGGCTTGCAGCGGCAGGGCGAGCACGATGCCGAGGGCGGCCATAATGACGGATGTTCGGAGCTTCATGTTTTTTTCCTTTCCAAAATGTTCAGCGGCTAGATCAACCACGGCGGGCGCGGTTCGCGGTGGCGCATGCGGTTGGCTTCTTCACAATCAAAACGTTCCTTCACGGGATCCCAGCGCAGTTTCTTGCCGAGGCGGAGACCGATGTTCATCGCCTGGCAGATGGTCTGGGCACGATGGGCCGCCTCCGGGTGACAGATGGTCGGCCGGCGGCTGCGGATGGAGTTGAGCAAATCGCGGACGTGGTCGCCGGCGTTGGTCCAACTGATGCCGGCGGTGCCGCGCATATTAAGAATGGACTTCGGCTCGGCGGTGACCTCGTTGGTTTCGTCGTCCACCTGGATCCAGCCTTCGTCGCCGATGTAGCGGATGTAACGGTCCTTGGAAGCCTTCCGTGAATACATGACGCAGTGGATGCCATCGGCGTAGCGGCAATGGGTTTCGGCCAGGACGGGCGTATCGCTCATGTATTTGGCGGGGTCGGGCCAGGTGCATTCGCCCTCGAACTCCACCGGGCCGGTGTGATCGCGGCCGAGCACCCATTGCATCTGGTCGGTGTAGTGGCAGCCCATGCCGATGATCGGGCCTTCGCCAAAGTCCCAGAAATAATTCCAGTTCGTGCCGTCCACGCGCTTCGGCACGAACGGCCGCCATTGCACCGGGCCGAGCCACGTGTCGTAATCCCAGCCTTTGGGGACCGGCGCGGGCTTGTCGTGCGGAACGGTCGGGCCGGTCCAAACCTGGATCTCCACCGTGTGCAGGCGGCCGATCCGGCCTTGCCGGACCATTTCGACGGCGAAGCGATACGACGCGGTCGAGCGCCGCTGCGTGCCCGCCTGATAGATCGTGCTGTAGTGGCGGCAGGCCTCGACGAGCTTGCGGCCTTCGCTGATGCACATCGAGATCGGCTTCTCGCAATACATGTCCTTGCCGGCGCGCGCCGCGTAGATCGAGGCCGTCGTGTGCCAGCGGTCGCCGGTGGCGATGAACACGGCGTCAATGTCCTTCTGCGCCAGCAGCTCCTGGAAGTCGGGATACATCCGGCAATCCTTGTTGCCGTAGTGCGTGTCCATCAACTCCTTCGCCGACTTCAGCCGGTCCTCGCGGCAATCGCTCACGGCGGCGAAGACGATGTCGGTCTGCGCGAGGAAACTCGGCATGACGTGCCGCGCGCGGCCGCCGATGCCGATGCAGCCGAACACGATGCGGTTGCTCGGCGCGACGGCGCCGTTGAGACCGAGCGCGGAGGCCGGCAGAATCGTCGGCGCCGCCAACGCGGTCGAGACGCGCTTGAGAAACTGGCGTCGGTTCATGGCGATGAAAAGTCGAAAGTCGAAAGTCGAAAGTCGAAAGAAACTCGAAGTCGGAAGGCTCGAAAGCAGCCGTCGAAGACAGTGCGTCTTGGCCTTGGAGCCGGGAGTGGCAGTCGTTTCGTCATTCGAGTTTCGGGATTCTTTCGATTTTCGCGGTTTCGGATTTCGAGTTTCTATACACACCACGGCGCGCGCGGCTCGCGCCACGTCATCCGGTTGGCGTCTTCGTCGTTGAACTTCTCCATGACCGGGTTCCACTTCAGTTTGCGGCCGAGCCGGGCGCTGATGGTCATCGCCTCAACGATGCTCTGGGCGCGATGGCCGACTTCGGGATTGCAGTCCGGGGGGCGTCGGCTGCGGATGGAAGCGAGGAAGTTGCCGATGTGGCCGCCAGCGTTGGACCAGCTCGCGCCGCCGGCTTGTTTCATGCTCAGGATGGACTTCGGCTCAGCCGTGACGACGTCCGTGTCGTCGTCCACCTGAATCCAACCCTCGTCGCCGATGTAGCGGATGTAGCGGTCCTTGAACCCGCCGCGCTGATAGATGACGCCCTTGATGCCGTTGGCGTATCGGCAGCGGAACGTGCCGGAGATGGCCGTCTCGCTCATGAACTTCGCCGGGTCAGGCCACACGATGTCGCTGGTCTCGAACTCCACCGGCCCGGTGTGGTCGGTGCCAAGCACCCACTGCATCTGGTCGGTGTAATGCGTGCCCATGTCGGTGTGCATGCCTTCGCCGGTGTCCCAGAAACACATCCAGCCATGGCTTTGCACGCGGCCGGCGACGTAGGGACGCCACTGCACAGGGCCGAGCCACATGTCGTAGTTCCAGCCCGCCGGTTCCGGCTCGGGTTTCTGGTGAGGCACCGTGCCGCCGCACCAGACCTGGCTCTCGACCGTGTGAACGCGGCCGATCTTTCCCTGAAGCACCATGTCGCGCGCGAACCGATACGACGCAGTCGAACGGCGCTGCGTGCCGGCTTGGTAGATTGTGCCGAGCCGGCGGCA
>JACRKA010000096.1 GCA_016219905.1 Verrucomicrobiota bacterium
CCCGGCTTGACGGGCCGAAATCCATCCATCATCAGGTCGGCAGTTTCAAAAAAGCCGCGCGTCAAGCCTCGCGGCAGGAAGGCGGCGTCAAGCCGCCGCACTCCAAGGCTTGACTCCCCACTAATGCGGGAGCAAAAACACGGACGCGACATGGAGCCGACAAACCCCGTCAATTCTCCGCACCGCTGGCATCACCGGCCGTCTCATCTCTTCGTTCCGAACACGGCTTACATGGTGACCGCCGGCACGCTGCACAAGGAGCATCTCTTCCGCGATGCGCAGCGGCTCTGCTTGTTGCGCGACTGGCTGCTGATGCTGGCCGGGCAATATGGCTGGCAGCTTCAGGCATGGGCGGTGTTCAGCAACCATTATCACTGGATTGGGACAGCGCCGGACGATGCGACGACGTTGAAACGGTTCATCAGCCACCTGCACACAAAGACGGCGACGGAGGTGAACAAGGTGGATGCGAGCAGCGGCCGGAAGGTCTGGTTTCAATACTGGGACACGTGCCTGACATTCGAGAAGAGTTACTTGGCGCGTTTGAATTACGTGCATAACAACGCGCTGCATCACCGGCTGGTGCCGTTGGCGGAGCAATACGAGTGGTGTTCGGCGCGCTGGTTTCTACAGGAGGCCGATCCGTCGTTTCGGAAGAAGGTGGAGTCGTTCGGATGCGAACGGGTCAAGGTTGAGGATGATTTCTGATGTGGAGTGCGGCGGCTTGACGCCGCCTTGAAATCGGCCCGGCTTGACGGGGCGAAGCTAATCCGCCATTGGTTCGGCAGTTTGATGATGCCGCGAGTCAAGCCTCGCGGCAGGAAGGCGGCGTCAAGCCGCCGCACTCCAAGGCGCCTACTCCGCCACAATCTTGATCGTGTGTGTCACGGGGGCGAAGGTGTCTTTGATGGCGGCGGCCAGCGGGGCGCGTTTGGCTTCGGTGGCTTTTACGATGGCATCGCGGTCGAGCTTGCCGGCGCTGTCGCGCATCGCGAACAGTTCCTTGATCTCCGGGTCTTTGATCTCGTCGGCGGTCTTGAACTTGCCCTTCAACAGGTCGTTGAAAATCTGCTTCACCTGCTTGGTCTCGTAGCTCTGCTTCGCGAGCACGGCGTCGTCCACTTTCTTGAAGGCGTCGGAGAACGGGTTGACCGCGAAGTCGGCGGCGAGGTTCACGCCGCGAGCGAGTTGGGCGGCGGTGTAGGTCCGCGTCTCGGCACCCCACGTGACTTTGTAGCTCTTGGCCTTGCCGTTTTTCGCGACGAGGGTCAGGCGGTTGAGTTGCTGGTTGAACGGGATGAGGGTCATCGCGGAGCGCATGCTGCCGTCGCTCTTCTCGTCGCCGTCGGCGCAGAACGGATAGCGGCTGCTGGTGAGGGTGACTTCGCCGGGTTTGCCGGAAACGACTTTGTGGCCGGCGGTGGCGGCGGCTTTGCCGCTGGCGAGGTCCACGGTGAATGTGCCGAGGTTGCCGTTGAGGCCCATCGCTTTGAGGTAGGCGTAGGCCATGACGAGCTGGCCGGCCCAGCCGGGATGGACGCCGTCCTTGCCGGCGATGGCGTAGTCGGGGGCGTATCGCTGGCGCGCGTCGAAGCCGGCGGTCAGCATGGGCCAGAAGATGTCAGCGAAGGCGGCGTGTTCCTTCTTCGCGATCTCGATGCCGATGTTGCGGAGCTGGCAGAGGCTCAGGTTCAGGTCTTCGACGGTGCCGGTGGCGGTCTTGACCCAGTGCGGCATTTTGCCGACGCAGCCGGGCGAGCCTTGCACGACGCGCGCGCCGGCTTTCTTGAACGAGGTGACGATGGCGGTGGATTTCTCGCGGTAGGTCTTGCCGATGCGCTCCTCGTAGGGGCGGTATTCGTGGTCGTTCATGCCGTAGCAGGTGGTGGCGATGGTCGGGGAGAAGCGCAGGCAGTCGTTGGTCATGCGCGCGAGGAAGCCCGGCGCGCGCTCGCCGCTCCAGCCGTATTGGCGGACGGTGACGCGCAACTCCGGCACGCACACGGTCAGGTAGGTCTCCATGACGCGCGAATACATCTTCTGCTCGGTGATGGAGTCGCCGCAGATGGCGAGCCGGTCGCCCGGTTTCAGGAGCAGGCCGGCGGGCGCGGAGGCTTTGAGGGGCTGGTATTTGGCGAAGAACGGGTCGGCGGGCTTGGTCTCCAGCGGCGGCGCGGCAACGGCGGTGACGACGAGGAGGCCGAGGAGTGCGAAGAGCGAGCGCGAGCGGAACAGTTTCATGAGGCGCGGAGTGTTCCGATTTCGGGGTCGCGCGTCAAGGCGCGTGACAGGCTTTTGCGGTTCGGGTATTGTCGCGGCGACATGCAACCGGCAAAGACAACCAAGCGCCAGCCACGCGAGTCGTGGAAGAAGGAGTGGGAGCCGATCTTCCGCGCGGCGCGGGAAGGGCGCCTGCCCAACCGGGCACTGGGTGTCTTGGAGACACAGGCGTGCCTGTGCGCGCTGCGAAACGCCCGGCTAGTGGCGCGCCAAGGGAAGGAATCGCGCTGATGGCGACTTATCAGCAAATCCTGCGGGCGATCGAGGAAAGCGGGGCGGACTACGCATGGATGGGATTGAACGCCGCCGGTGCCTATGGCTCCACGCTTGTCTCGTATGATTTTGATTTCTTTGTGCGCCCAGAGCCGGAGCACCTCGACAAGGCGCGAGCGGCCTTCCGTGCGTTGGGAATGCAGGAGTCGTTCCCGAATGTCGCCGCGGGCAATCTCATCGCCGGCGAAGTAACGACCACCTTTTCTGATCCCTACGGCGGCCCCTTGGTGGATCTGATGACGAAAATCTCCGGCCCGTCGTTCGATGAGGTCTGGCGCGACCATCAGTATGTCGAGTTTGCCGGCCTGCGCGTCCGCACCGCCAGCCTGGAGCACATCATCGCCTCCAAGCGCGCGGCGGGTCGGGAGAAAGACCTCTATGCCATCAAACGGTTGAGAGAGGAACTCGGAGGGGAAGTCAAGGAAGCGCCAGTGCGGTATCGGACACGAAAGCGCAAGTAAGTCCGGCCCGCCTTCACTTGCGCGAGGCGTGTTCATGGGCTAGAGGTCTCGCCATGTTGTCCAAGAGATGGCCCACCGTTCGCTAAAGGAGAATCCCCATGGCATTCACCGCAACCAAAGACCTGATGCTCCCCGCCACCGTCACCGGCTCTTGGCCTCGGCCGCGTTGGTATAACGTCAACATGTGGGGCCGGCCGCTCGACACGGCCATGATGGATCCGTGGTTTCGCGAGCAGTTCTCCGACGCGCACGCCATCGTCGTGTCCGACCAGGCGCGCGCAGGCCTCGACATCCTCACGACGGGCGATTACCACCTCGACGAAGACGTGGCTGGCCGGTCGTGGCATCATTATCCGCTCCAGCGGTGGAAGGGACTTGAGCACGAGGAACTGCAAACCGAGAAGACCCGCTCGCCGCTGCTGTCGTATCCGGTCGGCACGATGCTCGACTCGATCTACAAGACATGGCGCTGGCCGCGCGTGGACGGCAAGGTCGAGCACGACCCGAAGAACCCGCTTGAATACGCCAAGATCTGGCGCATGACGCAGCAGGCGGCGGCCTCCGGAGGCAAGCCGGTGAAGTTCGGCACCTGCTCGGCGCAGGTGCTGGCGTTCTTCCTCGACAGCCACACGCCGCATTACGACCTCGACGACAAGAAGCAACTGATCTGGGACATGGCCGAGGCGATGAACAAGGAACTGCGCCAGCTCGCCGCGTCGGGCTGCAAAGTTATCCAGGTTGAGGAGCCGACGCTCCACTTCATGGCGCGCTACACCCCGGAGAAGAAGGAGCTGCTGAACTTCCTCGTGGACGCGTTCAACCGCGAGGTGGACGGACTCGACGGCGTGGAGGTCTGGATTCACACCTGCTGGGGCAACCCGAACATGCAGAAGGTTTTCTCCGACGAGTCCTACGCGAACTCGATGGAGATCTACCTCGAACGGCTCAAGGGCGACGTGTGGACCATCGAAGCGACGGAGAACAACTTCAAGGAACTGAATCTCTTCGACTCCTACAAGAACCGGTTGAAGAAGAAGATCGCCGTGGGTGTGATCAGCCACCGGACGCTTCAGGCGGATTTCCCGAACGTGATCGCGGACCGGGTCCGGCGCTGCCTCAAGCACATTCCCGCCGACAAGCTCGTCCTCTCCACCGACTGCGGCTTCGGACGGCAGGGTTTCAATCGGCATCTGGCCTTTTACAAGACGGTCGGCATCCCGATGGCGCGGAACATCGTGCTGAAGGAGTTTGGCCTGCCGGAGCGTTACGTGCCGGCGGCCGACGAGAAGCTGGCGTGGGACCAGTTGCCCGACTACGAGCCGCACACGCACCTCAAGCCGCTGCGATAGTTGCGGGAACTCTCAGACGGGCGAGTGGGGTGTTGGAAACGAATCCGCGTCTTCCTGTGTTCCGCGGGTCACGAGGCCGCAGCGGTTGGTTTGCGGCTGAGGCGGGCGAAGAGCCAGAGGCCGGCGATCAACAGGGCGAGGCCGGCCAGGTCGAACCACAGCGGCTGGAACTAGACGATGTTCGAGACCGGCGCTTCGGTGTTGAAGCCGGGAATGCGGAAAGGCAGCAGGGGATTGGTCAACGGCATGCTGTTCAGCAGGGCGTGGCCGGCGAGACACGGCAGCAACGAGTGCGTCCGCACGAGCCACCAGCCCAGCAGCAATCCCAGGCCAATGCCGGAGGTGAGCTGCCACGGATTCAAATGCATCAGACCAAAGAGGATGGCGGACACGACGACGGATGTTTTCACGGTGTAGCGGCTCAGGAACCCGTGAAGGATGACGCCGCGGAAGAGCAGTTCCTCGGTCACTGGCGCCACGAGGACCAGCGTGAAGAGCGATCCCCAGAAGCTGGTCTTGGCGTTGGTCAGGTCGCCGAAGAGGTTGGCAAGCCATTCCGGCGGCCGCCAGAAGTAGCGGACGCAGTTGTCCGCTTCGGAGAGCAAGATCACCGCGCCCAGCACGGAGAGAAGCATCGGCACAACGAGCGCCAGCCGGACGGGTGCGAAGGGGAACACTTCGCGCAGCGGCGACCGGGCGAGAAATGCGCCAAGGGCGATGGCGATGCCCAAAGCCCCGAGATTGATGCCGCCCATGACAGCGGGGTGTTCGACCAGTTTGAGCTTCAGGGCAAGCCCGACGAGGGCCACCGGCACGGCGATGCCGATGATCAACACCAGCGCTCCAACGATGAGCAATATCGCCTGGCCAATGCCGGGAAATTTCGGGGTCTGTTGCATGAGCGATTGGCGGCTGTGGCGGCAGCTTGGCCGAACGCGCCGCACATTTCAAGGAGGGCCATGCAGCGGGGCGCGCCCGGAAACGCCGGTCGTCCGTGCGATAGGGCAAGCGGCGGCTTGAATCGCGCCCCCGGCCCTTGCCTGCGTTGACTTGGGCCTTTGCGGTGCGGTATCGTCTGCCCGGCTTATGGAAAGACTC
>JACRKA010000090.1 GCA_016219905.1 Verrucomicrobiota bacterium
CGCGCTGGACTTCGCCCCCACTGAGCGTGCGCGACTGGCGGTCGAGCGTGAGATAGCCGAGGCCCACGTCGTTGAGGTAGCGGAGTCGCGTGCGGATCTCGCCGAGCAGCAACTCGGTGGCCTTATCAAGCGCGCCTGGGAACTTCAAGCGTTCGAAGAATGCGAGCGACTTCGAAATCGGCTGCGCATAAAGCTGGTGGATGGGCAGGCCGCCGATTCGCCAGCAGAGCGCGTCCGACTTCAGCCGCGCGCCGCCGCAATCGGGGCACGGCACGTAGGCGCGGTAGCGCGAGAGCAGCACGCGGACGTGCATCTTGTAGGTCTTGGTCTCCAGCCACGCGAAGAACCGTTTCAGGCCATACCACTTGCGGTCTTCCCAACGGCCCTCGCCGTCAATCACCCATCGCTTCCACTTCTCCGGCAGCCGCTGCCATGACACATCGGTCGGGCAGCCCGCGCGCGGCGCGAACTCCATCATGTCGTCCTGGCATTCCCGATAGCTCTCGCTCTGCCAGATCTTGATCGCGCCGCCGGCAAGCGTCCGCGTTGGGTCGGGCACGACGCGGTCGTAGTCAATCTCGATGGTCCGGCCAAACCCGCGGCACTTGTCGCACGCGCCCAGCGGTGAGTTGAACGAGAAGAGGTTCGGCGACGGGTCGCGATAGTGGATGTCGCAGTCGGGGCAGTGAAGGTCGGCGGAAAAGTTGGAAGTTGAGGGTTGAGGGTTGAGGGAACGGATTTGGACGCGGCCTTTGCCGTATTTGAGCGCGATCTCCAACGCTTCGACGGCGCGGGCGCGGCTGGACGACTCGATGCGAACGCGGTCGGCGACGACATCGAGCGTGGTGCCGGGTTTGATGGCGCGCGGGTTTTCGTCGAGCCGGATAACCTCGCTTTCAACGAGCGCGCGCTGGAAACCTTGCTTCGCCAGCAAGTCGCGGGCTTCCTCGGCCTTGAACGATTTCGGCACGGGACAGGGGAATGTCACCAGCACTTCTTGTTTGGCGGCCTGCTGTGTGAGCGTCTGCCAGATCAAGTCGGCGTTGTCGCGGCGGACGGGTTTGCCGCAGCCGCGGCAGTGGAGCGTGGCGGCGCGGGCGTAGAGCAGCTTCACGTGGTCGCACAACTCGGTCATCGTGCCGACCGTGCTGCGCGAGGTGCGGACGGGGTTGGTCTGGTCAATGGCGACGGCGGGCGGGATGCCGACGATGCGGTCCACGCGCGGCTTGTCCATGCGGTCGAGGAACTGCCGCGCGTAGGGCGAGAACGTCTCGACGTAGCGCCGCTGGCCTTCCGCGTAGAGCGTGTCGAACGCGAGCGAGGACTTGCCGCTGCCGCTGACGCCGGTGACGACGATGAAGCGGTTGAGCGGCAGCTTGAGGTCGAGGCCCTTGAGATTGTTCTGCCGCGCGCCTTCGACAAGGATGAATTCGCCTTCCGACATGTGCGCGGCACTATAGGCAGGTGGAAACGTTTTGCAACGGGCTGATCCGTTGCGTCAGGACCGCCGCCGGTGCTTCCGATGCTCTTGCTTGTCCTGCACCCGCGCGATGCGGCTAGGTGTGCGTTTCGGGGACGAGCGCTTTGGCTCGATCGTATGCGTCCGGGCGCGAGCGCTGAGGACGACCGAGCAGCCTTCAAAGCCGAACGCGGCGCGCAGGCGGTCGCAGATGTATTTGCGATACGAGTCACTGAACAGGTCGGGCGTGTTGACGAACACCAGGAACCGCGGCGGGCGCGTGCCGGTCTGGGTGGCGTAGTAGAGCCGGAGTTGATGGCCGGACTTGCTGGGCGACGGGCGCGAACGGATCGCTTCGGACAACACGCGGTTGAGGACGGCGGTCGGCACTTCCTGGTTAAGCTGGCGGTCCACGGCGTGGATGGTTGAGAGCAGCCGGCCGAGGGCCATGCCGGTCTTGGCGGAGATGAAGACGACCGGCGCGAAGTCGAGGAAGAACAGGATGTGGTGGAGCTGCTCGATGAACTGCTTCTGCACCCTTTCGCCGACGAGATCCCATTTGTTGACGGCGATGATGCAACCTTTGTTGGCGGCGAGGATCTTGCCGCCGATTTTCTTGTCCTGCGCGGTGACGCCCATCGAGGCGTCGAGCACCAACACGGCCAGTTCGCAGCGCTCGATGCTCTGCTCGGCGCGCCGGACGCTGAAGAACTCCACCGACGTGTCCACCTTGCCCGTCGGCCGGATGCCGGCGGTGTCAATCAGCACGAACTCGCGCTGCCGCCCCTCGATCTCGGCCGTGAACGGCACGTCCACGGCATCGCGCGTGGTGCCGGCGACTTCGCTGACGATGACGCGTTCCTCATGGACGAGGCGGTTGATGAGCGAGGACTTGCCGACGTTGGGCCGGCCGACGACTGCAATCTTCAGGGGATTTCTGATTTCTGATTTCTGATTCGACGGCCGCAGGCAACCGCTTGATGGCCTCATCCAGCATCTCGTCCATGCCGAGGCCCTGGATGGCGCTGACGGGGAAGACTTTCTCGAAACCGAGCTGCAGGAAGTCGGCCAGCAGGTTCTCCTGCTGGAGGTTGTCCACCTTGTTGACCGCGAGGAAGATCGCTTTGCCGCTCTCGCGGAGAAGCTTGGCGACTTCGTGGTCGAGCGGGACGACGCCGTCGCGCGAGTCCACGACGAGGAGGATGAGCGTGGCGTCGGCGATGGCGATGTCGGCCTGGTGGCGCATCGCGCCAATGATCTCGTCGTGGGTCTGTTCGCCGCGGAGCAGGCCGATGCCGCCGGTGTCGAGCAGCGTGAACGGCACGCCGCGATGCTCGGCCTCGGCGGCGATGCGGTCGCGGGTGATGCCCGGCTGGTCGTGGACGATGGCGATGCGCTTGCCGACGATGCGGTTGAACAGCGCGCTTTTGCCGACGTTGGGCCGGCCGACGATGGCGATGACGGGGAGCATTGGACGCGGCTAGAGTTTCAGATTCACGACGCTGTTCAACTGCTTGGCGCCGTCGAAGAGATACCAGATGAACGAGACGGCGGTGAAGAACCCGGCGGCGTAGAGCAGCACGGCCATCGAGGCCGGTTCCATCTTCAGCATCACGCAGCCGAGCGCGATCATCTGGAAAAGGGTGGCGATCTTGCTGACGATGCGGGGCTTGACCTTGACCTCGCCGACGATGACGTGAATCAGGAGCGCGCCGGCGATGAGCAACACGTCGCGGCTGACGACCAGGATGGGGAACCATAGCGGCAGCTTCGGAAACGCGCCCCCCGGATTGACCGCCAACAGGACCACGATGGTTATCAACAGCAACTTGTCGGCAAGCGGATCGAGCACGCGGCCGAGCTGCGACTGCTGGTTGAACTGGCGCGCGATGAAACCGTCCACGCCGTCGCTGATCGCGGCGACCGCGAAAATCCAGAACGCCAGCAGCCGGTGCCAGTCCGCGTGGCCGGCGGAGTAATACATGATCTGCGACGCGCACACCGGCACCAGCAGGATGCGGAGGATGGTGATTTTGGTGGCGAGCGTGATCATGAAGCAGGGGTCAGGGGTCAGGGGACAGTCATCACATCTTGAATCGTTCGCGTGCGCCGGCGAGCCGCGCCAGGACGCGGTCGCGGCCCAGCACCTCCAGCATGTGAAACAGGCTCGGCCCGATGGCCTTGCCGCTGACGGCGACGCGGCACGGGTGGATGAGCGCGGCGGGCTTCACGCCGAGCGTCTTCGCCAGCTCGCGCAACGCGGCGTCCAGCGCCAGGTGCATCCACTCGCCGAGCGCGGCATAGGCCGCGCGAAGCTTGTCGAGCAACTCGAAATTGCCCGGCTGGCCTGCAAAGGTCTTCGTCACGGCCTCCGCGTCGGCGGCGAAATCGTCGCGGAAGAAGCACGTCGTCCACTCCGGCACTTCGCTGAACAGCTTCGGCTTGCCCTGCACGATGGCGAGCACGCGACGGACGTAATCTTCCGGCTGGCCCTCGATCAGACCCGCCTTCGCGAGGAACGGTTTGCCGAGTTCGGCATAACGTTCCGGCAGCAGCTTCATCATGTATTGGCCCTGCATCCAGTGGAGCTTCTCATGGTCGAAGCGCGCGTTGTGACGCTGGACTTGCGGCAGGTCAAACTTCGCTACCGTCTCGGCCAGCGTGAGCAGTTCCACGTCCGTCTTCGGCGACCAGCCGAGCAGCGTGAGGAAATTTCGCACCGCCTCCGGTGCGTAGCCGGCGTTCATGTATTCGTGCAGCGCGGCGCCCTTGTCGCTCTTGCTCATCTTCGAGCCGGTCGGGTTCAGGATGAGCGGGATGTGGGCGAACTTCGGCGGCTCGACGCCGAGCGCGCGGTAGAGCGCGATGTGCTTCGGCGTGTTGGAAAGATGGTCCTCGCCACGGATGACGTGGGTGATCTTCATCTCCAGATCGTCCACGACGTTGACGAGGTGGAAAACCGGCACGCCGTCGCTGCGCACGATGACGAAATCGGGATCGGCCATCTCGGTCTCGTTCGGGGCGCGGGTGACATTGCCGCAGATGAGGTCGGGCACCGTGATCGGCTCGCGCGTCATGCGGAACTTCACGACTGTGCCGCCTTTCTCCTTGTCCTCGAACTCGTAGGCTGCTTTGCGCTTGATCAGTTCCTGCACGTAGCGGCGGTAGATGTCCTTCCGCTGGCTCTGGAAATACGGCCCGTAATTGCCGCCCTTCTCCGGCCCTTCGTCCCAGTCGAGTCCGAGCCAGCGCAGGCCGTCGAGGATGACCTGGACGGCCTCCTCGACGTGGCGGGCCTCGTCGGTGTCCTCGATGCGCAGCACAAATGTCCCGCCCGTGTGCCGCGCATATAGATAATTAAAGAGCGCCGTCCGCGCTCCTCCGACATGGAGGAACCCGGTTGGCGACGGCGCAAATCGGACACGGATGCTGGACATTGGGCCGCGCAATCTATCAGGCTGCCTCTCGCCGAAGCAAGCGGGGATGCGGTTTGCGGTTTGCATCCGCGCCGCTCTCCCGCTAGAAATGCGGCATGGCAAATCCGACCCATCCATCGCCTGCGGGCGCCGAGAGTGCGCCGGCGCCGTCCGACTTTATCCGCGACATCGTCAAGGCGGACGTCGCCGCCGGCAAATACAAGAAGATCGTCACGCGCTTCCCGCCGGAGCCGAACGGCTACCTGCACATCGGCCACGCCAAGAGCATCTGCCTGAACTTCGGCATCGCGCGCGAGTTTCAAGGCCAGTGCAACCTGCGCATGGACGACACCAACCCGACCAAGGAGGACGTCGAATACGTCGAGTCCATCCAGCAGGACGTGAACTGGCTCATCGCCGGCTGGGCTGATGACCGGCTCGGCCTGAAACCGAAGGGCAAAACGCCTGACACCATCACCGTGGATGCCAAACCCGACTTCTACCTCGGCCCTGCCGAGTCATCCACAACTGCCGTCGAGCCGTTCTACGCCTCCGACTACTTCGACCAGATCTACGAATACGCGCTCCAGCTCGTCAAGAAAGGCAAGGCCTACGTCTGCGACCACACCGCCGAGGAAGTGGACAAGATGCGCGGCGCGCCGGATAAGCAGTCAGAGCAAAGCCATTATCGCGACCGCTCCATCGAGGAGAGCCTCGACCTGTTCCAGCGGATGCGCGCGGGCGAGTTCCCCGACGGCACGCGCACGCTCCGGGCGAAGATTGACATGCTCTCGCCCAACATCTGGATGCGCGATCCGGTGATCTACCGCATCCGCCACGCCGAGCATCATCACACCGGCAACGCGTGGTGCATCTATCCGATGTATGACTTCGCCCATTGCCTGAGCGACTACATCGAGGGCATCACGCACTCCATCTGCACGCTGGAGTTCGAGGTCCACCGGCCGCTCTACGACTGGATCCTGGAAAACCTCGGCCTGCCGCGGCCGTTGCCTCACCAGTTCGAGTTTGCGCGCCTCAGCGTCGGCTACACCATCATGAGCAAGCGCAAGCTGCTCCAGCTCGTGAACGAGAAGATCGTGACCGGCTGGGACGATCCGCGCATGCCCACCATCAGCGGCATCCGCCGCCGCGGCGTGCCGGCGCGCGCATTGCGCCAGTTCGCCTACAACATCGGCGTCACGAAATACAACGGCATCACCGACGTGGCGGTGCTCGAGCACGTCATCCGCACCGACCTCAACCAACACGCGCAGCGCCGGCTCGGCGTCCTGCGGCCCCTCAAGGTCGTTATTACCAATCTGCCGGAGAACCACGTCGAGCAGTTCGACGCCGTCAACAATCCCGAAGACCCGGCCGCCGGCAAGCGGCACGTCCCGTTCGGCCGCACGGTTTGCATCGAGCGTGATGATTTCATGGAGACACCGCCGCCGAAGTATTTCCGGTTGCGGCCCGGCGGCGAAGTGCGGCTGAAATACGCCTACGTCATCAAGTGCGACGAGGTGGTGAAGGACGCCGCCGGCAACATCGTCGAGCTGCGCTGCACGGCCGACCTCGGCAGCAAGCTCGGCGGCCCCACCGCGAACCGCAAAGTCAAAGGCACCATCCACTGGGTCAGCGCCGCGCACGCCTTCGAGGCCGAAGTGCGGCTCTACGACCGGCTATTTACGGTGTCGGAGCCTGACGCGGAGGGCGACTTCAAGAAACACATCAACCCGCACTCGCTTGAAGTTGTCACCGCCAAGCTGGAGCCGTCGCTGGCGAAAGCCTCAGCCGGCGAACGTTATCAGTTCGAGCGGCTCGGCTATTTCGCGCTGGACCCGGATACCCAGCCCGCCCGCCCGGTCTTCAACCGCACCATCACGCTCAAGGACACCTGGGCCAAGGAACAGCAGAAAGCATAGCGGCGGCACGGGCCGTGGCAAGGCCTGCACTGCGGGCGGCGATCTTCCGGGCGATGACGCCGTCGCGCACGCATTGCAGCCACTCAATAGATTTGGCATCTTGAGACGCCGGTTTGACTTGGACGCCAGCGCCTGTTACAAACCCGCCACTCACCGGAGATGAGCTTGCTCGAACATTCATATCGGCACTGCCAGCGCGTGGCCAAGACGCGGGCGAAGAACTTTTACTACTCGTTCTTCGCGCTGCCGAAGGAGAAGCGCGGCGCGATGTGCGCCATCTACGCCTTCTTCCGCTATTGCGACGACCTCAGCGACGACGCTTCCAGCGTGGAGGCGGCGCGCGCGAACCTTCACCGCTGGCGCGCCGTGCTCGACGCGGCCTATGCAGGCACGGCCGGCGCGTCGCTCCTGCCGGCCGACCAGCCCGGCGCGTCATCGGCCAACGCGATGCTGCCCGCGTTCGCCGACACGGTGAAGCGCTACAGCATCCCGAAGGAGTATTTCGCCGACCTGATCACCGGCGCGGAGATGGACCTCGATGTGAAACGCTACGAGACGTTCGAGGACCTCTACCGCTACTGCTACCGCGTAGCGTCGTGCGTCGGGTTGTCGGTGATCCACATCTTCGGGTTCGCCGACAAAGCCGCCGAGCAGCACGCCGAGGAGTGCGGCATCGCGTTCCAGCTCACCAACATCCTGCGCGACGTGCGCGAGGACGCGCAGATGGGCCGGATTTACCTGCCGCTGGAGGACCTGCGGCGGTTCGGTGTCACGGAGGAGCAAATCCTCTCCGCGCAGCCGCCGCCGGCGTTCGTGGACCTGATGCGGTTCGAGTCGCAGCGGGCGCACGACTACTACGAGAAGGCCCGCCCGCTGCTGCACATGATCCACGCCGACAGCCGCGAGGCGCTGGTGGCGTTGCTGGAGATCTACCACGGGCTGCTGAAGAAGATCGAGCACACCGGCTTCGACGTGTTCGCGCGGCGCGTGTCGCTGCCGACGTGGAAGAAGGTGTTGATCGCCCTCAAGAGCGTCCTGCGCAGCCGCGGCAGCCGTTGATCAGCATGTCTCCGCTCAAGACTGCATCTTGAGCAGAAATCCGAAACCCGAAACCCGAAACAAACTCCAATCGGGAAGATGAAATCAGTAAAACGGGGCGCTCGCATAAGGTGAGTGTTCTCGTTTGAGCTTTGGGACTTGTTTCGGATTTCGAGTTTCGAACTTCGGGCTTCACCCGCCATGCTTTCCGCCCGCCACGTCAACTGATCCCGCCTCGCTGGACGGCAGCGGCTTCGCATCGTGTCCGGCAAGCGGTTCGTCAATCGCCGCCTCGAAGTAGGTCAGGCGGATGCCGAGGTCGCGGATGAGGCGCTTGAGCTTCGGGCTGAGCAGCGCGGCGGCCTCACCGGCGTGGTTGTATTCGGGCTGCCAGCGATGGAGGACCGGGTCGTTGTCGTGGCCCGGATGGAAATAGATTTCCGTGACGCCGTCTTGGAGATGGCAGAGCGCGCGCGTGAGGTAGTCTTCGTCGAGGTGGCCGGTCTGGAGCAGGCCGTGGATTGCGTCAGGCGAGCGGAAGCCGGCGCGGGCGATCTTCTTGCGCAGGCCGATGGTCAGCAGCCAGAAGAACACCAGCCGCGCCAGCTTTTGCTTGAAAAACCTCCGGTCGAGGAACAGCGACGAGAGACCCTCGCGTGGCACGCGCAGGAAGCGGATGCCGTGCTCCTGACCGAGTTTGGCGATGAGGGGGAACACCACTGGATGCGCATGCAAGTGCATGTGGGTGTTGATGTGCGACGGGCGCAGGCCGGTGGCCAGAAACTTGTCCATCTGCGCCCGCAGCTCGCGCTCGATCTGGCGGGCGACGCCGGGGATGAGAAACCACTTCACTCCCGCGAGGAGCGGGTTGTTGTGGAAATCGCCCGCGGCGTCGGTGATCGCGGGGATCTCCGCGTGCGGCAGGATCGCGCGCGCCTGCAGCAGGCAGAGATGCACGCCGACGCTGAGCGTGGGCGTATGGCGGGCGAGGTCCACGGCGTGGTCGAAGTCGAAACCGCACGGCATCAGGCTGGCGCTGGTCAGGAGACCGTGCTTGTGGGCGCGGAGGATCGCGTCGTTCATCGAACGCGCGTAGCCGAAGTCGTCGCCGTTGGTCACCAGTTGCTTCATCGCACGCGCGCCACCTTTTCGTTGCGCAAGTCCAGCACCACCGGCCGCTCGCCGTCGCGGAACCGGAACGCCAACTCCTGCACGCCGGCCGCGTCGGCCCGCGCCACCTCGGCGGTGAACCGCGCCGTCTCCACCTTCGCGCCGGTCTTCTGGACTGCGGCCGCCACCGGATAGATCTCCTCGATCAGGCTGCGCATGAACCTTCCACCTTCGATGTTGACCCGCAAGCTCGCCGGCCCGTCCCAGCGCGCATGGATTGTCGTCGCGCCGACGTGGTCGGGCAGGCATTTGTGGAAAAATCGGACGAGCGGCCCCGGCGGCTCTTCAGAGTCCAGCGGCAGGATCTTCGGCTGGACCGTCAGCACCTGCACGTCGAGCGTCGGGTCGCCATAGGCCAGCGGCAGCATGAACTCCATCCCGAACGCCGGCGGCCAGAGGTTCAGCAGGCAGAGCGTCGAGCCGCGCGCCGGCGCGGGCACTTCGCGCTGGATGGCCGCGATCTGACGCCGCACCAGGTTGCTCGGGAAGCCCCACATGAAGTTCAGGAACACCGACGCCGCTGCGTAGCCCGCGACGACGGCGCTGACGGCCGCGAAGACCCAGCCGCGGTTGCTCAGCCGCGGCCAGCGCCACGCCCAGCGCCGCTCAAACCACCGCGCCCCGGCCGCGCGCTCCAGCACCGCGCCGAGCATCAGGCAGAAGCCAAGCGACGGCACGTAAAGGAAGCGTTGCGCCACCAGGATCGGGAACGTCGGCGCCAGCGTCAACATCGCGAACAGCGGAAAGAAACTCGCCCCGCGCCCGCGCCCGACAAACCGGCGGTCGAGCCACCAGATGCCGCCGAGGATGGCCGCGCCCGTCAGCGTCACAGGCCACCAGCCGGCTTCGCCGATGAACTCGGTCGGGTCAATCGGGAACAGCGGGAACGGCACCAGCAGGTGCAGCATCTCGTAGCTGAGGTTGAAGAGCACGAACGGCACGAAGTCCGGCGAGAACGGGCTGTGCATATACTGGCCGCCCTCGTTCATCGCCGAGATGCCGGCGAACGCGCGGAAGTGCATCGCCAGGTAGCCAGCCGCCAGCGCCCAGAGCGCGGCGTGCCGCGCCGCCAGCGCGCGCCAGCCCGGACGCGGCAGGTTTTCCCTGCGGGCGCGGTAGAACTCGAAGGCCAGCAGCACCGCCGGCAACATGACGGCGGACTCCTTTGCGCCAAGGGCGAGCGCGAACGCGGCCAGCGCGGCGGCGTATTGCCACGGCCGGCGCTGGCGCAGCCACCAGCCGAACGCTGCGAACGCCGTCAGGAAGAAACAACCCATCGCCGCGTCGGCGTTGGCGGCGACCCACTGCACCGTCTCGGCGTGGCTCGGATGCGTTGCGAAGAACAGGCCGGCCGCCACCGCGACCCAGCGCCGCCGGAACAGCAGCCGCGCGATGGCAAACGCCGCCATCGAGGCCAGCGCGTGGAGGAGGATGTTGATCAGGTGATAGCCCCACGCCTGAACGCCGAAGAGCGCGCCCGCCAGTTTGTAGATGACCGTGACCACCGGCCGGAAAAACCCCTCGCCGCGGATGCCGCGCAGCCGTTGCTCGTTGGACCAGTAGGCCTTGAAGTCCTCGCCGCTGTATTCCCACGGCTGGAGCACTTGCGACCACGGCGTGCGCGCGGCCTTGTCGAGGTGCCAGAAGTCGTCAATGAGGAAGTAGTTGCCCAGCGAGTTGGCGTAGGTCAATAGGGCCGCGAGGGCGACCAGGACCGCGAGCCAGCCGGTGCGCGCGGGCGCGCGGGCCGGAGCGGCGGGCTGGGGAGGCGGCGCGACCGTGCCGCGTGCCGGCGCAGGTGGCTCCAACACGTCCACTGCTTGTAACCCCCTGTTTACTTCAGGCATAAAGCGGCGCGACTCTAGCAGGCCGCTGAAAAACCCGCCAGCGGATTGAACGGCCCAACAGCGCCGCCTATGCGAACAGGCTCAGGATCGGTTTGCCCAGCCCGTCGCGCGTGACATAGAACGGCCGCTGCTCGATCTCGTAGGCGAGCTTTGGCGAGATGCCCATCGCGCGGTAGATCGTGGCGTGCAGGTCCTCGATGACGACGCGGTCCTTGAGCGTCCGGCACGGGCGCTCGTCGGCGGTGACGCCGTGGAGATGGCCGCGCTTGATGCCGCCGCCGAAGAGCAGCACGCCGCCGGCGTCGGTGAAATGCCGGTGCATGCCGTAGTGCTTGATGTCGGTGATCGTGTCGGGCACCTGCACCTGATGCTTGACTATATTGTCCGGCTTGCCCTCGACCAGCATGTCACGGCTGAATTCGCTCGCGACGACGATCAACGTGCGGTCGAGCAGGCCGCGCGCTTCGAGGTCGAGCACGAGCTGTGAGATCGGCCCGTCCACCTGCTGCTTCATCGCCACCATCCGCGTGTGGCCGTGCTCGTGCGTGTCCCAGTTCAGGAACGGGATGTATTCGCTGGTGACCTCGATGAACCGCGCGCCGACCTCGGCGAGCCGCCGCGCCAGCAGGCAGCCGAGGCCGAACCGCCCCACCGTCTGCGCCTCGTAGGAACCGTCGCGCACCTGGGCCGCGGAGAGCTTCGCCGCGTCGAAGCCTTCCGGCAGATACTTCTGCACCGACTCGCGCGGCTCCAGCGAGAGATCGAACGCCTTCGCCGCGGGCGAACTCAACAGCCGGTGCGCGTTGTCCATCGAGCGCGCGAGCGACTCGCGCTGATACTCGCTGCCGTGGCGGCCGACCGGCGAGGCCGCGGCGAGTTTCCTGTAAAACTTGTTCCGGTCCTCGAACCGGCCGGGCGTCATGCCTGCCGGCGGCCGGACGCTCTCGGCGGCCTGGTTGGGATGCGGGATGAGGAACGGGCCGTATTCACTGCCGAGAAAGCCGGCCGTGTGGAACGCCTTCAGTTCCTCGCCCTCGCCGACATCGAACCGCTGGCCGATGTCAATGAACGCCGGCACGGCGGGGTTGAGCGGGCCGAGCGTGCGCGCGATGACCGAGCCGATATGCGGGCAGGCGACGGTCTGCGGCGGCGCATAGCCGGTGTGCCAGTGGAACTGGTGGCGCGAGTGCAGGATGAAGCCGAGGTCGCCCGCGGTGTAGCTGCGGATGAGCGCGCCGCGGTCCATCACCTTCGCGAGCCGCTCGAAGCCTTGCGTGAGCTTGATGGGGTCCACGGCGGTGTCAATCGCCGGGAACGTGCTGAGCACCTGCTCGGGCTTCAGGCCCTTCTCGAACGGCGTGTAGCGTTTCGGGTCGAACGTCTCCGTGTGCGCCACGCCGCCGGCGAGCCAGAGCACGATGACTGTGTGGGCGGTCGGCTTGATCTTCTCCTCCGCGTCGTTCGCGCGGACCTGGCGCGCGCGGCCTGCCGCGAGCGCGCTGAGCGTGGCAGCGCTGGCGGTCTTCAGGAAATCACGGCGCGTCAATTGACTGGCGGCTTTCATCTCGTTCCTCAATAGATCAACTGGAACTCCGGCAGCATCGTCATCGCCCAGAGCAAATCCTCGACGCCTTGTGCGCGCAGCGGCTTGCCGACAAAGCCCTGTGCCAGCCGCAGCTCGTCTGCGGTTGGTTTGCGGCCGAGGGCGCGGAGGTAAAGCTGGTCAATCAACTCTCTCCCATCCTCCCGTCCTCCCACACCCCCACCCATCAACTTCTCCGCGCCGCGCTTGAGCGCGTCGGCGAGCGTGTTGCCGTTGGTCAGCTCCAGCGCCTGCAACGTGGTCGCCGCGGACGGGCGCGACGTGACGACTTGCTCGCGGTTGGGCCGGCCGAGCGCGGTGGTCAGCGGGTCGGCGGCGAGCAGCGACGCGCGGACGGCGATGTTGCTGGCGACGCCGGCGGGCAACTGAACCTTCGCGTCCGGCTTCGCTTGGCCGATGCCCGTCAGCAACGTGATCGCGTCGCGGAACTGCTCGGCCGTCATGCGGCGCACGACCGGGCCGCGGAAGACGTAGTCCTTCGCGGTCCGCTCGCTGCCGCCGACGGCCGGCAACTGGTAGGCGCGCGAGGTGACGATGCGCGCGAGGGTCTTCTTGAGGTCGTAGCCGTTGTCCACGAGGTCGCTGGCGAGCCAGTCGAGCAGGTCGGCGTTCCAGGATTTGCCGTCCATTTCGTCCACTGGCTCGACGAGGCCGCGGCCCATGAACTTCGCCCAGAGCCGGTTCACGATCGTGCGCGTGAGCCGGCCGTTCTCCTTGCAGGTGATGATCTCGGCGAGCCGCCGCACACGCTCGGCCTTCGGCGCGGCGGGGTCCATCGCGCCGAGTTCGGGATAGAGGAACCGCGCGGTCGCCTGCTGGCCGGTGGGCTTGTCACACTTGGCGATCTCCAGCGGGCCGTCGGCATAAACGCCCGCCAGCCCGTAAGAGTCGGCGAGCGTCCAGTCGCTGACGAAGCTGTCGTGGCAGGAGGCGCACTTGAGGTTCGCGCCCATGAAGACCTGGCCGATGTTCTGCGCGGCCTGCATCTGCGGCGTCTGGCTGGCGTTGACCACGCCGCGCCAGACAATGCCCTTGGTGAACCCCTCGGCGTCGGGCGCCGGGTTGACGAGTTGGGCGACGAACCGGTCGTAGGGGAGGTTGTCGTGCAGCGCGCGCCAGAGCCACGCGGTGATCTGCTTGCGGCCGCCATCAATGTAGCCCGTGCCGCGGTAATCGTTGCGGAGCGCGTCGTTCCAGAACGTGAGCCAGTGCGCCGCGTAGCGTTCGTTGTCGGCGAGCAGGCGTGCGACAAGCCGTTCGCGCTTGCGCGGGTCCTTGTCGGCGGCGAACGACACGAGTTCCTCCGGCGCCGGCAGCACGCCGATGATGTCCAGAAAAACGCGCCGGGCAAACGCGCGGTCGTCCACGACCTTCGTCGGCTTGGTTTTGTGCGCGGCGAAATACGGCTGGAGCAGCAAATCCACCGGGTTGGTGAGGCCGGAGCCTTTCGCCGCGGACGGCACAGCGGGCCGGCGCGGCTTGAGGTTGAGCGGCTCGATCTTGCCGAAGAAAACGTCCTTGTCCCACGGAAGCCCCTGGTCAATCCACGCGCGCAGCAGGGCGACCTGCTCCGGCTTCAGCTTCGAGCCTTTCTGCGGCATCACCATGTCGGGGTTGAAGCCGGACACCAGTTCGACGACGAGGCTCTTCGCGCTGTCGCCGGGGACGGCAGCGGGGCCGGTCTCGCCGCCCTTGATGAAGGTCTCGCGCGTGTCAATGCGCAAGCCGCCCTTGCTCTTGCCGCGGCCGTGGCATTGCGCGCAGGTGCCTTGGAGGATCGGCTTGATGTCCTTGCTGAACTCCACGCGCCGCGCCGCGGGCTGGGGCAACCGGGCAATCTGCTCCGACGTGAGCGCGGCGATGGCGGAGGCACTGGCACCGAACAGGCTGGCGAGGAGCAGCAGGGACGTTATCCGGTTCATGCGCGCGGGGAATGTAAGCGTCGCGCCGGGAAAATCAGGTGGATTATCCGACTAAAACTGTTCGGATTGTGGCGGGTGGGGGGCATCCTGCGCTTGACGGGCCGCCCGCGTCATCCAATATGCATCTGCGGCCGCAAGCGCGGCCGGCGCGATGTCGTCCAACCAACAATTGAATCTGCCCGGCGGCGGCGAGAGGCGGGCGCCGCCGTTCGACACGCTCGCGGCGCGGGTGCGCGGCTGGGCGGAGCGCGGCGTATTCTTCGGCACGTCGTCGTGGAAATACGAAGGCTGGCTCGGGCAGGTCTATTCGAGCGAGCGCTACGCCACGCGCGGCCGGTTCTCGAAGCCGCGCTTCGAGCGCGAGTGTCTCGCCGAATACGCCGAAACGTTTCCGACCGTGTGCGGCGACTTCTCGTTCTACTCGTTCTACTCGCCGCAGTTCTGGGAACGGCTCTTCGCGCAGGTGCCGGCGACGTTCCAGTTCGGCTTCAAGGCGCCGGAGATGATCACCGCGCCGCGGTTCGCCGACTTGGAGCGCTACGGCATGAAGGCGGGCCAGCCCAACGAGCATTTCCTCGACCCGGCGCTGCTGAAGTCGGACTTCCTCGACCGGCTCGCGCCGCATCGCGGGCAGGTCGGCTACGTGGCGTTCGAGTTCCCGCAGTTCCATCGCGCGACGCCGACGGGCAACGCGGAGTTTCTGGAGAAGCTCGACGGTTTCCTCGGCGAGCTGCCGGACACGTTCCGCTACGGTGTCGAAGTCCGCACGGAGAGCCTGTTGGGGCCGGATTATTTTGCCTGCCTGCGGCGGCATCGCGTGGCGCACGTCTTCAACTCGTGGACACGAATGCCGGCCGTCGGCGGGCAATTGAAGTTCGCGGACGCTTTCACGGCCGGCTTCATCGTCGTGCGCGCGCTGTTGCGGCCGGGCCGCGCCTATGAGGAGGCGGTGCGGATGTTCCAGCCTTACAGCGAAGTCCGCGACCCGTATCCGGAGGGCGTGCGGGACGTGGCGGGAGTGGTGCGGGCGGCCATCGAGCGCTCGCCGAAAGCGAAGGCCTTCGTCGCGGTCAACAACCGTTTCGTCGGCAACGCGCCGACGGCCATCAGCCAGGTCCTCGATGAACTGGACCGGCTGGAGAAGCTGCCGCCTCGCGCGTGACGCGCGCCGGGTCGCTCAGAAACTCACCATCGTCTGCAGATAGACCAACTCGGCGTCGTCGCTGCCGTTGTTCAGACCGGCGGCGGTGTCGCGGACGTAGCCGCCGCGGAAGAAGTGCGAGTAGCCGCCGAGGACCTTGATGTTCTTGGTGACCGCCCACGTCGCGCTGAGGTCCACCTCGGAGCCGACGAAGCTGCTGGCGTTGCCGACGACGTTGCGGCGCGCAGGCACGCCGATCGGCGCGCTGTTGGCGCGATACCAGAGGTCCTTCTCCTCGGCGAGCCAGAACATGTGGAAATCAAGCTGGGTGGTGACGGTCTTGGCCGGCTGGGTGGTGAACATCAGCCGCGGGTTGTGGACGTTCTTCCACGCGAAGAAGTCCATGTAGCCGTAGAACTTGTGGTTGGTCGGGAAGAGGTTGTCGAAGGTTTCGTTGCGGCCGTCGGCCGGGTCGCTGTCGCCGGTGGCGTAGTTGTATTCGAAGCCGACGCGCGGCTTCCAGTCCACCTCCGGGACCGTGTAGCCGACGCCCACGAGCGCCGCGAGCGCTTGGTGGGGAATGCGGAGTTTGAGGCTGTTCTCGCCAAACCGGCGCGCGACGCCCTGCGTGGCGCTGAGGCCGGGGCCGTCAATGTGCCCGATCTGGTAGGCCGCTTCCATGTAGTAATCCCACGGGCCGAGTTTCGGCGTGGACTTGATGCGCGCGCCGAAGGTCCAGATCTCGCGGGCCGGGCCGTCGAAGGTCGCTTCGGTCTTGTCGCGGAGGATGCCGTAGAGTTCCATGATCTGGAAATCCAGCGCGCTGCACTGGCCGTAAATGCCGAAGAGGTCGTCGGCCCAGTCGGCAACGTCGTTGAGGGAGTCGTCGCGGCCATAGGCGATGTTGTTGCCGACGACGTTGGCGGCGAAGAGGTCCACCCAGAACTTCCCGCCCTGCCAGCGCAGCCTGGCGGCGTCGAACGTGCGGCCGACGTTGTTCCAGTCGAACGTGCCGACGAGCCGCTCGTCGCCGTAGGCCAGCTCCTGACGGCCGATCTTGAAGCTGACGGGGAACTCCTTGTAGTTGCCCAGCTCGATCCACGCCTGCCGCCAGTCCACCGTGTCTTCCTCCAGGTTGGCGTTGCCCAACGGCGGCGCGGGGAATCGTTCCGAACCCATCTCGCGCGAGTCCTGCATCTGGCCGTAGAGCTTCAGCCAGTCCAGCGGCTGGCCGAGCACGCCGGCGCGGAAGCGGTGCAACAGCCAGAAATCCTCATCGCCCGGCTGGTTGTCGTTGAAGGTGACGTTGTTGTCGCGATACTCCAGCCGCAACCGCTCCTGCACGTCGAACACGAGCCTGCCGTCGAAGAAACTCAGCGGGTTGGCGGGCGCGGCCGGTTTCGCCTCGGCCATCGCCGCCGGTTTGCTGGTGGCCGCGACGGCGTCCACGGCGCGGCTGGCGGGCGCGCCGGCAATCAAGACACCGGACAGCACGAGGGTCAGAGGGAACAGTTGTCTCATGGCATTACTCTTTTCCTTGGATGGCAACGGCTCGCAGTGTAGCAACCGGCCCGAGCCATGTGTTGACCTTCGTCAACACCCGCGCCGTTATCGGCAGGCTTGCCACGGCGGTTCTTGTCGCATAGAAAAGGCGCCCGAATCAACCCCGCAACCCACTTCAAGCCATGAAACTCTCCCACCTGATTCTCGCTGTCCTCTCCACGTGCGCCTGGCAGGCCGTTGCTGACGCCGCCGAGCAGACGAAGGCGCCCGCAACCTCTCCGGCCATCGCCGACCCGCGCCACATCAGCAACGGCCGGAACATCCCCAGCGAGGGCTACGCCGACCAACCTTACATCGTGAAGACCGACGACGGTGCGTGGCTGTGCGTGATGACCACCGGCATCGGCGTCGAGGGCGCGGGCGGTCAGCATGTCGTCTCCATGCGCAGCACCGACCAGGGCCGGACGTGGGAGAAAATCGTGCCCATTGAGCCAGCCGACGGCCCGGAGGCGAGCTACGCCGTGCTGCTCAAGGTGCCCGGCGGCCGCATCTACGCCTTCTACAACCATAACACCGACCGCGTTGCCGAAGTGAAGCGCGAGGACAAGGGCGTCTATAAGCGCGTGGACTCGCTCGGCCATTACGTCTTCAAATACAGCGACGACCACGGCTGCTCGTGGTCGGCGAAACGCTACGACGTGCCGCTGCGCGAGTTTGAGTGCGACCGCAACAACGTCTATGGCGGCAAACTGCGCTTCTTCTGGAACGTCGGCCGGCCGCTGATCCTCGGCGACGCCGCGATCATGGTGATGCACAAGGTCGGCGCGATGGGCAACGGCTTTTTCGCGCAGTCGGAGGGCGCGTTCTTCAAGAGCAAGAACATCCTCACCGAGCGCGACCCGGAGAAGATCACGTTCGAGACGCTGCCCGATGGCGACATCGGCCTGCGCACGCCGGCCGGTGGCGGCCGCGTCGCGGAGGAGCAGAGCATCGTCAAACTCAGCGACGGCTCGCTCTACTGCGTTTATCGCACCGTGGACGGCTGGCCCACCACCGCCTACAGCCGCGACGGCGGCCACAAGTGGACGCCGCCCGCTTACAAGACCTACACGCCCGGCGGCCGGCGCGTGAAGCACCCTCGCGCGGCCAACTTCGCGTGGAGCTGCTCCAACGGGAAGTTCCTCTACTGGTTCCACAACCACGGCGGGCCGTTCATCGGCAAGATGGCGGCGGATTTCAGCGGGCGCACCGGCAGTCCTTACGACGACCGCAACCCGGCGTGGCTCATGGCCGGCCGCGAGGTGGACACGCCGCAAGGCAAGTGCATCGCATGGTCGCAGCCGGAGATTCTGATCTACGACGACGACCCGTTCATTCGCATGAGCTATCCCGACCTCGTCGAGGACGGCGGCAAGTTCTACGTCACCGAGACGCAGAAGAACGTTGGCCGCGTCCACGAAATCCCGAAGCCGCTGCTCGACGGACTGTTCAACCAGTGGGACAACCGCCGTGTCGCCACCAACGGCCTGTCGCTCAACCTCCCCGCCGGCAAACCGATGCCAAAGACTGCGCCGATGCCCACGTTGCCGGGGTTGAACTTCCGCGACACCAAGCGGGCCGACCACGGCGGCAAGGACGTGCGCGCCGGCTTCAGCCTCGACTTCTGGCTGAAAGCCGAGTCGCTCAAGACCAATCTGAACCTCCTCGACAGCCGCGATGCGAACGGCAAAGGCATCCTCGTCTCGACCACGACCACCGGCGCGGTCCGCATCATCCTCAACGACGGCCGCAGCGAATCATCGTGGAATAGCGACAAGGGCTTATTGAAACCCGACACGCTCCACCACGTTGTCATCACCGTGGACGGTGGCCCGAAGATCATCACCTTCGTCGTGGACGGCGTCCTCTGCGACGGCGGCGACGACCGCCAGTTCGGCTGGGGCCGCTTCAGTCCGAACCTGCGCACGCCCACCGGCGCCGCCACGCTGAAGATCGCTCCCGCCGTCAGCTCGCTGCGCATCTATAACCGCACCCTGCGCACCAGCGAGGCCATCGGGAATTTTCGGGCGGGATGCAGGAAACTGTAATCGCGGTCGGTATCGAGCGACGCGATAATTAGCCATAATTCGGCTTGACTTGGATCGCACACCAAGCATACGAAGGCGCAGTGCAACACTGCACGATGCCGTTGCCGAGGAAAGAATTGACGAGAATACTCAAAGGCCCTCTCATGAAAACACGTTCGACCCTGTTGCTCTCCGCGGCGCTCACCCTGTCGGCCCTCGTTGGTTCGGCCCGCGCCGATGTCATAACGTCTGACCCCAGCTTGCCCGTGCTCTACCCGACGGGCTTTTACACCAATCAGTTCGACCTCGTGCTATTTAGCGGGCCGGGGTTGGTGATCGCGCTCACCAACGAGGAACATCGAGCCATCGGCCCAGTGCTTCGAACTCCCAGCGGGCCGAACGAGATTGAGGACTTCCCCTCGCAGATGATCGGCTGGATCAACGTCAATGGCAGTCCTTTCCAGCCCGCCTCGGCAAACGGGCCGGTGCAGACGGAGGTCTTCGGGAAGATAGGAAACACGACGGGCACGTTTGACACGGAAATGCTTTCGATGAGCCTTACCGGCACCAGCCCGTTCGGGCCGTTTATGATTCGCGAGAGTCCGACGTTGGCCTCGACGGGACAGACCACGATCGCCGATCTTGGCGGCGGGCAATACCATATCGACAGCTTCTTTGACGTGTTCACGGAGTTGTCTGTTGACGGCGGTAACACTTGGATGCCCGCAAACGGACCGGCCCACATGACCCTGGAGGGGGTGCCGGAACCGTCGGTCTGCGCCTTGGTTGGTTTGGGGGCGGGGTTGTTGGCGCTGCGACGCGCACGCCGGTCTCGCAAATAACGACAAACCTGTCCTGTCACCGGGAGGAGCATTTCCTTTCGTCGTCGTCTTGACGCGGCAGAGAAACATGTCGGCGGTGGTGTAGAGGGTGGAACCGTCGTCGCCCCAGGCGCAGTTGGTGGTGGCTTCGTCGGTGTTCAACGCACCCAGATGTTTGCCGCTGGCGGAAAAGACCAGCACGCCGCCCGGCACAAGAAGGCAAGGCGTCCTTGCTTGTTTCCGGTCGCCGGAATTGCTACCAAGTGCGCACAACCTCCTATGACACGTCGAGAGTTTCTACAGCAAGCCGCTGCGATGGGGTGCGCCGCTTGGCCGCTGCTCGTTCGCGGGGCGGAGGCTGGCGCGCGGGCGCCGCTGCGTTCGGGCCAGATCGGGACCGGCCACGCGCACGCCAGCGGGAAGATGCAGGCGATGCGCAGCCTGCCGGCGGATTGGGAGGTCGTGGGCGTGGTCGAGGCCGACGTGGCGCGCCGCGGCCGTTGGGAGAACAAGCCGCCTTACGACGGGCTGCGGTGGATGACCGAGGAGGAGTTGCTGGCCGCGCCGGGGGTGCGGGCCGTGGCGATCGAGACGGAGGTGAAGGACCTCCTCTCCACCGGCTTGCGGGCGGTGCGGGCGGGCAAACACATCCATCTCGACAAGCCGGCCGGCGAGTCGCTGCCGCAATTCCGCGAGCTGCTCGCGGAGGCCGGGCGGCGCGGGCTGACGGTGCAGATGGGTTACATGTTCCGCTACAACCCCGGTTTCCAGTTGCTCTACCAGTTCTTGCGCGATGGCTGGCTGGGGCGGGTCTTGTCCATCGAGGCGCTGATGAGCAAACGCTCCGGGCTGGAAGCGCGCCAGTCGCTGCTGCCCTACCGCGGCGGCGTGATGTTCGAACTGGGCTGTCACGTCATTGACGCGGTGGTGCGGGTGCTGGGCAAGCCGCAGGCCGTGCGCGCCCACGGGCGAAGCCACGGAACGGACGGCCTGCTCGATGACCAACTTGCGGTGCTGGAATATCCGGGCGCGGTGGCCACGGTGCGCAGCAGCGTGGTCGAACACTACGGCGAGCAGCGGCGCCATTTCACCGTCGTGGGCGAGGAAGGCACGATCGAGATCCGTCCGCTGGACGCGCCTGTCGCGCGCGTGACGTTGGGCCGGGAGCGGCCCGGTTTCAAGAAAGGCACGCAGGAGATCAAGTTGCCGCGGCTGCCGCGCTACGACGGAGAGTTTCTCGACCTGTCGCGGGTCATCCGCGGCGAGAAGAAGTTCGAGTTCAGTCCCGCCCACGACCTCGCGGTCCAGGAAACGGTGCTGCGGGCCAGCGGCATGTCCGTGGACTGAGCGGGCGGCTCAGAAGAACTTCATCTGGCCGGGCCGGGCCATCGGGGCGATGGGCAGCTTCATGTCCCACTCGAGTTTTTCCGGCACGAGTTTCTCCTGCGAGTTGAGCGCCATGTCCCAGGTGATCTGCTGGCCGGTGTAGGCGGCCATGCGGCCCATGATCGCGCAGAGCGTGCTGCGGGCCATCGAAGCGCCGTCGTTGATTGGCTTGCCCGCGCGCAGGCAGGCGAACAGTTCGTCGTGCTCGGTCTGGTGCATCAGGTTCGACGGCCCGCTGTATTGCCACGGCTTCTCGCCACGGATCTCCGGGACCGGCCGGTGGCGGCGGAATTCGCCGACGCCCTTGGCGCCCATGACGTAGAGCGAGGTGTCGCCAAAGCAGCCGTTCTGCTGGCGCGCGCCGATGAAGCCGCGCACGTCGTCCGGCCATTCGTAGTTGACCTCGATGTGGTCGAAGATGTTGCCGCCGTTGCCGGGAACCTGCCGGCCGCCCACGGCCACGCAGCGCAGCGGCGGCGTCTCGTGCATCATCCACATCAGCCAGTCCACCGCGTGCACCGTCTGCTCGACATAACCGTCGCCGCCGAGCCAGACGAAATTATACCAGCGGCGCAGTTGCCATTCGAGGTCGGTCATGCCCGGCTTGGGGCCGGTTTCGCCGGCCGGGATCGGTTGCAGCACGGCCACGTAGTAGGTCGCATAGATGGCGCGCAACGCGCCGACCGCGCCGCCGTGGATCTGCCCCATGAACTCCCGCATCGGCTGGTAGTGCCGCCAGTTGAAGCCCGACTTCAGCGCGAGGCCCTTCTTCTCCGCCAGCGCGGCGGATTCCATCACCGAGCGCACGCCGGGCGCGTCGGTGGCGACGGGTTTCTCGGAGAACACATGCCTGCCGGCGTCCACGGCCGCGCGCAGATGCTGCGGGCGGAACCCCGGCGGCGTCGCCAGCACCACGAGGTCACAGTTCTCGATGACCTTCTGGTAGGCGTCCAGCCCGATGAACTGCCGCGCTGCCGGCACGTTCACCCGCTCCTTGTGCATCTTGGTGAGCGTGTTGAGGCTCGACGCGAGCTTGTCGGCGAACACGTCGCCCATCGCGAACAACTCGACGTTGCTGTCCGCCGTCAGCGCCTGGCTGGCTGCGCCCGTGCCGCGGTAACCGCAGCCCACGACGCCGATCTTGAGCTTGCGCGAATCCGGCGCGCCGCGCGCGACGGCGGGAAAACCGGCCTGTGACGCCCAAGCTCCCGCCAGGACCGCGCCCGATGTGGTTCTTAGGAAGTCGCGTCTCGTTGAGGGAATGATGGCTGGATCGCTCATGCCCGCAGCATCTCAAGCAAGGTCGTGACGCGCAAGAACGGACACCGCGACCCGCCTTGCGAGCCTCTTCACTTCTTCAGCGTCGCGATCAGAAACTCGATCTGGTTCTTGAACGGCCCCTCGGGCGCGCCGGGATGGATGAGATGACACTCCACGCCGGCGATGTCGAGTTTCTCCTTCAGCTTGACGCCGAAGTTGGCGGTGTGCGTCGGGTCTTTCTGCTCCTGGCCAAGCGCGGGCGGGGCGGAGTAAGTCATGCAGATAGGCGGATCACCAGCGCCAGCCAGTGCATACGGCGAATACTCCTTGATCCACGGCAGGATTTGCTCCCGGCCTTCCAGGAACTGCTGGAACTGCGAGAGCTTCTTCTCCTTGTCGCCAAAGAACCCGAACGCGTGGCCGCCGTATTTGCTGTTGGGCGTCCACTCCTTCATCTGTTTCGGGTCGAGCGTGGTCTGCGCACCCATCACGCCCGCGCACGACAGCCGCGTGGACTCGCGCGCGACGGGGTCGCTGCTCTTCGGGTCGGCCAGATCGTCATGGAACGCCAGCCACAGCGACGAGCACGCGCCCGCCGAGCCGCCCGACGCGCCGATGCGCGTCTTGTCGAGGTTCCACTCCGCGGCCTTGCTGCGGACAAATTGCAGCGCGCGCGCGGCGTCGTGGAGCGGCCCTTTCACGGGCGGCACCACCTTGTCCGCAATCGCCTCGGGGATGAAGCGATACTCGACGGAAACGACCGAGATGCCGGCGGCGAGGTAGTTCGTCAGGCCGCTGGTGCCGACCCGGCTCTTGTCGCCGCCCATCCAGCCGCCGCCGTGGATGAAGAACAGCACGGGCGCCGGCTTGTCGGAGGGGGCCTTGTAAAAATCGAGCACCTGCTTGGGATGCGCCCCATAGGCGACATTGGCCAACGTCGGTTTGGGGCCGGCCGCTGCTTTGGCGGCGGCTTTGGCCGGTTTCCTGGCCTTCGGCGCATCCGCAGCCGAAGCCGTCGCCTCCGCCCACATGAAGGCCACACCAAGCAACGCACACAACACCCATCTTCGCTTGTTCATCTGTGATTGTTCCTTTCTGGTTCCACCGTAAACACCGTCGCGATGTGTTTGGATGCGGCAATCCGTGGTGCCCGACAAACAGCCGCATCCAACGCCCGGCGACTTCACTTCGCCGCGGCCACCCTCTTGCCTTTGGCCCGCTGGGCCGGCTTCTTGCCGGGAGGTTGGACTCCGCCTTTGTGGATTCGGACCTCGACATCGTTCTTCTGCGCCGCGCCGGGCGTGCTGCGGCCGTCGGCGACAAGCTTCTCCATCAACGCTTTCATTTCGGCAACCAATCCGGGTTTCTCAGCGTAAAGGTTCTTCGTCTCGCCGAGATCGTCGGCGAGGTTGTAGAGTTGGGAGGGCATGGCATCGCCGCCTTTGTCATAGCCGCCGCCGCCCGGTCCGAAAATGAGTTTCCACGGGCCTCGTCGGAGGCCGGCGACACCGCGGCTGGCGCAACTCACCGCGTGCTCGCGTATCGGCCTGTCGCCGCCCCGGAGCAGCGGCAGCAGGCTGAAGCTGTCTTCGGCCGCGTTGTCCGGCAGCTTCGCGCGGAGGACGTCCGCGAGCGTGGCCATGAGATCGGCCTGATGCACAAGCTGCCGGCACACGCTGCCGGGTTTTACCACGCCGGGCCAGTGCACGACGAACGGCACGCGATGGCCGCCCTCCCACACGTCGGCCTTGTAGCCGCGCAACGGCCCGCTCGGATAGTGGCCTTTGGCCTCCAGCTCCTTCACGCCGATGTAGGGCGCGCAGCCGTTGTCGCTGGTGAAGAAAACCAGCGTGTTGTCCGCGACGCCGTTCCGCTTGAGCGCGTCGAGCACGCGCCCGACGACGGCGTCGGTTTCCATCACGAAGTCCGGATAGACCATGCCGAGACTGCTCTTGCCCTTCCACCCGTCGTTCACGGCCAGCGGCGTGTGCGGCGCGGTCAACGGCAGGTAGAGCAGGAACGGCTGCTTCGTTTTCGATTGTCGCGCGATGAAATCGCACGCGTGGTCGCCGAGCGCCGGCAGGATCGGCTCCAGCTTCCAGTCCTTCAACGCCGGGCCTTGCAGGCTGGCCAGATGGCCCTTCAGCAGCCCGGCCGGCAGCAACTCCGACGGGATGCCGACCGTCCGGTCGTTCTCGATGAAACAATACGGCGGCCAGTTGGGCACGTCGGTGCCGAAGTATTCGTCGAAGCCGCGCGTGGTCGGCCCGCCGGCGATGGGCTTCGAGAACACCTCCTGCCACGCGGCCCGGTGCTCGTCAGTGGCCGCCGTCACGCCCTTGCCGATGTGAAAGAGCTCGCGCTTGTCCTCCGGAACGCCCCAGTCCCGGCCGAGGTGCCACTTGCCGACGCAGGCGGTGCGGCAGTCGTGCTGCTTCGCAAGGCCCGCGATGGTCAGCCGGTCCGGCGCGATGAGCGGGTCGCCGAACACGCCGACGATGCCCGATTGCAGCCGCGTGCGCCAATGATAGCGTCCCGTGAGCAGCGCGTAGCGCGACGGCGAGCACACGCCCGAACTGGAATGGCCGTCCGTGAACCGCATGCCTCCGGCGGCGAGCCGGTCCATGTTCGGCGTCGGGATTTTTCCCCGCTCGTGGTTGTAGCACTGCACGTCGCCGTAGCCGAGATCATCGGCGAGGATGATGAGGATGTTTGGCCGCGCGGCGGCGAATACAGGGGCGCAGAGCAACCAAAGCGCGCAGCAGATCGCCAGAGGATGTTTCATGGGGCTTTGAACAACCACACGACCGCGAAGTTTCTCACCAGACGACCGCCGCGCCCAGCGAAATCCGGGCGGGTCTTGGTGGAGTGTCCTTGCCGGCGCGCGGGGCGTCCGTTAATCTCCACCGCTCGTAGGCCAGACACTCCTGTCCGGCCTGCAATCACTGGACAGATTGCCAGACAAGAGTGTCTGGCCTACGAACGGAGTCCGCCATGAACAAGACCTTGCTCGCCATCGGCGCCCACTACGACGACTGCCCCTTCGGCATCCCCGGCATCCTGCTGCAAGCCGTGCGCAGGCACTACCGCGTCGTCATCCTCAGCATCATCGGCGACTACACCGCCTGGGCGCCCGTCAAGGGCCGCGCCCCGGAACTGATCGAGGCCACCATCCGCCTCGCGCACGAACGCGGCATCGAGATGCGGTTCCTGAAATATGCCTCGATGCAGTTCGACGTGAACACCGAGACCAAGCGCGCCGTCGCCGAGGTCGTCGCCGACGTGAAGCCCGACGCCGCGTTCATGCTGTGGCACCAGGACCGCCATCCCGACCACGAGGTCGCCGCCGCCATCTGCAAAGCCGCGTTGCGCCAGACCGGCATGATCCTCGGCCGCGACGGCGTGCGGGGCGTCGGCCGCATCTACGCCTACGACAACGGCCCCGGCCACACCATCGGTTTCGAACCGAACACGTTCGTGGACATCACGCTCGAATGGCCGTCGGCGATGGAATGGCTCGGCCGGCTGATGGCTTTTGTGCGCAACAAGCCCTACGACCCGCAGACGCCGGACGGCTCTCAGACGGTGAAGGAAACGCTGGCCCGTTACCGCGGCCTCGCCAGCGGCGTCAAATACGCCGAAGCCGTCTGGGCCACCGGCAACTACCCGCGAGAGATTCTGTGACGGCGCATTGCTGTCCGGCGGACTCTCGGCACTCCTGCCATGAGCAAGGCTTTCACACGCGAGTCGGATGATGTTCCGGAGCGGCCGGAGTTGCCGCGGCGGGCGGTGGTGTTGCCTCCGGGGGAAAAGAACTACATCACGCCAGGCGGCGCGCGACGGATTCGGGAGGAATTGGAGCGGCTCGTGGAGGTGGAGCGTCCGCGCCTGGCGGGTGCGCCGGACGAGAGCGACACGAAGCAACAGCTTCAGGCGCTCGACCAGCGGATTCATCAACTTCACGAGAGCCTGCAATCGGCGGAGATCGTCGGCCCGCCCGCCGCGCCGTGGGACGAGGTGCGGTTTGGCGCGACGGTCACGGTGCGCGACCGTCGCGGCGGCGAGTCGCGCTATCGCATTGTGGGGATTGACGAGGCGGACGTGGACCGGGACTGGGTAAGCTGGCTGTCACCCATCGCCCGCGCGCTGCTCAACGCGCGGCTCGGGCAGCACATCCGCTTCCGTTTTCCCGCGGGTGAGGAAGAGTTGGAGATCGCGGGCATCACCTACGAGTGAGGCCGAGGCCTGGAAGGTCATTTCGGACTTGCTGGAAGCTGGTTGCGGCAAAGAAGCCCGCAGGGCTTCAACATGAGTAGCCGTGGGCGAAGCCCACGGAAGAGGACATTCGGTTCCCGCGAACCCCGCGAGGGGTTCAACCCCTTGCGGGGTTGGTTTCTTTCTCCTGAATCGTTCCCGCGGGTTTCACCCGTGGCTACCCATGTGCGGCCCCTTCGGGGCCGGTTCGAGTGAAACGCCTCAATCAAAGTCCGACAGACTCTGGCAAGCCGGCACGGTTCGCGCTCACTTTTTCGCCGCGCCCTTCTTTGCGCCCTGCCGCTTTTTCCAATAATCGGGCCACTCGATGCGCTTGCCTTCGGCACCGGTGAACTGCCACGCGGGCCACGTGGGAGACTCGGCGCGCACCTCGCGATACTTCGCCAGCAGCAGCGCCTTCAACTCGGCCAGCTTCGCCGGCTCCTTTGCGGCCAGGTCGGTCGTCTCGCCGATGTCGTCGCGAAGGTTGTAGAGCGAGAACGCGGCAGGCTCGGCTTCCTTGAACAGGCGCTCGTCCTCCTCGGTGATGTCGTTTGAACGCGCCGTCAGGTTCTTGTCGAGCGTGGCGAGGAGTTTCCAGTCGCCGGCGCGCAGCGCGACCTTCGCGTCGCTGCTGGCGCGGTTGAAGTGCCAATACAACGGCTTGCTGCGCGCCACGGGCTTGCCCTTCAGCACCGGCAGGAAGTTCGCGCCGTCGAGCGCGCGGTCGCGCGGCGGCTCGATGCCCGCGATGGCGCAGGCCGTCGGCAGGAAATCCACGCCGCAGACCGGCTCGTCGCTGGCGCTGCCGGGCTGGGTCTTGCCGGGCCAGCGCACAATGCCCGGCACGCGGATGCCGCCTTCGTGGAGCGAGCCTTTCTTGTCGCGCAGCGGCCCGGCGGAGCCGTGCGGGTGCATCGGCGTGATGGCGGGGCCGTTGTCGCTGGTGAAGAACACGAACGTGTTCTCGCGCAGGCCGCGCTCGTCGAGCGTGCGCATCAGCCGGCCGAACGCATCGTCCATCTGCGTGATGTTGCCGTGGTGCGCGCTGTAGCTCGGGTCGTCGGAAGGATAAAGCTTCGTGTATTTCGGGTCGGAGGCGAGCGGCTCGTGCGGCTCGTGGAAGCAGACGTAGAGGAAGAACGGTTTCGCTGCGTCGCGGCCGCTGCTGAGCCAGCGGGTGGCCTCGTCCACGACCAGATGCGCCGAATAGCCTTCCAGTTTGCCGGCCTCCTGGCCGTTGCGGACGAAGTTGTCCGGGTTGTGATGGTTCGGCAGCGCGTTGTTCTGCGTCGAGAACCAATGCTCGAAGCCGTGGTCGCCCGGCTGCGGCTGCGTGGGCTGGTTGAACTGGCCGTTCATGTGCCACTTGCCGCTGTGGCAGGTCGCGTAGCCCGCCTGCTTCAGCAACGTGGAAATCGTGACCTCGCTGCGCCGGACGTGGACGGGCGAATCCTGCGCAATCCAGTTGCGGACGCCGACGCGCGTCGGCGTGCGGCCGGTCATAAGCGCGGTGAGCGACGGCGTGCAGTTGCCGTGCGCCGCGTAACAACTCGTCAGCCGCAACCCCTCCGCCGCGAACTTGTCGAGGTTCGGCGAATGGAGGCTCTTGTCGCCGAAACAGGCGAGGTCGCCGTAGCCGAGGTCGTCGCAGAGGACGAGGAGGATGTTCGGCCGCTGCGCCGGCGCGTCGGCGGCAAAGGCCGCGCCGGCGAGGGCGCAAAGGCCGCAGAGGAAGGCGAGGATTGGTTTCATAGTGTTGTCTCCGGGTGTGTCGGCGCTCGGTGGCGCGCGGTTCATTTCTGCGGATAACCGACGGTGTGGGCAATGATGATCTTCTGCTCCGGCCGCAACGGCAATGCCGCGGCCAACGCGGCGCGGTCGAGATCGTGAATCACGCAGGCCAGCCCTTCCGACGCGCAGAACAGGTAGATGTTCTGGCCGATGAAGCCGGCATCAATCGCCGCGTAGAAATCCTTCTGGTCGGGCTTGGGTTTGACCATCTTCGCGTAGTCGGCGACAAGGATGAGCGCCAGCGGCGCGACTTTGACGAAGGGCTGCTTGCCGGTCTTGTCGCGGATGTCCCCGGCCAGCACACGACACAACTGGTGCGGCTTGGGTTCGTAGAGAAAGACGCCGTCGGCCGTGGCGACGTAGAGGTCAATCTCCTGCGAGTTCATCGCGCTGGGCACGGTCCGATGGTCGTTCTCCGGGCGGTTGATGCCGCACGCGGCCCAGAGCAGGTCGGAGAGCGTCTGGAGCGGGAGTTTCTGCGTGGTGAACTCGCGCAGTGTCTTGCGTTCCTTCAGCGCCTGCATCAGCGGCTTGCCGCCGGTCATGCGCGGCGCCGGCAACGGCACCGGCCCGGAGTCGGCGGCGGGGCTGACATTGAGGCCGGTCAGCAGGATGGTCAGCGTCAGAAGTGAAAGGATGGTCTTCACAGGATGCGTTCTCATGGTGCTGCGTGGGGTCTGGCTACGGCGTCGCCGGTTTTGACGTCTTCGGCTCGACGCCGAGGTGTTTGAGCAGGAAACCGACGACATCGGCGGAGGCGTTGGCCCTGTTCGACGCGGCGGAGTCCCCCGTGTGGATCTCGCACTTCACGCCGGCCTCGTCGCAGCGCTTCTTGATGGCCTGCGCGTGCCGCGGATGGTGGAGGAGATGGCCGCGGTTCTCCGGCTCGCCGTCCGGCATGGTGCAGGTCATGATGATCGGCGGGTCGTCCTGAGTGATCTGGCGGATCATGCTGCAATCGGCGAGGATCTTTTTCCCTTCCGGCGTCTTGAAGTCGTCGTGGTTCTTGAAGTGATAGAACTTCACGTCCTCGTCTTCGCCACGCAGCCATTCCGATTTGAAGTTGCCGACGACCTTCTCCCACTCGGTCATGTCGTAGGTCGCCTGGCCGTTCATGCAGCCCGCGGCGGCGATGCGCGACGACTCACGCAACACGGGATCGCTGCTCTTCGGGTCGGTGAGGTCGTCGTGGACGGCGAGCCAGAGCGACGTGCCCGCGCCCGCCGAGCCGCCGTAGGAGGCGACGCGCTTGGGGTCGAGGTTGTATTTCGCGGCGTCGTGGCGGACGAACTGGATGGCCCGCGCCGCGTCGCGAAGGATGTCCTGGATCGGCGCGTGCTGGCGGAAGCGGTAGTTGATCGCCATGAACGACACGCCCGCGTCGAGGCAGCGTTTGATCGAGTCGGCGCTGGCTTTGGATTTGTCTCCACCGACGAAGCCGCCGCCGTGGATGAACACCACCAGCGGCGTGGGCTTGCCGGACTTGGCGAGCCAGAGGTCGAGGACGTTGCGCTCGTGCGGGCCGTAGCTCACGTCCGCGTGCGTCGGCGTCGGCAGCGACACCTTGGTTGCGTCGGCTTTTCCCCCGCGCTTGCCCGTCATCTTCTGCCGGTAGGCGCGCGCCTCCTCCAGCGTCAGTTTGCCGTCGCCGTTCGCGTCGGCGTCGGGGAATCGTTTGAGCAACTGCTGGAGCTGCTCCGGCGCGATGTCGCGCTGCGCGGTGACATCGGCCGCCGGCAATACAAGCGCGGCGAGTAGTATGAGGAGTGTTCGTTGCATGGCTTGCCTATTTTCCGATGAACTTCATCGCCGCCTCGGTGCGGGAGTGGACGTGGAGTTTTCTGTAGATCCGGCGGATGTGGCTGCGGACGGTGTCCACGCTGATGCCAAGCTGGTCGCTGATCTCCTTGTATTGCTTACCGCGCGCCAGCAGCGCGAGCAAATCGCGCTCGCGCGCGGTCAGGTCCTCCGTGTTGGCGGCAGCGGCGGACGCGGGCGCTTTCCGCTGCGACTGGAAGAACTGGACGACCTGGCGGGCGATCTGCGGCGACATGGGCGAGCCGCCGGCGTGGACCTGCTCGATGGCCCCGGCCAGCTCGGCGGGCGCGGCGCGTTTGAGCAGGTAGCCGCTCGCGCCGGCGCGCAACGCGGCGAAAATCTTCTCCGACTCCTCGAACACGGTCAGCACGACGAACTGCGTGTCGGGCAGGCGGGGCTTCAACGCAGCGATGCATTCGATCCCGGACTTGCCGGACAGGTTGATGTCCATGAGCACGACATCGGGCGGTTTGTCGGGCAGCGACTGTAGCGCATCCTCGGCCGAGGCGAACGAGCCGGCGCAACGCAGCCCGCGGCGGCTGTTGATGAACCCGGCGAGGTCCTCGCGCAGTCCCTTGTCGTCTTCCACGATGGCAACGGATATCGCCACGGCCGCAGACTAGACGAAAGCCGCCTCACAGGCAATGAGCGCGAGGGTTCGCCAAACCCTGCCGGGACGCACCGTGCAAAAGACAATCTCTTTTCGCTGGATACCGCGGCGGGGTTGAAGTTAAATCCGCGCCCAGCCGTCTGAGCCGCAAACCAACACCATGACTTCGAGGAGAAATATGAAACGCAGCACTCAGGGATTGATCGTCGCTTGTTCACTTGTCATTCCGGCCATACTCGCGGGCCGCGCGTTGGCTGCTGACTGGCCGCAATGGCGCGGGCCGGACCGCACCGACATCAGCAAGGAGACCGGCCTCCTCAAGCAATGGCCCGACGGCGGCCCGAAGCAGGTCTGGCTCTACAAGGAGGGCGGCCTCGGCTACAGCGGTTTCTCGGTCGTGGGCGGCAGGCTCTTCACGATGGGCGCGCGCGGCGACAATGAGGTCCTGATCGCGCTCGACGCCAACACCGGCAAGCAGCTTTGGACCGCGCCCATCGGGGCGAACCTGAAAAACAACTGGGGCGACGGCCCGCGCGGCACGCCGACGGTGGACGCCGACGCGCGCGCGATCGGCGGCGGCCGCGTCTATGCGCTTGGCGGCCAGGGCACGCTCATCTGCGCCGAGGTCGCCAGCGGCAAGCTGCTGTGGAAAAAAACCATGGCGGAGCTTGGCGGCACCGTGCCGCAATGGGGCTACGCCGAGTCGCCGCTGGTGGACGGCGGTGTGGTGGTCTGCACGCCCGGCGGTTCGCAGGGCGCGATCGCCGCGCTGGACAAGATGAGCGGCAAGGTGCTCTGGCAGTCGAAGGAGTTCACCGATGGCGCGCAGTATTCCTCCGTCATCGCCGTCAACCACAACGGCGCGCGGCAATACATCCAGTTGACGATGAAACATTTCGCGGGCGTCGCGGCGAAGGACGGCAAACTGCTCTGGCAGTGCGACTGGCCCAACGGGCGCACCGCGGTCATCCCGACGCCGATCTTCCAGGACGGCCATGTTTACATCGCTTCCGGCTACGGCGCGGGCTGCGCGCTGACGAAGATCGGCGCCGGCAACCAGACCTCCGAGGTCTATGCCAACAAGACCATGGTGAACCACCACGGCGGCGTGATCCTCGCCGGCGACCATCTCTACGGCTACTCCGACGGCAAGGGCTGGACCTGCCAGAACCTCAAGACCGGCGAGGCCGTCTGGGCCGACAAGACGCTCGGCAAAGGCGCCGTCGGCTGCCTGACCGAGGGGATGCTCTACTGCCTCGAGGAAAACAGCGGCGCCGTCGTGTTGGCCGAGGCTTCGCCGAAAGGCTGGAAGGAGCACGGCCGGTTCAAGCTCGACCCGCAGACGCAGCAGCGCAGCCCGAAGGGCAAGATCTGGACCCACCCGGTCGTCGCCAACGGCAAGCTCTACCTCCGCGACCAGGAGTTGATCTTCTGCTTCGACGTGAAGGGGAAGTAAGACGCCCGGAGTGCGCAGCGCGGCTTGTTCCTAGCGCTGCCTGATCATCTTCAGCACCGCTTGGGCGGGAGAGCAGTCTTTGATGACCATCTGCAGGTTGTCTTTGCGGCCGGCTTCGTTGACGTAGTAGATCGAACGGGTCTTGGTCACCACGCCGACGACGGCGCCGGATTCGTTGA
>JACRKA010000088.1 GCA_016219905.1 Verrucomicrobiota bacterium
AGCGCGCCGCGCTCTACGGGACGTTCAAGGACAGCTTCGAGCAGCTCCACGGCAAGGAACTCAGCTACAACAACATCCTCGACATCAGCGCGTCGGCGGGCCTCATCGCCGAGTTCGCCGGCGACGCGCCGACGTGCGCCATCCTCAAGCACACCAACCCGTGCGGCGTCGGCCAGGGCGCGGACCTGCGCGAGGCGTGGGACAAGGCGTTCGAGACCGACAAGCAGGCGCCGTTCGGCGGCATCATCGTGGTCAACCGCGCGCTCGACCTTGGCATCGCGCAGGCCATCGCGGAGATCTTCAGCGAGGTCATCATCGCACCCGACTTCGCCGACGATGCGCTTGCGCTGCTCCAGCAGAAGAAGAACCTCCGCCTGATGCGGATGAAACAGAATCCGGCTGCCACGCCGGGCGTGGATTTCCGTTCGGTTGCGGGCGGTTTGCTCGTCCAGGACCGCGACACGAAGCTGGTCGGCCCGGCCGACTGGAAGGTCGTGACCAAACGCGCACCGAGCGAAGCGGAAGCGAACGCGCTGTTATTCGGCTGGCGCGTCGTCAAGCACGTAAAGTCCAACGCCATCGTCTATGCCGGCGCGGGCCGCACGCTCGGTGTCGGCGCGGGCCAGATGAGCCGCGTGGACAGTTCGCGCATCGCGGTCTGGAAGGCGGGCGAGGCGAAGCTCTCACTGAAGGGCAGCATCGTCGCCAGCGACGCGTTCTTTCCGTTCCCCGATGGTCTCATTGCGGCCGCCGAGGCGGGCGCGACGGCGGCGATTCAGCCGGGCGGTTCGGTGAAGGATGCGGACGTGATCAAGGCCGCCGACGAGCGCGGCGTGGCGATGGTGTTCACGGGCGTCCGCCACTTCCGGCACTGAGTTGGTCGGTTATCGCTGCTTCCAGTCCGCGGCGGGATTCTCCGCGCCGCGACTCTTGTCTTTCGGGTCGTATTTCTCGGCCAGCCCCAACTCGAACGCCGCGTAGCCCGTGTCCGGCGCGAAGTCGCGGTATTGGCTGTGGCAGCGGTAGCAGATGATCACGTCGGGCAGGATGCGGTAGAGCAGGTAATCCACCGCCGCCGCGCCGAGCAGGACGGCGAACGCCTGCCAGACCTTGTTGTAGAAGTAGAGCCAGCAACTGGCGATGGCGGCGATCACGAAGAGGCTGACGCCGAAGGCGCGGTTGAAATCCTTCTGCACATAGACGTGGGGGCAGTCGCAGAGCGCGCAGCGGTCCGCCGTGTTGTGGTCCCGCATCGCGGCCGTGGCGTGGACCGGGATCGCATGGCCGCACTGCGGGCAGGGCGCGCTGGACTGCGAGAGGTCGTCGAAGCTCAACTCGACACCGCACTTCGGGCAGCGGAACGTGATCGTCATACTTCGAGCACCCGGTCAATCAGTTGCGGCAGGTGTTGGGCGATGGCGCCGTTGCTGGTGACCACTTCCGCGCCGGCGGCGCGGGCGCTCTCCAGCAGGGCCGCGTTGGTGTGGTCGGCAAAGGCGAGGACGGGGACGTGCTTGAGTTTCTCGTCGGCCTTGAGCTGTGCGATGGCGGCGCACGGGTTGCTGCGCCGGCAGGTCAGGTCGAGGATGATGAAGAGCGGCTGGAGTTCGCGGGCCGCGACGGTCATCGCGGCGGGATCGCGCTCGGTGTGGACGCGATAGTTCATCTGCTGGAGTTGGTTTTGCGCCCGCGAGAGCAGCAGCAGGTTTTCGCCAACAAGGAGGATGAGCGGTTCCATGATGGAAAAGAGAGATGCCTGGTTTCAACCCGCCGCAGCCGAGAAAGGCGTGCAGACCTCGCAGGCATGAGACTGCTGGGGTTCTTCGTCGTCCCAGTGGCCGCCCCAGTCGGGATCGAGGCCGAGGTCGCGTATCATCTGGAGGTCTTTCTTCGGGTCCTGGCCGGTGGTGGTCAGGTAATTGCCGATCATCGTGGCGGACGCGCCGGCCACGAAGATCATCGGCTGGAGGTCGCGCAGGTTCACCTCGCGCCCGCCGGCGACCATGATTTCCTTTCGCGGGAGGATGAAGCGATAGACGGCGATGGTCTTGAGGATCTCCAACGGCGCGAGCGGCGTCATGTTCTCGAACGGCGTGCCGGCGATTGGGTTCAGGAAATTCATCGGCACCACATCCACGGCGAGTTCTTTCAGCGCGAAGGCCATCTGGACGCGATGACGGCGCGTCTCGCCCATGCCGAAGATGCCGCCGGAGCAGACGCGGATGCCGGCGTGTTTCAGGAACTGGATCGTGCGCACGCGGTCGGCGTAGGTGTGGGTGGTGCAGATGTTCGGGAAATGCTCCTCGGCGGTTTCGAGGTTGTGATTATAGACGACGAGGCCGGCGGCCTTCAGCCGGTCGGCGACGCGCTGGCTCTCGATGATGCCGAGCGACGCATCGGCCCGCGCGGTGCCGCTGCGGGCGAGCGCCTCGATGGCGCGGCAGACCTCGTCGAGCATCGGCCCTTCCTTCAACCCGCGCCACGCCGCGACGATGCCGAGACCTTGCGCGTAATTCGCGTGTGCCTCGCTGGCAGCTTTGATCACCGCCTCCTGCTCAACGAACGAATGGCGCGGCGAGCCGGTGTCGTAGGCGGCCGACTGCGCGCAGAACCTGCAGTCCTCGGGGCACGCGCCGGCCTTGGCGTTGACGATGGAGCAGAGATGGACCTTGTTGCCCTTGAACTTCTCGCGGATGCGGTTGGCGGCGGCGAGCAGGTCGTGGATGTCGGCGCTGGATTCTATTTCGACAAGCCGGGCAGCTTCAGCGAACGTGATGGCATCGCCGCCAAGCACGCGCGAGGTCAGCGCGCCGAGAAAGCTTCGAGAATCCGGTTCGTGTTTCATAAAGCGCGGCGCAGCCTAGCCGATGGTTGCGTGACGCGCAAGGGAACGGACACGTTGGGCGCGTCGCTTCACAGCAGGAGGTAGGCCGCGAGCATCTCGCCGAAGAACACGAACGCTTCCGAAAGGTAAAGCAGGCCGGTGGCGGCCTGGTTGGCGCGCAGCCGGGCGCAGCGCAGCGCCATGATGCCGAACGCCAGCGGGGCGAGCAGCCCCATCACGACGCGCACGCCGAAGAAGAGACTGTTGGCGCTAAGTGCGCGGTCGAGCAGGAACGCGCCGTAGTCAGGGTCGGCGTTTCGCAATGTGCCCAGCGCCACGAGCAGCAACGTGCCGCGCGCGACAGCCGCACCCACCGCCATCCACACGAAGCGGATCAGGTGGCCGAACGACAGTTTGTGCATGAGCAGATACCAGTGGCCTAGGATCATCGCCGTGTGCGTGGCGCCAACCAGCAGCAAGCCGCCGAGGACGAACAACGGTGGATACCACCAGAGCGCCGGCCCGAATGCCGGCGCGCCGGGCACAGTCGGGACCATGACACGGCTGAGGATGACGACGATGCCGGCTGCGCCCGCGAGAAGCATCAGCGGACGGCCCAGCCGTGGGCGCTCGTTGCGGAACGCTTGTGCGGCGATGATCGCGCAGACGACGCAGACGGCGGTCAATGCCAGGGCCACGCGGTCGAAGCCGCGCAGCGGCGTGGCCAGCGCGATGGCAGCCGCGCCGAGAAATGATTGGAAGGCGAAGAAGCTCGGACGAATCTCGCGGGCCGGCAGCAGGGCGCTGAGCAACAGCGCGCCCGTGCCGATCTGCGCGAGCACCAGGCCGAGACATTCGGTCAGGTTCATGCCGCCTCCAGCTTGAGCGTCGGCGGATGCGCCGCGTCGTAAGGGTTCTTGGGCGCGCCGTGGCTTTCGATTTTGTCCAGGCAGGAGGCAATCAGCCGCAGGAGCTGCGCCATGTCCAATCCTTCGTGTTGTGGGGCGAACGGCCGGAGGTTTTCCAATGCCAGCCGGAACAGCCGCGAGGCCGGATTGAGCCGGTTCTTTTGAAGATGAACGAACGCGCCTGCGATCTGGATGAGGCCCTTGTAAAAAGCGGCGTCAGGCCGGCCACGCCGTTCCAGCCAGAGCGGTTCGAGGACTTCGTGCGCCTCGAAGTAACGCTGCCGGTTGAAACAGTCGAAGAAGCCCGCGTAGCGCGCATCCCTGCCATCCGGCTGCGCGGCGATCTTGTAGTTGCTGGCGTTCATCGGGAGAGCTGCGGACTATAGTTACCGCCGCCATGAGGCGCAAGCGGGCGAAAAGCGGGTGAAAAGTGGGTTGATTCTTTTTGGCGCGGTGGGTTAAGTTGCGCGCTCCGGACCATCAGAACAGGACGACACAACCATGGCAGTCAAACCACTCGACGAACTTCCCGACCTGGGGCGGCAGCTTTACAAGAAGGCCAACGACGCCGTCAATCGGCAGATTTACGGCTACGCGATTGATCTGTTGAACCAAATCCTGGAGATGGAGCCGTCGTTTCTCGACGGCCGCAAGCTGCTGCGCGGGGTGCAGTGGCGCCAGTTCCAGGGGATGGGCACGATCAAGCAAAAGATGGCCGGCATGTCTTCTGCGGGCGCGGCGATGAAGGCGCAGGGCACGCTGAAGAAGAACCCGGCCCAGGCGATGGTGGAGGCCGAGCGGGTGCTCAACGGCGACCCGGGCAACGCGACCGCGTTGGGCGTGTTGGCGGACGGGGCGGAGGCGACGCAGATGCTGGAGACGGCGGCGTTCGCGCTGGAGTCCCTGCGCCAGACGAAGCCGGATGATGTGAAGCTGCTGAAGCGGCTCGGCGAGTTCTACAACCGCACCGGCGAGAACGAGAAGGCGCGGCAGGTCTATGAGCTGGTGCTGAAGCTCAAGCCGGACGACGCGGACGCGTTCAAGGCGATGAAGGACGCGACCGCAAAGGGCGCGTTGCAGAAGGGTGGCTGGGAGAAGGAGGGCGATTTCCGCGGCAAGATGAAGGACCAGGAGGAAGCCAAGTCCCTTGAGCAGGAAAGCCGCGTGGTGAAGTCCGACGACATGCTGGGGAACCTCATCGCGGAGACGGAACAGAAACTCCAGGACCAACCCAGCAACCTGGCCGTGGCCCGGCAGCTCGCGCGCTATTACCGCGAGAAGGGCCGTTTCGACGACGCGCTCAGCATTTTCACCCAGGTCCAGCAGCATCAGGCGGCCGATCCGGCACTGGAGAAAGAGATTTCTGAAACGCACCTGCGGAGAATGGACGCCGAGATCGCCGCGAAAGAAGCCGCCTTGCAACAGACGCCGGACAACGAAGCGCTGAAGCAGGAATTGGCGGCCGCGCAGCAGGCCCGGGAGGAATATCTGCTCAAGGAATCCGAGCAGCGCGTCGAGCGTTACCCGAACGACCTCAGCTTCCGGTTCGATCTGGGCGAGTTGTATTTCAAGAGTGGCAACATCAAGGGCGCCATCGAGCAGTTCCAGAAGGGCATCAAGCATCCGCAGTTGCGGACGCGCGCATTGAGTTTCCTCGGCCAGTGCTTCATGGCGCAGAAGCTGGCCGACCTCGCCATCCGCCAGTTCACGGCCGCCATCTCGGAGATCGTGGGGATGGACGACCTGAAGCTGGAAGTCCTCTACCACCTCGGCGTCGCCTACGAAACCAAGGGCCTCAAGGAAAAGGCGGACGAGTGCTACCAGCAGATCTACGAGGTGGACATGGCCTACCGCGACGTGGGCAAGCGGCTGGGCCTCGGGTAACCCTCAACGGGCGGGCGCCGACGGGCGGCGTTGCGTGGCCGCGCGGAACTTTACGGCTTCTTCTTCGTCGTCGTCTTGCCGCCGGCCGGCTTCGTTGACTTGGTCGTCGTCACCGGCGTCCTCGAACGATCGGCTCGCGCGGCGGTGATGGCGTCGAGACGCTGCTTGAGATTATTGGCGTAGGCCGTCCAATCCTCCTTCAGCTTCTGCCACTCCTGGTCTCGCGCCTGCCACTGCATGATCTGCTGCCGCGCCTGGTTCAGGAAGTCCTGTTGCTCGACCACGGTGCGTTTGGCAGCCGTGACCTGGTTCTGGATGCCCTGCTTCTCCTTCTCCAGTTCGTCAATCCGGTTCGCGACCAGCCGCCACGCGCCGATGTTCAGGAGCAGGATGCCGACGATGGCGACGGGCACTTCGAGTTTCCACGGCTGGCCGGTGCTCAGCCGCCGCGCGACGACGACCAGGATGGCGATCACGCCGACCGCCGCGAGGCTCCAGCCGATGATCGGGCCGGCGGAACTGCCCGCGGGCGCGCTGCCCGCGCCCTGCGCGAAGGCAGCCACGCTGCCCAACACAAACAACACACTCGATGCGATCCGTTTCATGAATGACTCCTTCTCGTGACGACAAAGCAAATCCACCGCAAAACAACCTGTGCCTGCCTCAAAACCGAGGCGCGTTAGGGCGGCCAAAATACCGTTCGCGCTTTACTTGAGCAAGCACTTTTGGCATCGTCCGGGCCGCTTTTCACGGAGAATCCCGCAATGCCCTACGATGTGGTGACTTTTGGTGAGATCATGCTCCGGCTGACCCCGCCGGGCTTCCAGCGCATCCTGCAGACGCCCGTCCTCGAACTGCGCTTCGGCGGCGGCGAGGCCAACGTCGCCGTCTCGCTGGCCATGCTTGGCCGCGCATCGGCCTTCGTGACGCGCCTGCCCAAAAACGACGTGGCCCAGCGCTGCATCAACGACCTGCGCGCCATCGGCGTGGACACCGGCCGCATCCTGCGTGGCGGCGACCGGATGGGGATCTATTTTCTGGAAGCCGGCGCCAGCCAGCGGCCGTCCACCGTCCTTTATGACCGCGCCCACAGCGCCATCGCCGGCATCACGCCCGACATGGTGGACTGGAAAAGCGTGTTTGCCGGCGCGAAATGGTTCCATTTCACCGGCATCACGCCCGCGCTGAGCGATTCCGCCGCGGAGACATGCAAAGTGGCCGCGAAGACTGCGCGCGAGATGGGCCTCACGGTCAGCGCCGACCTCAACTACCGCAAGAAACTCTGGTCGCGCGAGAAGGCGGGCAAGGTGATGGCCGAGCTGATGCCGTTCGTGGACATCTGCATCGCCAACGAGGAGGACGCCGAGAGCGTCTTCGGCATCAAGGGCGCCGAGGTGACCAGCGGCAAGATCGAGCACGCGCGCTACGTGGACGTGGCGCGGCAGCTCACGGAACGGTTCAAGTTCAAAGCGGTGGCCATCACACTGCGTGAGAGCATCTCGGCCAGCGAGAACGGCTGGTCGGGCCTGTATTTCGCGGCCGGCAAGCCGCACTTCAGCCGCCGCTACCACATCCAGATCGTGGACCGCGTCGGCGGCGGCGACAGTTTTGCCGCCGGGCTGATCTTCGCATTGATGCGCGGCGACAATCCCCAGAAGGCCATCGAGTTCGCCGTGGCGGCGAGCTGCTTGAAGCACTCGATCGTCGGCGATTTCAATTACATCACCCTCAATGAAGTCGAAACTCTCGCGGCTGGCGATGCGTCCGGCCGCGTGCAGCGCTAAGGAAACCATGTCCAGCCGATCCCAGACCATCCAGAAAATCCTCAACCCCGGTGTGGTTGCCGTCATCCGCGCGGATTCTTCCGCACAACTGATGAACGTCGCCGACGCGCTCGTGAAGGGCGGCGCGCCGACGATGGAGGTGACGATGACGACGCCGAACGCGTTGCAGGTCATCAGCGACGTGCGCGCGAAGTTCGGCGACGCCATCTGCATGGGCGTCGGCACCGTGCTCGACACCGAGACGGCGCGCGCGGCCATCCTCGCGGGCGCGGAGTATGTCGTGACACCGACGCTCAACGTCGAGGTCATCAAGCTCTGCCGCCGCTACGCCAAGCCGATCATCGCGGGCGCCTACACGCCAACCGAGGCGCTGACCGCGTGGGAAGCCGGCGCGGACTTCATCAAGATTTTCCCCGCCGACCAGCTCGGCCCGAACTACATCAAGGCCCTCAAGGCACCGCTGCCCCAACTGGAGATCATCCCGACCGGCGGCGTGGACCTGAACACCGCGGCAGATTTCATCAAGGCCGGCTGCGCGGCCGTCGCGGCCGGCTCGTCGTTCGTCAGCAAGGAGATCTTGAAGAGCCAGGACTGGCCGAAACTCATCGCGACGGCGAAGAAGTTCGTCGAGGTGATCGCGAAGGCGCGCGGCAAGTGAGATAGGTGTGCAGTGGGAGCCAAGCCCGGAGGGCTTGAACATGAGCAGCCCCCAATTCCTTGCGGACCTGCTCACACGCCATGAACAAGGAGCGGCGACACTCCGGCCGCCGCCGCCACGGATGGGGCGACAAGAGTGTCGCCCTTCCTTGAGGTTCATGGAAAGCCGTGGGTGAAGCCCACGGAACGCGAGCAAACAAAAATGCACCGCGTAGCGGTGCAACCTCGGTGTGCGATCGCGGAACGGTGAGCAGCCCAGATTGAACCCCTTGCGGGGTTCGTTGGATTCGTTCCACGCTTTTCCGTGGGCTTCGCCCACGGCTACTCATGTGGCGCCCCTTCGGGGCGGCGTTGCGTGGACGCAACTAAGCCGGAACGATTCAGTTGCAGCGGGGAGCGCACGCGCCTCGCGTGCGGTGTTCGGCGCCCTCGCCGAGCACTTTCTGGTTCCTGCGGCGGCGAACCCAACGGTGTGGCTTGCTACAACAGCAGGCCATCGGCGAGG
>JACRKA010000102.1 GCA_016219905.1 Verrucomicrobiota bacterium
GGGGTTGGGTGGGGCGAGACTCTGTCGAGCCTCGACCGCTCGCTGCTTAACCGAACGAGGCTCGACATAGTCTCGCCCCACCGTATGGGCCGGTCCGCGTCGCGCTCGACGGCGAACGGCGGAGCGAAGTGTTCCTGGAGATCGAGGAAGGAGACAACGCGCCGCTGACGCTGACCGGCGCGAAGGCCGCGGTGGCTGTGCCGCGGGTCGTGTTCAAACTCAAGCCGGCCGATGGTGGCTATCGGCTGCTCCTCAGCAACACGAAAGCCGCGGCGCCGCGCTATGACATCCAGAGCTTGCGCCTAGAACTGCTCGCCTACTCCGCCACACCGGTGCGCGACGGCGACATCGGCCCGCTGGAAGTGAACGCCGCCTACCGACGCGGCGCCGCCGATTATTTCCAGACCGCGCCGCCGACGGTGGCCCTCTGGGGTGTGCTGCTGGTGGCTGTCGTTGGGTTGCTCGCGCTCACCGTGCGGTTGTTGAAGAAGACGACGGTGTAGGCGCAGCGTAGAACGGGTTTCCAAACCCGTTCATGAACGGATGTGGACATCCGTTCTACGGTGGAGAACCGCCGTTTACTTCCCGGCGTCCGGCATCGCAGGCAACATCCACTGCTCGTCAAACAAACCCGCCAGCACCACTTCTTCGCTCATCGCGCCAGTAGGCAACTTCGTCAGCTTCAGCACTGCGTAGTCGCCCAGCCGCGGGAACAGCAGCGCGTTGGTGCCGCGGAATTCTTTCTCGCCGAACGTGTGGCCGCTGTTGAGCACGACGTAGCGGCGCGGGTTGAGCGGGTTCGGGCAGATCATCACCAGCACGTGGTCCGCCGCGCTGAAGTTCTTGCCACCAACGGTGATTGAATCTTTTGTCCAGCGAATCGGCAGCTTGGTGGCGATCTGGGCGATGAACCAGTTGCTCGCCGGGTCGCCGAAGAGGATGAGGTTGTGGTTGGCGATGTCGTCTTTCGTGACGGCTGCGTCATCCTTCAACCGCACATCGCCACGCATCCACTTTGAGAACTCCTTCGCGAACAATTCTAGCCGCGCCTTGGCCCCGTCATTGGCGAACGCATTGTCCGGCGCACCCGTTGGCCGCACGCAGAGGAACGAGTCCATGAACGCGTCGTCTATCGGGCCTTGGAGACCGCGCGTTTTTTGATACCCAGCGTTGATGTCAGAGCCAGCCAGCCATCGGCCGGCATATTTTACAAATCCACGCATAGGCTCTTGGATGTTATAACTCCGAAGCTTCTCTTGCGGTTGCAGAGGAAATCTTTGCGGCTTTGGAGGCCCCGCGTGTGGCTCGGCGTAAACGCTTGGCGGCGCGATCTCTGGCAGCGCTGGCGTGCCAGCGATGGGAAGGCGGTTCGTGTTTCCGAAAGCCATGACTTGGCCGTCAATCATTATGCTTGGGACGGCTCTATGTTCCGCCAGACTCAACTGGGAGATGTTGCGGGTTTTGATCGTCAACGATCCCAGTGTCGCACCGGATTGTGCCGAGACTTCAGCGCGCTCGTATTGGCGCTCAAGCTTTTCCACTCTCAGCCACGAACACCGGCTGTGACGTAGCGTGTAAGTGACAAACCGGATGGCGTTGGGCTGCCGTCCGGTCTTCGCCACGGCATCATTGATGAACCTATCGCTCGCGGCCTTGCTCTCCGGATGCCAACGGTGCGGCGTCTTTGGACCGATGAGAAAGATGGCGCGCAGGTCGGTGGTGAGCCAGTTCAGGCCGACTGGCTCAAACTTGAAGCCTTCGCGCTCCAGCGCCTCGCGCATGGCGATGGTGCATCGGATGGCGGGGTCATCCTCGCCAGCGTAGGCGACCCAAGGGACGTTGAAGGCGTTGAGCGCGTAGTCCTCGGCATCGTAGATGTGAAGCGTCTTCTCCTGCCACGGCGGCAGGGTGTCGAGCTTCGCGTATTTCTTCGTGTCGGTGAACCCCGCGCCGGCTTCGACGGCGGCCCACTTGTCAGGATAGTGCAAGCCGAGATGCCATGCACCCGCGCCACCCATTGAGAAGCCGCGCAAGACGATGCGGCTATAATCAATCTTGTAACGCTTCTGCACGGACTCCAAAGCTTCAAACACATCGGTTTCACCAGCCCATCGGTAGGCGTTGTTGACGCGGCCGAAAACCTCCAGTGTGATGTAGTCCTGCTCCGGCGGTGCTGAATGTGGGAGGCGATGAAGCTGACCTCGTTCAGCGTCGAGCCGCGGCCATGAAGCACCAAGTCGAGGCGGACGGGCTTCTTGCCGTCGTAGCTGTCGGGGATGATCAGTCCATACGGCTGGACGCTGCCGTCCACGCGCGAGCGATAGGCGCGCACGAGCCGGCCCTTCTGCGCAGGCCACGACGGTTTGTTCGCAGCGAGTTCCTTCGCCCGCGCCAGGCCGCGGTCGAGCGCGGCGAGCGTGTCGGCGACGTAACGCTTCGCGTAGAACTCCTCGTCGGCGTAGCGCAGGATCCAATCGGCGGCCTTGTGATAGACCTCCACGTCGGCCAACAGCGCGGCGTCCGGATTCTCCGCAGCGAGTTGTTTCAATGCCGTCGCCAACTCGTCCGCCTTGGCGCGGATTTGCTGTTTCTCGGCGTCGGTGGGTTGATAAGGCGGCGCAGGCTTGCGTGAGGCCGTCAGCCCGACATCGGTGGAGCCAAACAGAAATGCCGCCAGCAACGCAATGCCGCTGGCGTTTCCAAGACCGTGCTTACTCATGATAAACTCCGTTCCAATGATTGATATTCACGATGAACGGACATGGACGTCCGTTCTACGCTGGCGAACCGCCGCTTACTTTTTCGCGTCCGGCATCGCTGGCAGCATCCACTGCTCGTCGAACAGGCCGGCCAGCACCACTTCCTCGCTCACCTCGCCAGTGGGCAACTTCGTCAACTTCAGCACGGCGTAGTCGCCGAGGCGCGGGAAGAGAAGCGCGTTGGTGCCGCGGAATTCTTTCTCGCCGAATGTGTGGCCGCTGTTGAGCACGACGTAGCGGCGTGGGTTCAGCGGATTCGGATAGATCATCACCAGCACGTGGTCGGCGGCGGAGAACGAACGTGGAGCGTTGGAGCGTGGAGCGTGGAGCGTGATTGTGTCCTTCGTCCAGCGAATCGGCAGTTTGTCGGCGATCTGGGCGATGAGCCGGTTGCTCGCCGGGTCGCCGAAGAGAATCAGGTTGTGGTTGGCGATGTCGTCTTTGGTGAGGGCTGCGTCGTCCTTCACCCGCACGTCGCCCCGCATCCACTTCGAGAACTCTTTCGCGAACAACTCCTGCCGCGCCTTCGCGCCGTCGTTGGCAGAAGCGTTGTTTGGCGCGCCAGTCGGCCTCACGCAGACGAACGAATCCATGAACGCGTCGTCTATCGGGCCTTGGAGACCGCGCTGTTTGACATTCGTCCGAGACCACGAACTAACCACTTTCACGTCCCACGGATTGAGATCAGGCGCTAGTTTGGAGTTGCTGGGTGTCGGCTGCATATCCCCAGCGCGGGCTTTAACAGTCCAGCAGCCATTCTTCTTTTCAAACTCAGTTGCGGGCCTCGCCCGCTCCGGAAGCACGAATTGTTCCGCATCAATGGCCACCGTTTGCTCGCCTGAGGGGTGTGGAACGGTCAGCCGTGAGATGTTGCAGGTCTTGACGATCAATTGCCTGCAATCCTCGCTTCCGCGCGCCTCCACTTCAGCTCGTTCGTAGTGCTTCTCCAGCGCGCCAATCCACAGCCAGTGACAACGATTGTATCGGGTCGTGTAAGTGACAAAGCGAATGTATTTCGGGGGTCGGCTTTGATTCGCCACGGCATCATTGATGAACTTGTCACTCGCCGCTTTGCTCTCCGGATGCCAACGGTGCGGCGTCTTTGGACCGATGAGAAAGATGGCGCGCAGGTCGGTGGTGAGCCAGTTCAGGCCGACTGGCTCGAACTTGAAGCCCTCGCGCTCCAGCGCCTCGCGCATGGCGATGGTGCATCGGATGGCCGGATCATCCTCGCCGGCGTAGGCGACCCACGGGACGTTGAAGGCGTTCAACGCGTAGTCCTCGGCATCGTAGATGTGAAGCGTCTTCTCCTGCCACGGCGGCAGGGTGTCGAGCTTCGCGTATTTCTTCGTGTCGGTGAAACCTGCGCCCGCCTCGACAGCAGCCCATTTGTCGGGATAGTGCAGGCCGAGATGCCACGCGCCCGCGCCGCCCATTGAGAAGCCACGCAGGACGATACGCTTCTCATCAATCTTGTAACGCTTCTGCACGGATTCCAACGCCTCGAACACATCGGTCTCGCCGGCCCAGCGATAGGCGTTGTTGACGCGGCCAAACACTTCCAGTGTGATGTAATTCTGCTCCGGCGGCACCGGCTTGCTCTTGGTGTCAACATCATGCGACGCGAGGAAGCTGACCTCGTTCAGTGTCGAGCCGCGGCCGTGGAGCACCAAGTCGAGGCGCACAGGCTTCTTTCCGTCGTAGCTGTCAGGAATGATCAGTCCATACGGCTGGACGCTGCCGTCCACGCGGGAGCGATAGGCGCGCACCAGCCGGCCCTTCTGCGCCGGCCATGACGGCTTGTTCGTGGCGAGTTCCTTCGCCCGCGCCAAGCCGCGGTCGAGCGCGGCGAGCGTATCGGCGACGTAACGCTTCGCGTAAAACTCCTCGTCGGCGTAGCGCAGGATCCAATCGGCGGCCTTGTGATAGACCTCCACGTCGGCCAACAGCGCGGCGTCCGGTTTCTTCCCAGCGAGTTGTTTCAACACCGCCGCCAGCTCGTCGGCCTTGGCGCTGATCTGCTGTTTCTCCGCGTCGGTCGGCTTGTAGGGCGGCAGCGGCTTGCGTGAGGCCGCCAGCCCGACATCGGCGGAGCCAAACAGAAATGCCGCCAGCAACGCAATGCCGCTGGCGTTTCCAAGACCGTGCTTACTCATGATAAACTCCGTTCCAATGATTGATATTCACGATGAACGGACTTGGAAGTCCGTTCTACGCATTCACGTGCGCGGTGTCGTAGAACGGACTTCCAAGTCCGTTTCCCCGGCACGCAAGACCGACAAGGACGACAGAACACTCATACGCCCGCCACACCCGTCTTACTTTTCCGCCACCTTCCAGTTCTCGTCGAACAAACCCTGCGCGACACTCGTGCCCTTGATCTCGCCGGAGGCGTCCTTGCTCAGCTTCAGCACGTCGTAGTCGGCGAGCTGCTGCCACGCGAGGGCGATGGTCGTCCGAAGCTCGCGGGTGCCGAGCAGGTTGTCGCCGCAATTGACAACCAGGTAACGGTGCGAGTTGAACGGGTTCGGGCAGATGAATGCCGGCAGATGCTCCTTCGCGTCGAAGCGTTGCTTGCCGACGCGGACGTGGAGCTTGTCCCACTGAATCGGCAGGCGGCTGGCGATCTGCGCGAGCACGCCGTTGCTGCCGGGGTCGCCGAAGACGACGATGTGGTTGTTGATGATGTCATCCTTCGTCATGTCGGTGTCGTCCTTGACGCGGATGTCGCCGCGGAGCCACTTCGAGAACGACTTCGCGAAGCGGTCCACGGCGGCCTTGGCGTAATCGTTCGCCAGCGGATGCAGCGGCGTGCCCGTCGGCCGCACGCACACGAACGAGTCCATCAGGAAGTCGTTGATGGGGCCTTGCAGGCCGGGGCGTTTGCGCAGGGCCTTGTCGGCCTGGAGCACGGCGTCGGTGAGATAGGCCATGCTCCACTTGCCGCTCTTCTTTTCAAAAAGGATCTGCGGTGGCGCCGGTGGCGGGAGCTGCGGCACAGGCCGCGCGCCGAACGCGGGCGCCCGCGCCTGCGGCCTCGGCTGCTGGATCGGCTGGAACGGGAACGGCTGGCCGTCGAGGGAAATGCTCTGGCCCGCAACCGGATAGGGCAGGATCAGGCGTGTGACGTTCTTCGTCTTGAGGGTGCGCTGTTTCTTGTCGGTGCTGGTCAGCGCGTCCACCTCGGTGCGCGAGTAGCTGGACTCGACGCCGTCCACGTTGATGTCAAAGCAATGATTGTAGCGCAGCGAGTAGGTGACGAACCGGATGTGCGCCGGCGGCTGGCGGCCCTTGACGCAGGCTTCGTCTATGAACTTGTTGGATTCGGCCTGGCTCTCGGGGTTCCACTTGTGCTCGGTCTTCGCGCCGACGAGGAACACGCAGCGGATGTCCTTCGTGGTCCAGTTGAGGCCCTCCTGCGTGAACTTGAATCCCTCGCCCGCCAGTTGTTCGCGGGAATTGTTGAGCGCGCCGATGGGCGAATCCTCCTCGCCGCAGTAGCCGACGGTCGGCACGTTGGCGGCGTTGAGCATCCAGCCGACGGTGCCGTAAACGCGGTTGGCCGCAGCCTGCGCGGACGATGGCGCATCGTTCTTGTAGTCGTTTCGCGAGCCGCCTGCGCCACTGCCGCCCGCCTCGAACGCGGCCCATTGATCCGCGTAGTGCAGCCCCATGCCCCACGCGCCCGCGCCGCCCATCGAGAAGCCGCGCAGCACGATGCGCTCCAAATCAATCGTGTAGCGCGCCTTCACCGACTCCATCGCCTCCAGCACGTCAGTCTCGCCGCACCAGCGGTAGCCGTTGTTGAGCCGGCCGAACACTTCGAGCCGGATGTAATCCTGCCCGGCCGTCGCGGGCTTGCCCGTGTCGCGGCCGGCGATGAAGTTCGCCTCGTTCAACGTCGGCCCAAACCCGTGCAGGATCACATCGAGCCGGATCGGTTTCTTGCCATCGTAGATGTCGGGGATCTTCAGCGCATAGGGCTGCACGCTGCCGTCTATCCGCGACCGAAATGCCCGCACCAAGCAGCCTTTGGCGGTCGGCCACGACGGCTTGCCGTCGGCGAGCTGCTTCACGCGCGCGAGGCCCAGCGCGATCGTGTCGAGTGTGTTCTTCACATCGGCAGCGGTCCAGAATTCCTCCTTCGGATAGCGCAGCATCCACTCGGCGGCCTTCGCGTAAACCTCCACGTCGGGCAACAGGCTCTCGTCAATCTGCACGGCTTTCTTCGTCATCGCCTCAAGAGTGCTGATCGGCCGTCGGACGGGCAGGGCTTTGATCGCCTTCTGTAACTCATCGAGCTTGGCGCGGATTGCCGCCAGTTCTGAATCTGCGGGCTGGTAAGGCGGCGCCACGTCCGGTTGCGCCGCAAAGACGTCGCCCGCCGACAACACTGTGATTGCCAGAATCAGCACTCTTTTCATGGTCTGTCCTCTTAACGTTTGATTGCCGCCACTGCCGCTTCCTGGAACGCGCAGCGGATGTCGGAAGCGTCGGCATTCGGCTGCAACTTCGCGCGCTGGATCATCATCACGACGATCAGGTTCTGCTTCGGGTCAATCCAACCCTGTGTCCCGTAGGCGCCGCCGTGGCCGAACGTGCCGGGCGAGAGCATCGCGGTGACGCCCTGCGGCTGGCGGACGACGGCCCAGCCGAAACCGAACGACATGCCGTCCACGAAGCCGGTCTTCAGCTCGCCCGTCTGCGTGCGGGTCATCAGTTCAAACGCGGCCTTCGACACGTAGCGCCGGCCGCCGCTCGCGCCGCCGGCCAGCATCTTGCGATAGAACTTCGCGAGGTCGGCGGCGGTGGAATACAGGCCGCCCGCCGGGAACGCCGTGCGCGCCCGCGAGGTCAACGAGCCTTTGAGGTAGAAGACATTCGTTTCAACCAAGCCGCTGTGGCCTTCGACGATGGTGTAGGACTTCGCGACGCGACGCGCTTGGGCTGCGCTTGGCCAGAAGGTGGTGTCCTTCATGCCGAGCGGTTTGAAGAGACGCGTCTCGAGAAACGTGGCGTAGGATTGTCCCGACGCGACCTCGACGATGCGGCCGAGCGTGTTGATGCCGGTGTTGCAATAGCTCCATTTGCTGCCGGGCGGGAACTCAAGCGGTTTCTGCGCACAAGCCATCGCCAGTTCCGCCAGCGAGCAATCCGACCGCGGCGCGTCGAGGTTGGCGAGGCCGGAGGTGTGCGTGAGCAGGTCGCGCAACGTGATCGGCCGCGCCGGACGTTTCAGCGTCAGCGAATCCTTGCCGCGCTCAGCAATCATCCACTGGTCTTTGAACTCTGGGAGATACTTCTCAACCGGGTCTTCGACCGAGAGTTTGCCTTCGTCCTGAAGCATCATCACGGCCGTGGCAGTGACTGGCTTCGTCATCGAAGCAATCCAGAACAGGTCGTCAACGCGCATCGGCTTCTTCGTTGCGAGGTCGCTGAAGCCGACCGCATCGAGACAGGCGATGCCGCCGCCTCGCGCCACGAGCGTCACCGCGCCAGCAATGGTGCCGTCCTCCACGAACTTCTGCATCCCCTTCGGAATCTCTTTCAGCTTCGCCGCGTCCATGCCGAGCGCGGCAGGATTTGGCGGCGCAGCGGTGGCGGAGGCGACAAGCAGCAGGCAGAGCAACGCGGATGAGACGGAGCGGGAGGTCTTCATGGCGCGGGATGTTAGAACGGCGCGCGGCGGGCGGCCAGCGCATTTGCGCCGGCTGCCGCGCAGTTTTGGCCTTCGCGCTTCACCGCCCGTTGCCCGACCAGAGGCGGTTGACGACCTTGATCAACACCAGCCCGCTGACGGCGAACACCACCAGCAGCGCCACGGCCATGCCCGTGCGCCCGTAGAGGAAGTTGCCGATGGTGAAGAGCGACGACCAGATCACCGCGCAGCCCGCCGACCAACCCACCAACGCCAGCGGGATGTTCTCGTGCGTCCTGGCCGCTTCCTCCTCCGAGATGCCCGCCTCGACACGGATGCGACGCCAGCCGGGGCCAAACGGCCGGACTTTCTTGTAGAACTCGATCAGCGCACGCCGGTCCGTCTGCGGGCCGACAAATGCCGTGATGACCCAGCACACCGTTGTGACGCCGATGGTGATGAGCAGATTGATGTGGGTGGACAAGTGACCGGCGTAGAGTTCGGGATTCGTTTTCTTGAGGACCAGCAGCAGGATGGAAACGCCGAATGAGATGATCATCGCCACGACCTCGCACCACGCGGTGATGCGCCACCAGAACCATCGCAGCAGATACAGCAGCCCCGTGCCGGCGCCGACCTGGAGCATGATGTCGAAGTTGTCCTTGGCGGTATCGAGCAGGAAGACCATGCCAGCCGAGACCAAGAACAGCCCGATCGTTGTCAGCCGGCCCACCCAGACGTAATGATGTTCCGACGCGCCGGTGCGGATGAACCGCTGGTAAAAGTCATGCACCAGATACGACGCGCCCCAGTTCAGGTGCGTCAGGATGGTCGAGGAATTCGCCGCGATCAGGCCGCCGACCATCAGGCCGATGAAGCCGACGGGGAGGAACTTCAGCATCGCCGGGAACGCGATGTCGTGGCCGAGGAGCTTCGGGTCGAGGTCGGGGAACGCCTTCTGGATGTCCGACAACTGCGGATAAACGATCAGCGAGCACAACGCCACGAGGATCCACGGCCACGGCCGCAGCACGTAGTGCGCGATGTTGAAGAACAACACCGCGCCGAGCGAATCCTTCTCCGACTTTGATGCGAGCATCCGCTGCGCGATGTAGCTGCCGCCGCCCGGCTCCGCGCCCGGATACCACGTCGCCCACCACTGCACCGCGATTGGCATGATGAACACCGCCACCGCGAGGTCCCAGTTGCTGGTGAAATCCGGCAGGATGTTCAGGTAATGCAGCATCGTCTTGCCGTCCGGCGCGGCCATCGGCGCCGAGAGCTTCTCCACCATGACACCCAACCCGCCGACGTGCTGCACCGCGAACCAAGCCGCCGCAATCACCGCCGTCATCTTGATGAAGAACTGGATCATGTCTATGACCAGCACGCCCCACAGGCCGGAGTGTGCGGCGAAAACGACGTTGAGCAGGCCCACCAGCAACAGCGTCTGCCATGTTTCCAACCCGAACAACACGTTGGCGATCTTGCAGGCGGCAAGGTTCACCGACGCCATGATGAAGCAGTTGAAGAAGAGGCCCAGATAGACCGACCGGAACCCGCGCACCACGCTCGCCGCCTTGCCCGAATAGCGGATTTCGTAGAACTCCAGGTCCGTCATCACCGCCGACCGCCGCCATAGCAGCGCGTAGAAGAAGACCGAGGCGACGCCGGACAGCGTGAACGCCCACCAGCACCAGTTGCCGGCCACGCCCTGCCGGCGGACGATGTCGGTGACGAGGTTCGGCGTGTCGCTGCTGAAGGTCGTGGCGACCATCGAGAGGCCGGCGAGCCACCACGGCACGGAGCGGCCCGAGACGAAGAACTCGGACGTGTCGCGGCCGGAGCGTTTGCCGAAGAAGAGCGCCGGCACGAAGCAGATGGCCAGCGAGGCGAGGACGATGATCCAGTCGAGGAGGGTGAGGTGCATCGGCCCCTTGCTAATGTCTCCGCCGCCCGCCTGTCAAGAACTCACGAGCAAGCGGGGGGTTGAAACCGCGGCTACTCCACCTCGTTGCGCAGCACACCGATGGGGCCGATCTCGATCTCCACCGTGTCGCCGTGGTCGAGCGCGAAGTTCTCCGGCGGCACGACGCCCGCGCCGGTCAGCAGGAAGACGCCGCCGGGGAAATCGTTCTCGCGGAACAGCCAGCCCGCCAGTTCGTCGAAGCCGCGTTTCATCTGCGCGACGCTGGTCTTGCCCTGGAACACGCGCACCTCGCCGCGGTCCACCCGCATCTCGATCTCCAGCGCCTTCGGGTCCGGCACCGCCTCGGCGAGGAGGATGCACGGGCCGAGCGCGCAGCCGCCGCGGTAGAGCTTGGCCTGCTGGACGTAGAGCGGGTTTTCGATCTCGATGTCGCGCGCGGACATGTCGTTGCCGATGGTGTAGCCGACCACCACGCCGGCGTAGTTGAGCGCCAGCGCCAGCTCCGGCTCCGGCACGGTGCGGCGCGAGTCGGCGCGGATGCGGATGTGTTGCTCCGGGCCGGCCGCGCGTTCCGGCGTGGCCTTCAAGAACAACTCCGGCCGGTCCGCGTTATAGACCTTGTCATAGACCGTGCCGCTGCTGCTGCCGGCCCTGGCCGCCTCCTCCTTCCGCGTCTCGCAGGCGCGGAGGTAGGTGACGCCCGCCGCCCAGACCTCCTGCACGTCGAGCGGCGCTTCGAATTGCACCTGCCGCGCCGGCAGCACCGGCGCGCCCGCGATGGCGTCGGCGATGGTCTTGGCCGGTTCGTCGAGCCGCAGCAAATGCGCGACCGACCCGAACGTGTCGGGGTCCTTGGTGGTGAGGTCCACGACGCGCTCGCCGTCGAGCACGCCGAGCCGGAAGTGGATGCCGTCAGGGAACTGGAGTCCCGGTGTGGTGAAGCGGATGATTTTCATGGCGCAAATCGCGTGCCCGTTTTCGGACGCGGCCGGTGAGCCTAGCGTCCCCGTTGCCCGCAACCAAGCAAAAGCTCGCGGGACACGCCCTCAGGCGTTCCGTTCCCTGCGGGACCGCCGGTCGAAGAAGAACTTCGCGAATCGCGTGGTCAGGCGGGGAAAGTGGCGGATGCCCAATGATAAGAGGCGGCCTTCCAATGTCAGGATGACCTCGGGCCGCGGATGGGCCGCGGCGGCGACAATGCGTTCGGCGACGGCATCGGCGGTCATCGGGGTCGAAGCGCCGGGGCGCCAGACGCCTTTCAGGGAGACGGCCCGCTGGAAGAACTCCGTCGCGGTGTAGCCGGGGCAGAAGCAGACGACCTCGATGCCGTCGCCCGCCAACTCGAACCGCAGCGATTGCGAAAATCCCCGCACGGCGAACTTGCTCGCGCAATAGACGCTCATCATCGGCGTGCCGATGTGGCCGACCACGGAGGCGATGTTGACGATCACGCCGCTCTTCTGCTGGCGCATCCGGGGCAACACCGCCCGCGCGGCATTCATCACGCCGAGGATGTTGACCTCGACAATCCGGCGCGCGTCCGCCTCGGCCAGCTCGTCGAACCGCGTCCGGTGGCCGATGCCGGCGTTGTTCACCAGCACGTCTATCCGGCCGAATTGCTGGCTTGCCAGCCGCGCGATCCGGTCGCAGTCCTCAGGCCGGGTGACGTCGGCAGCGACGGCCAGCGCGCGGTCCGGCCCGCCGATCTCCCGCGCCAGCGCCGCCAGCCGGTCGCCATCCCTTGCCGCGAGCACGACGCGGGCGCCGGCGCGGGCGAACGCCTTGGCCGCGGCCGCGCCGATGCCGCTGGAGGCGCCTGTCACGATGACGACTTTGCCGGTCATGGCCTGTTGCATGATGGCGGCGAGTTTAACACACCGCGCGGCCGAAGACAGACGGTTTTCTCAGGCAGTGAAACCTCACTTGTCCTGCCAAACAGCCCAAATTGCCTTGCGAATCCGCGGGTCGTATCCCACTATTTCCGCGCTCATTCCGGGCGTGTTGACGCTCGCGCATGCTGCAACCGCGTGGTCGCGCGCAAACCGGAACCGCTGCATCCGAAGTGCCTCCCGCATGGAAGAACGCCATGACGCGGGGAGTTTGTTCGTTGCCGGCGGCGCCGTGGCGTCACCGATTTGGAAACACTGAACCAATGTATATCCTGGGCCTCAGCAGTTACACCCACGAAGCGTCCTGTGCCCTCATCCGCGATGGCGTCATCGTGGCGATGGCGGAAGAGGAACGCTTCAATCGGGAAAAGCACACGTCAAAGTATCCGGAGCACGCCATCGCTTACTGCCTGAAGGAAGCGGGCATCACCATCCGCGACGTGGACCACATCGCGTTCTTTTGCCAGCCCTTGCGCCAGGTCTTTGACAACATCGGCCACGTCCTCCGGTATTTTCCCGCAAGCCTGAACCTCCTGCGGGCGGATTATGGCGAGGACGGTTCGAGTTTCACCCAGATGATCGGCTCGATGCTGGCCCTCGGGAAGGCTGTCCAGCGGCAGTTTGGCCTGGAGAAGCCGCCGAAAGTGCATTTCATCGAACACCATCTGTGCCACGCGGCCAGCGCGTTCTACGTCTCGCCCTTCTCCAAGGCCGCCATCCTCACCGTGGACGGCCGGGGCGAGTCCACCACCTCCATGCTCGCCCTCGGCGAGGGCAAGACCATCCGCAAGCTCAAGGAAATCAAAGTGCCGCATTCGCTCGGACACTGTTATGGGGCCATCACCGAGTATCTCGGCTTCAAGGCGTTCTTCGACGAATGGAAGGTCATGGGCATGTCCGCCTACGGCAAGGACACCTACTGCCGCCAGTTCGAGGAACTGATCGAGCTTTGCGACGACGGCGGCTTCAAGCTCAACCTCGACTACTTCTCCTTCCACACCCACAGCAGCACGCGCCGGCTCAGCGACAAGTTCATTGAAACATTCGGGCCAAGGGCGGCTCGCGGAGGCGAGTTTTCCCAACACGCCGCCGACATCGCCCGCGCGTTGCAGCGCGTCACCGAAAAAGTCGGCGTGCATCTGGCCAAACACCTCTACGCCATCGCCGGCACCGACAACCTCTGCATGACCGGCGGCGTGGTGCTCAACTGCCTGATGAACGCCCGGATTGTCGAGGAAACCGGCTTCAAGAACTTCTTCATCCAGCCCATCGCCAACGACGCGGGCACCTCGCTCGGCGGCGCGCTCTACCTCTACCACCAGACCTTCCAAGGCGAGCGCACCTTCCAGTTCGACCGTGTCTATTGGGGCCCGTCCTACGAGAACGACGCCATCGAGCCGGTGTTGCGCGCCAAGGCCGTCAACTACCGCAAGAGCGACAACATCGCCCGCGACACCGCCGCCCAGATCGCGCAGGGCAAGATCGTCGGCTGGTTCCAGGGCCGCATGGAGTCCGGTCCCCGTGCGCTGGGCAACCGCAGCATCACCGTGGACCCGACGTTGCCGGACATGAAGGACCGCCTCAACGCGCGGGTGAAACGGCGGGAAGGTTTCCGCCCGTTTGCGCCGTCGGTGCTCGAGGAGAACGTCAACGATTACTTCATCATGCCGAAGAACCAGCCCTCGCCTTACATGATCTTGATCGGCAAAGTCCGCCCGGAGAAATGCGGCGTCATCCCCGCCGTCACTCACGCCGACGGCACGGCGCGCGTCCACACGGTCAGCAAGGCCGTGAATCCGAAGTATTGGCAGCTCATCCACGAGTTCGGGAAAATCAAGGGCGTGCCGGTGCTGCTCAACACCTCGTTCAACGAAAACGAGCCGATTGTCTGCACGCCGGAGCACGCCGTGAACTGTTTCCTGCGGACCGATTTCGACGTGCTCGCCATCGGCGATTTCATCGCGATCAAGTAGGGCCGCTCGGCCTGTCTTGAAGAGATGGAGGCCGTTGTTCTGACCGGATCAACTGAACCGGCCCCTGACGTATCGAAGCAGCATCAGGAACGCGAGGCGGGGGGAAGTCTTGACGTTGAAGACGCGCTTGGTCGTGAAGAGATAGGCGCTTTCATAAAGCACCCGCAGAAGCGCCGACGGCAGTTTGTAAGCCAGGGCGCGGATCGCAGGCTTCCGGTAGATCCAAGGGTGCGCGGTCACGAACGGCATCAAGTAGGCCGTCTTCCGGAGATACTGCTTGTGCTCCTTGATGAAGGAGAGGACTGAGTCGTCTGAAAAGCTCAGCGGCACCGGTTTGCCGCGTTCGAGCAGGCCCGCTTCGTAGGCCATCTCCGTCAGCCGCAACCCGGGATAGGGGACGAAGATGTTGGCAAAAGGAAAATCCGAAGCCGCCGTGATGTTTGCCCGGATGGTGTCTTCGACCTCCTCCCGTGTCTCGGTCGGGACGCCGAGCACGGACGCGTTGCTGAAACGCATCTTGTATTTCCGCATCAGCGCGGTCGTGCGGTGCATGTCCTCGTCCGACATGTTGCGGTGGAGAATCTGGTTCCGGACGCGCTCGTTTCCCGACTCGATGGACCAACTGCACACGGTGCAGCCGGCTTGTTTGAGCGCGACCACAATCTCCTCGGTCACGAGATTGGCGCGGATGTTGCAGACAAAAGGGACTCCAATGACGCGCGGATACTTCTCGGCAAACTCCAACAGCCACCGCTTGTTGATGATGAAGGTGTCATCCTGGAACGAGATGAGTTTCAGCGGGTATTTGCGTTTGATGAGGGCGATCTCTTCCATCAGGTAATCCACCGATTTCTTGCGCACGACAGGCCCGGCATTTCTAAAAAGATCCCGGTAGGCGTGATTGAAGCAGTAGGTGCAGTCGTAGGGACATCCGCGCCCCGACATGAACGCCTTGAACGGCGACAGGCGCAAGACGGGGTCGGCCGCATAGATCAGATCCCTCTCTGGAAACGGCTGTTGGTCCAGGTTGACGACATGAGCCAGGTTGAGGGGCGCCCCGTTTTGCGTGACCAGGTTTCTTCCGTCCTTCATCCCGCTGGCGATGAAGTCATCGAGCGCCGTTTCGCCTTCGCCGATGCAGGCGGCGTCGAGGGTGGTTCCGTGCTGGCTGGACTTGTCAAAGGTCGGGCCGGGGCCTCCCACGACGGACTTGCACCGGTGCAGCGCCTTGAGTTGGGCGTCAAACGCGGCGGCCTGTTGAAGATTGCTCTGGAATGCGTTGTAAAGGACGAGGTCGGGTCCGTAGGCGGCCACCGCACGAGGGTTTTGAAGATTGAACCATGCCATCTGCGCCCGATGCCGTTGCAACACCGGGATCAGCGCATACGCCCAGTGCCGATCGTAAAAACTGGATCGAAAATCTACCAGCGCGACCTTCATCGTTGTCCTTTGAACCGCATGCGTGACCTTATCACCTCGTCATCCTTGCGAAAGTGATATCCTGCAAATGATTGCATGGCGATTTCCTGTCGTCTCCGGACCGAAGGTCGCCAGTGTCTCCAATCGGACGGAACGGTTTGCGAGTTCCCTCAGGAGGAAGCTGTTGAGTTGGAGCGCCCCGGTTTCAATGGCCTGTTCCTCTGGCAGGCTCGCCAGCAGGTAGAGGTGACGACCGGCCCTGACCTCGCGTTCCAGGAGGCTGGCGAAGGAGCGCCATGCGGCATTCTTGATCTCGGGGGCCACATCGAACGGCGTGGCCGGGAACGGCATGTTGCAATACCGGAAAAGGTGCGGGACATGCTTCCGGACGGGGGCATGCGGCTCTTCGGTCTGCGGATAGAGGTTGCCCGTGTCGCAAGCCAGCAGCGTCGGGAAATAAAACTCACTCATGACAATGAGGCGATAGGGAAGAAAACCGGTTTCCGGGTAAAACGCAGTCGGAAACATCACCGATTTGTCCAGGAGCACGATGACGTCCTGCTTCGGGTCGAGATGTTGGCGCGCATAGGCTCCCACATCCTTATAGACGCTGAACTGAAGCGTTTTCAGGTATCGGGGGAAGCGCACATCCAAAGCCCACAATGCGTGTGCAGCCAGCCCTCCCACCAGCAGCAGGGTCAGCGCCCCTGCAATCCTGTCCCCCCTCCGACGGATGAGGCCCTCGATCCATGCGAAACCAAAAGCTGCCGTGACGCAGATGAAGGGCAGGGCCGACAATAACCGCCTGCCTTGATAAGAGCCTGCCACGCCGGCGATGGCGAAGATGGTGGCCCAGACGATCCCGACCACCATGAAACCAAGCCGCCTCGATCGCAGCGTCTGGAAAGCGCCCGCCAACAGGAGCAGGGTCACCGGAAGATAAAGCGCCGGGCTGCCCGGCAACATCGCGCCCAGATGATCAAAAGGCCAGACGGCCGCCGGCGTTGCCGGCACGA
>JACRKA010000097.1 GCA_016219905.1 Verrucomicrobiota bacterium
CCGGTGTTGATCGAGGTGTGCATTTTCACGGCGTTGCTGGGGCTGGCGATGCACGCGCTGCCCGTCCTTTCGCTCCAGGAGGTCGCCGGCACACACGGGGTCGAGCATCATGTGATGGGGCCGGACGCCGCGACCAACCCGCAGCATCGCGAGCTGGAGGCCTCGATGCTCCACTACATGGGCGAGGTGTTTGTCGGCCATTGGTTCGCGTGGGTCGTGGGCATCGTATTCGCCCTGCTGCTGCTGTCGGCGACCAACACGGCGATCGTGGGCCTGGTGAGCGTGATTTTCTTGATGGCGCGCGACGGCCAGTTGCCGCGGCATTTCGCCACCTTGAACCGCTTCGGCGTGCCGTGGATCCCGCTGCTGATCGCGACGATCATCCCGCTGCTGGTGCTGGATGCGGTCAACAACATCCAAGGGCTGGCTTCGCTCTACGCGATCGGCGTGGTGGGCGCGATCACGGTGGACCTCGGTTCGTCGGCGTTCAACTTCAAGCTGCCGATGAAGCGGTGGGAGCGCGTGCTGCTGCTGGGGACGAGCGTGTTGCTGGCCGGCATCTGGGTCACGATCGCCGTGACCAAGCCGTATGCGCTGTTGTTCGCGTTGCTGGTCGTCGGCTTTGGCGCGTTGATGACTACGAAGTGGATCAAGGGACCGGCGCCCGCGCCGGCCGAGCCCGGCTTTGACACCAGCGCGATGGGGGTGCCGGTCCTGGAACCGGTGATGGCGACCGGCGCGGCGGCGGCGGCGGCCACGGGTGGCGCGATCCTCGTGGCGGCGCGCGGGCCGACGGATGTGCTGAAGTTCGCGGTGGACGAGGCGGCGTTGCGCGGGTGCGTGCTCTACGTGCTCTACGTGCGCGAGATCGCGGTGACGATCCCGACGACGTCTCACTGGCGCAACGACCCGGATGCGACGGCGGTGTTCAAGGCCGCGCGCGACCTCGCGAGCCAGCGCGGCGTGCAGGTGTTGCCCGTCTATACGAACAGCGACTCGCCCGCCCCGATCATCCTGGATCTCGCCGCGACGTTTGGCGTGGAGTATCTGATCATGGGCGGCAGCCAGCGCAGCCGGTTGGTCAACCTGCTCAAGGGCGACGTCATCGGCGCCGTGGCGCGCCAGTTGCCGCCGAACATCCGGCTGTTTATCTAGGGCTATGTGTAAAACGCAAGCGCCGCCCCCGGGTCCGGGGGCGTCGCTCGCGTGATGAATCTGCGAGGGCGCGTGGCCTAGACGGCCTTGGCGCCGCGCTCGTCGGTGCGGATGCGGACGGCTTCCTCCACGTTCATGATGAAGATCTTGCCGTCGCCGATCTTGCCGGTGCGGGCGCTCTTGATGATGGCGTCCACGGCGGCGGAGACCAGTTCGTCGCCAACGACGATGTCAATCTTCAGCTTCGGCAGGAAGTCCACCGTGTATTCGCTGCCGCGGTAGATCTCGGTGTGGCCTTTCTGGCGGCCGAAGCCCTTGGCCTCGGTCACCGTCATGCCCTCGACGCCCACTTCCGAGAGCGCGGACTTCACCTCTTCGAGTTTGAACGGCTTGATGATCGCTTCGATTTTTTTCATGACTCAATCCTCAGTCAGCCTGCGCGGCTCAGATCAGGTTGTATCCTTCCTCGCCGTGGTCCACGATGTCCAACCCTTGGCGTTCTTCATCCGGCGCCGGCCGCAGGCCGATCACCGCCTTGACGATATACGCGAGAATCGCCGTGCCGACAACTGCCAAAACGAACGTCAGCCCGATGGCCTTGACCTGCTCGATCCACAGCGATGAGCCGACCACGGCTTTGAGGTTGGTGCTGAGGTTGGCGTTGACGTCCAGCACCGCCAGGAATCCTGTCAGCAGCGCGCCCAGCGTCCCGCCCACCGCGTGCACGCCGAAGGTGTCCAGCGCGTCGTCGTAGCCGATCAGGCCCTTGAGCTTGGTCACCGCGAAGAACGGGATCAACCCCGCCGCGACGCCGATGATGACCGCGCCGGTGGAGTTGACGAAACCGCACGCGGGCGTGATCACCACCAGGCCCGCCACCGCGCCCGAGCAGAAACCGAGCACGCTGGGCTTGCCTCTCATGACCCATTCCGCGACCGCCCACGTGAAGCAGGCCACGGCCGTCGCGAGCGTGGTCGTCATGAACGCATTGGCCGCGATGCCGTCGGCCGCCACCGCGCTGCCCGCGTTGAACCCATACCAGCCGACCCACAACATGCCCGTGCCCACCATGCACAGCACCATGCTGTGCGGCGGCATCTGCTCCTTCCCGAACCCGACGCGCGGGCCGAGGATCAGGCACAGGATCAGCGCCGACCAGCCGCTCGACATGTGGACCACCGTGCCGCCGGCAAAATCAATCGCCTGGATGGTTGCCTTGGCGTTCCACACGCCGTTCATGAAACCGTCAATGCCCCACACCATGTGCGCCAGCGGGAAGTAAACGACGAACATCCACAGCGTGATGAACACGAGGATGGCCGAGTATTTCATGCGCTCCGCGACCGCGCCGACGATCAGCGCCGGCGTGATGATCGCGAACATGAGCTGATACATCGAGAAGACGTTTTGCGAGACCCAGAACGAGTAGTCGGTGTTGGGCGCGGAATCCACGCCCTTGAGGAACGCGAACTTGGTCCAACTGCCCATGAACGGATTGCCGCCTGCGAACGCGATGCTGTAGCCGCACGCCCACCACAGGATCGTCACCAGCCCCGCGATGCCGAGACATTGCGCCAGCACCGACAGCACGTTCTTCTTCCGCACCAGGCCACCGTAGAACAACGCCAGTCCCGGCAGCGTCATGAACAACACCAGCGCCGAACACGCCATCTGCCAGGCGTTGTGGCCGGGGCCGGACGTGGCCGAGGTCGGCGTCGCCAGGCCCTCGGCGATCTTGCCGTCCTTGTCCTTCAACGGCGCCGCCGGGTCGCCGTTGGTGACGTAGGCCTCGAGCGACGCGATGCGCTGCTCGAGCGTCGGCTCGGGCTTCTTCGGCGCATCTGCCGCGCCCGCCGGGCCTGCCAGTGTGACCAAGAGCGCGGCCAGCCCTCCTAGGGCCGCCGACCGCGCTCCGAATTTCGCAGTCAATGATTTCAGCTTCATGGCTTGGTTCTCGTTTCTGCGGTCGTGGAAGCGGCACCGCTTCCGCGCTTTCACATTCCGATCGCTACGGATCGTTTTGGGACGACATGCGTGTTCGTTCGCTGGAACCCAAAGCAACAGCAGTGCCAGCCCCGCTCACGCTTGCGGGACGCGGAAGGTCTGGCGAAATTTGAGCGGGCTGGTTAAAAGGGACGGGCAGGCTGATGAAAACGAGCGACTTCGACTACACGCTGCCGTCCGAGCTGATCGCGCAGCAACCGCTGGCCCGGCGCGACACCAGCCGGATGCTCGTCCTCCACCGCGCCACCGGCGCGCTGGCTCACGAAACCTTCGCGCGTTTCCCCGACCGCCTGCACGCCGACGAAGTTCTCGTCCTCAACGACACGCGCGTCATTCCCGCCCGCCTCCTTGGCCGCAAACCCACCGGCGGCGCCGTCGAACTGCTGCTTGTCGAGCAACTCGACGCCCTCCGCTGGCTCGCCCTCGCCCGTCCTGCCAAACGCCTCCACGACGGCACGGAGTTGGTCTTCGAGGAAAACCCGAATCACGAATCACGTTCCACGCTCTCCGCCATCGTCGAGTCCAAACGCGCGGAAGGCGAAGTCTGCATCCGCTTCGCGACCGCCCCCGACCTCGACCGCTTCGGCCACGTGCCGCTGCCGCCCTACATCCGCCACGGCGAAGACCAGCCCGACGACCGCGAGCGATACCAGACCGTCTTCGCACGCCGGCCCGGCGCCATCGCCGCGCCGACCGCCGGCCTGCACTTCACGCGCGAGACCTTCGCCGCGCTCGCCCAACGCGGCGTGCTCGTCCACCGGCTCACCCTCCACGTCGGCCTCGGCACGTTCAAACCGGTGGCGACCGACGACATCGAGCAGCACGTCATGCACATCGAACGGTTCGACATCCCGGAGGAGACCGCGCTCGCCGTCAACGCCGCCAAGCGCGACGGCCGCCGCGTCATCTGCGCCGGCACCACCGTTGTCCGCGCCCTCGAATCGGTCGCCGACGAGGCCGGCCAGGTCCGCGCGGGCGCGAGCGAGACCGACATCTTCATCCACCCGCCGTATCACTTCCGCGTCGCCGACGCCCTGCTGACCAACTTCCATCTGCCGCGCTCGACGCTGCTGATGCTGGTCAGCGCCTTCGCCGGCCGCGAGCCTGTGCTGGCCGCCTACGCCGAGGCCGTGCGCGAGCGGTATCGGTTTTACAGCTACGGCGATTGCATGTTAATCGTGTGACCTGATGAAGCGCCCCTACGTCCTGATCAACATGGCCATGACGCTCGACGGCAAGACCTCGACCGTCGAGCGGCGGCCCACCGACTGGACCAGCCCGACCGACAAGCGGCGGATGATCGAGCTGCGCGCCACCGCCGACGCGGTGATGGTCGGCGCGCGCACCGCCGAGACCGACCGCACCAGCCTGAGCATCCCCGACGCGGCCTTGCAGCGACGCCGCGCGCGGCGTGGGCTGCCGCCGCATCCGCTGCGCATCATCGTCAGCGGCAACTGCTCTTTCCGCGACACCATCCGCGTCTTCGAGCGGCCCGTCTCGCCCATCCTCATCTTCACCTCGCGCCGCGCGCCGCAGGCAAAGCTGGACCGGCTCGCGCGCCGGCCCGACACGCACATCTATGTCGCCGGCGGACGCGACGTGGACGTGCCGGCGATGCTCGACATCCTCGCGCGCGAGTGGAAGGTGAAGCGGTTGCTCGCCGAGGGCGGTGCGGCGTTGAACTGGGCGCTGTTCGCGGCGGGCGCGGTGGACGAGGTCAACGTCACGCTCTGCCCGCGCGTGTTCGGCGGCGCGACCGCGCCGACGCTGGTGGACGGTGCCGGTTTTCTCCGCGACCGCATCCTCGACGCGAAGCTCCTGCGCTGTGACCGCATCGGGCAGGAGTTGTTTCTGCGATATCGGAGATTGCCGCTGTCTTCCGGCTGAACCGGCAGCGCGGCCGGGAGGAGAAAGGTATTGCTTCAGGGGTGGCGAAAAGCTAGTTTTCTGGGGCAACTGCGGACCGAGAGCGGTGTTGGACATACAGCCATGATGCAAGTCGCGAGAGGGCCGCGCAGCGGGCAGACGATGACCGAGTTCCTGCTCGTGGCGATGACGTGCATCCTGTTCTTTTTCATCCTCGCGATTTTTTTGAACTCGTATCTCGAGCATTCATACCGGGTTTTGAGCCTGTTGTCGTCGCAATACCCCTGAGGGGTGGCGGCGCGGCAGCCAGAGGAGTCATAGCGGCAGCGGTCGGCAGGAGAAACCATGAGCAAGATGCGTAAACTGATGGCGAACCGGCGGTCAGGCCAGACGATGACGGAATACATCATCATCGTCGTGATCGTTGCGGTGGCGGCGCTGATCATCTTCGGTATTTTCAGCGACACCATCCGGACGAAACTGGCGGGCACCGTGTCAAGCATTGACAGCGGCACGCACGCCAGCGACGCCCAAAGCGAGGTGGCCACCAAGTCGGTGGACATCCTGAAGAACCTCAACGAACAAGGCATAGACAGCAGCGGTGGCAGCGGGTCGTAGTTCGGCGCTTGTAAACGTGGCTGGCAGAGGAGGCCAGCTGCGGCCACGAGGGTCACGATGCGGCGGCAACGCAACCATGCCCGCGCGCGAATGATTGCCCGACGCTCCGGGGAGAGCGGGCAGTCCATCGTGGAGTCTTGTGTCGTCATCATGGTGGTGCTGCTGGTTTTCTACGGGTTTCTTCAGGCCGCGTTGCTCTACAACCACGAGCGCGTGCTCCAGTTTGCCTCGTTCGCGTCCACGCGGTCGGCCACGGTCGGGTTCAACGAGGACGTCTATACGCGCGCCTACCGGGCCGCGTCCATCCCCGCGTCCGGCCCGATGCAGACGCCGGGGCAGAACCAGTCGCAGCCGGCGCAGCTTGGCCTGGAGACCGCCATCATCCCGTGTTACCTGAACCCGGAGAACGGCCAGGGCATTTTGCAGTATGAGTATTGGGACACCTACCGGATGGACCCGGTGATCACAGGCGGGGGCACTACGATCCAGGAGTATCACGAGCAGCAACACCCGCTGCAGATCTGGAAGGACAGCGGGTTGCTGTGGGCGTTTTATGGCCGGGACACGGTGACGATCGCCAACGACGTGTCCATGGGGCTTCACTACGAGCATTACCTGCAATGAACATTCTCCGTCCAACGCCCTCCGCGCCGCCCGCCTGCAACCGCCGGCGGGGCCAGACGCTGATCTTCGTGATGATGGTGCTGGCGATCCTGTCGTTCGTGATGTTCTCGGTGTATGACGTGCAGCAGGTGGCCAGCGCGCGGGTCCGGGCGCAGAACGCCTCCGACGCGGCGGCGCTGGCCGGGGCGCGCTGGCAGGTCACGACGCTCAACGCCATCGGCGAGATCAACCTGCTGAAGCTGACGACGGCGATCATTGACACGCCGCCGTCGCCGTATGCGGGGCCGGTGCCGGCTTCGCAGTGGCACTCGCTTTTTTCTGATATCAGCAACGGGTTGGATGGGTTGCAGGAGCGGCTCAGCCGGATCGGGCCGTTGCTGGGCGTGTTCTACGCGCAGCAGGCGGCGAAGCTCAACGGCATGCACGTGGTGGCGTCGTATGCGCAGCCGTTCAATGACACGATCACCTGGATCAGCACGCACGCGTCGGATTATCCGCCGTATTACCAGACGGAGTTGGTGCCGCTGCTGCAGGAGATCGTCAACCAGGGCGTGGCGGCGTTGCCGGCGGGGGCGCTGGGCAATCCCGGTTCGTTCGACCTCTCGGAAGCTTCGGGATGGGCGGGGTATTTGTTGAGCCGGCGTTTTTACGAGGCCATCGCCGCGCAGGACTGGTGTTACTTGCGGCCGGTGTTGAACGCGCCCTACACGGACGCGACCTCGTTCTGGGGCATCGTGCGGCCGGGCGACCCGCCGGACCCGCTGCAATTCCTGCCGCTGTGGGTGATGCCGCAGTTTTTCTCGCCGGACACCGTCGAGCAGCAGCTTTCGGACAGCGTGCCGGCGATCCAGACTCTGACCAGCCTGCGCAACCTGCAACTCAACCCGAATTTCCCGACCAACACAGGCGATACGAACTATCCGCACTTCAGCGAGCCGGTGGATCCGATCGCCTTCTACGTGCCGCTGCAACTCTTCGTCTATCGGGGGCAGTGGAGTTGGGGCGGCAACGATGACCAGGCGGAAGCGCTGTTGCTGCGCAGCCGGTTCAAGCCGCAGTTCCGCTACAAGGGCGCCGATTCGGTCTGGGCGGTGCAGGGCACGGCCAACGTGGTGATGGCCCCGGCGAACCCGGAGCAGGTTTCGTGGACTTCCGCGCACGAGCAGGAAGGCCTGCGCACGGCATTTGGCGAGCTGGCCTACCTCACCAACCGCGTCGGCAGCATCGGCTACGGCATCATGGGCAGCGCGGCGGCCAAGCCGTTCGGCCAGATTGACGAGAGCACGCCGCCCAACGGCGCGCCCGGCAGCCCGATCCCGCTGGTGCTGCCGGTGTTCGACTCGGTGCGGCTGATCCCGATCGCGTTCTCTTCGGGCACCGCGCAGTTCGACCCGTTGTGGTTCATCCATCTGCGCGACCATCTTTATCCCTACACGTCGCAAGGCATCGGCGCGATCTCGGGGGCCTGCCCGTATTGCGCCGACTTGATTCTCTGGGAAAGCTCCGCGTTCCGGCAGATCGGGCTGGACTGGTTTGCCGACGCCGCCAAGGACGGCCGCGACCCGTGCCCGCCCGGCGGCGGCGGCTGGAACAGCAACAACGGCATCATCGCCCACTGAGAACCCCGGCCATGAAACCCCTCTTGAAATCCCATCGGTCGCGGGCGGGCCAGGCGATGGCGGAGATGGTGCTGGCGCTGGTCGCGATGGTGGTGATCATGGTGGGCATCGTCACGCTGGGCGAAGGCGGCTACCATCAGATCGCCTCGATGCTGGCGGCGTTGCGCGACGCCTCGACGGGCGCGATCCTCGGCGCCTCCAGCGGCGAGACCTATCCGCTGGTGCAGGATTGGGACGCCGGCGCCGACAACCGCAACTACACGCCGGACGACCGCGCGAACTACACCAGCCAGGCCAGCCTCTACACCACCAGCCGCACGGCGCTCTCGCAGGTCGGCAACGGCCAGCCTTTCGATTATCCGAACTACAACCTCGGCATCCAGCAGTTCGACCAGCACAACCTCACCACCCAGATCCCCAACGGCGCCGTCACCGGCGGCTGGAGCACGCCGGGCATAGACACCCGCGACCTGACCCTGGGCGGCATCGAGCGCGGGAGCGAGCGCGTGGAATTCGGCAACGCGCTGCAGCGGCTGGTCTATGACGCCGACAAGATCACCATCCGCAACGAAGTCTATTGGCCGCAATTGTCCAATCTGGACCAGGCGCCGTGACGATCCGTCCGCCGGCCAATCTCCTGCTGCTGCTGCTCGCCGGGCTTGCCTTCACGATGGGCGGGCCTTACGCTGCCGCCCGCGTTTTTCTCAGCGGCGGCGACTCGCCGCTCGCTGCGGCCTCGGAAGAGGCGGGCTTCAAACAGGTGTATAAGACCGAATACAAAATCAACGGCGCCGACGCGGCGCTGGAGGTCTATGCGGCCGACCTGCCGGCGGCCGTCGCCGCGCAACGGCTGCAGGACGCGCTGCGCGGACGCCAAATCAACGCCACCGTCACCGCCACCGAGGCGGGCGGCTCGGGCGTGCTGGCCACCAAGGATGAACTGACCCGGATGCTGTTGCAGGCGGCCAAGCCGGGCCGGACGATGCTCTACGCCGTGCGCCAGAGCACGGAGGACGCGGCGAAGTATGCCGCCGCGCGCGCCGGCGGCGAGGTCATTGACGCAAAGCTGCCCGGCATCCCGGCGTATCCCGGCGCGCGGCTGGTGCATCACGTCGAGGACAAGAAGACGAAGACCCTTCTCGCCGTGTATAAGGGCAGCGGCGAACCGTCGCTGGTGCGGGACTACTTCGCGCAAAGCCTGCCGCCCAACGGCTGGCAGCCTGTTTTCCCCGGCGGCCCGATGTATCGGCGCGGGCCGATGAACTGCATGATCAGCGTCACCCCCAGCCAGCAGCTCGGCGAACTGACCATCACCGTGCTCGTGCGGCACTCCTCGCTATGAAACAGAAAATCATCCTTCTCGTCGCGTTGCTGGCGGGCCTGGCCGCCTTCATCCTCTCCAAGCAATACATCGAGAACTTCAAGGCCGAATACCAGAAGCAGTTCAACACCATCTCGGTGATCGTGGCGGCCCGCGACCTGGTGCCCGGCACGAAAATCACGAGGGATGACATCGGCATGAAGGATGTCTTCGCCAAGGGGATCACCGGCCGCGTGTTCAAGCCGGATGAGGCCGCGGAGCTTATTGGAAAGAAAACACTCTTCATGATCCACAAGTTGACGCCCATCAACTGGAACGACGTGGACATGCCCTACCGGGGCTTGAGCGGCCTCTCCGGCATGATCACCCGCGGCGACCGGGCCATTGCCTTCGCCGTGGATGCCGTCTCCGCCGTCTCCGGCCACGTCAAGCCCAACGACCACGTGGACATCATCGGCACCTTCAGCTTCCCCGGCCAGGGCAAAGGCCCCAGCGGCTCCGGCCCGGCCGAGACCGTCACGCTGACCATCCTGCAGGACGTCACCATCCTGGCCACCGGCAAGAACACCGGCCGCCGCGGCTTGGAGATGGAGATGACCGAGCGCTTCGGGGGCGAGCAATACAACAGCGTCACCGTCGCCGTCACGCCGCGCGAGGCCGAGATGCTGATCTTCGCCTCATCGAAGGGCAAGCTCGCGCTGGCCCTGCGCAACCGCGAGGACGTCTCCGTGGAGAAACAACTCGGCAACGTGGACTTCCAGCAGTTGGAGAAGAACTTCAACGTCCTCAACGCCGAGCGGCAGCAACGGCTGCACCCGCCGCTGTTCGGCCAGCCGAGCGCGCCGCCGCCGGCCGCCCTGCCTGGACCCGCTACGTTGCCATCGCCTTCGACGCCGAAGCCCGCGCCCGTGGCCGTGCCCGGCCCGCCGGCCAAACCGTGACCTGCACGCCGAGACCAACCCCAGGCTGACATGCCAGACGACACTCCCCACCAACTCGACCTCGTCATCGAACTGATCGAAGACGGCCAGAAACGGATCATCCGCCAGCAGTTGACGCCGGCGGTCTATGCCATCGGCAGCGACCCCAAGAGCGCCATCTGCATTGACCACAGCGGCGTCTCGCGCAACCACGCCAGCCTCTTCTACGAGCCGAACCAGATCCTCAGCGAAGACCTCGGCAGCACCACCGGCACCTTGGTCGAAAACGTCCGCATCAAGCGCGCCGCCCGCGTCCGCATCGGCCAGCGCGTCGGCATCGGCCCGTGCCTCATGTGGCTGGAGCCGCCGAAACAGAAGGAAGCCGGGCCGGCGGAGGCCGGGGAACCGGAGCCGGAGAAGGACGCCCGCGTGCCGCAACGCAGGCCGACCGAGGTCATGGCCGGCGACACCTCCCGCGCCCAGGTCCGCAAGATCAAAGGCCAGATCCACTCCGAACTGCTGCGGCGGCTCGACCTGAAGCGGATGACCGTCAACAAGACCTCCGAGAAATCCCTCCAGGACAAGGTCCGCACGACGGTCCACGTGATCGTCAACGAGATCAAGAGCCAGCTTCCCTCGAACATCTCGCCCGCCCAGCTCGCGCGCGAGGTCATCCAGGAAGCCATCGGCCTCGGCCCCCTCGACGACCTGCTGGAAGACGAGAGCGTGACCGAAATCATGGTCAACGGCTGCGACAAGATCTTTGTGGAGAAGGCAGGCAAGATCCTCTTGAGCGACCGCACGTTTGTGGACGACACGCAGGTGCTCGCCATCATCGAGCGCATCGTGGCGCCCATCGGCAAGCGCATTGACGAAAGCTCGCCCTACGTGGACGCCCGCCTGCCCGACGGCAGCCGCGTCAACGCCATCATCGCGCCGCTCTCGCTCAAAGGCCCCACCATCACCATCCGCAAGTTCGCCCGGGTGCCGTTCACGGTGGAGGACCTGATCTCGCGGTTCAACACCATGACGCGCGAGATCTCGGAGTTCATGCGCATCTGCGTGCTGCTGCGCAAGAACATCATCATCTCCGGCGGCACCGGCTCCGGCAAGACCACGCTGCTCAACGTGCTGTCCAACTATCTGCCGAAGGACGACCGCATCGTCACCATCGAGGACACCGCCGAGTTGCGCCTCAACCAGCCGCACATCATCAGCCTCGAAGCCCGCCCGCCCAACATCGAGGGCCGCGGCGCGGTCACCATCCGCGACCTCGTCCGCAACGCGCTGCGCATGAGGCCCGACCGCATCGTCGTCGGCGAGTGCCGCGGCGGCGAAGCGCTCGACATGCTCCAGGCCATGAACACCGGCCACGACGGCTCGCTCACGACCGTCCACGCCAACTCCCCGCGCGACACCATCAGCCGCCTGGAGACGATGGTGCTGATGGCGGGCATGGACCTGCCCAGCCGCGCCATCCGCGAGCAGATCGCGTCGGCCATTGACATCGTCTGCCACACCGACCGCCTCAGCGACGGCTCGCGCAAGATCACCAAGGTCTCCGAGGTCATCGGCATGGAGAAGGACGTGATCGTGATGCAGGACCTGTTCGTGTTCACGCAGACCGGCATCAACCCGCAGAACAAGGTGCTCGGCTACTTCACGCCGACCGGCTCGATCCCGACCTTCATCGAGGACGTCTCCACGCGCGGCCTGACGCTGGACCGCGCCGTGTTCGCGCCGCGCCTCCCATGAGCCTCCAGATCGCCAGCAACATCTCGGCGCTGCTGTGGTTCCTGGCGGCGGGCGCCGTCGTCTGGGCCATCGGCACGTGGCTGATCGAGATGTTCAAGGGCTACCGGGAGGTCTATATCGAGGAGACCGGGCGGCACATGGACGACATGTTCCTGTCGCTGCCGCCGGAGCAGGTGGCCAACCTCGCGCTGATTTTCGGCGTGGTGTTTTTCCTGGCGTGCTTCGGGACCATCGGCAGCTTCGAGACCACGCCGCGGTTTCTCGGGACGACGTTCTTTTCGCTGGTGATCGGCGGGCTGGGCTTCATGATCCCGCGCGCTTTTGTGCGCCGGCTGCGGTTCAATCGGCTGCTGCTGTTCAACGAGCAGCTCGTGGACGCGATGGCGACGATGAGCAACTCGCTGCGGGCCGGGTTCAGCATCCTGCAGTCGTTCGACATGGTGATAAAGGAAAACCGCCGGCCGATCAGCGAGGAGTTCGGCCTGTTCATGCACCAGCACCGCCTCGGCATGAAGTTCGAGGAGGCGATGGCCAACCTGAGCAAGCGCGTCGGCAGCCAGGACCTGGATCTGATGATCGCCGCCATCGAGACGGCGCGGCAGACCGGCGGCAACCTGACCGAGGTGTTTGACCAGCTCGCCACCACCGTCCGCGAGCGGATGCGGGTGGAGGGCAAGATCCGGTCGCTGACGGCGCAGGGCCGGTTGCAGGCGATGGTGGTGGGGTTGATGCCGCTGGTGCTGGCGGGCGCGATGTATATGATCAGCCCGGTGATGATGCAGGGTTTTGTTTACTCCACGGCCGGCATCGTGACGATCGCGATTGCGCTCGGCATGGAGGTCATCGGTTACCTCATCATCAAGAAGATCGTGAGCATTGATGTCTGACGCGAAGGCACGCGGCTCAGTAGCCCATGGTCTTCAGGACCTGCTTGGCGTAGGTGAAGGATGAGATGAAGCTGGCGTAGTCGTTCTTTAACAAAGCGTCCGTGGCGTTGTAGAAGCTGATGGTCAGCGTGCGGACGGCCGTGGCGCGGGCCACCGAGGACAGGTCGCGGTAACGTTGCGTCAGGGTCTGGAGCAACACGCGGTTCTGTGTCGCGACCTGGCTGACCTGCTTGTTGCGGTTGCCGACGTTCTTGATCTGGAGCGCCGCCTCCAACTGGGTCAGGATCCGCGCGTAGTTCTTCAGGTCCTTGTTCTGGTCCTTCTTGAAGACGAAGCGGCCGGCGAGGAACTGGAGGATCTTCTCGTCGGTGTCTATGGTGTCCAGCACGGCGAACTCGCGGGTCTTCTGGACCATGAACTCGTAGAGTTGCGGCAGGGTCTGGCGCAGGTGGTTCAGGTCCACTTGCGTCCAGGCGTAGTGCACGCTGCCATACTTGGTCCGGAAGTCGAGGCCTTCGCCGTCGGCCTTCGAGACCGTGCCCTCGAGTTCGGTGCCGTCGCGCAGCTTGATTTTGTCCGGCGTGGCGGCGGCGAGGGCCAGCGCGGCCGCCGCGAGCCAGGTGACGAAGCAGTAGGTTTTCATGGGACGTTCCGGTTTTCAGACGCAGTTTACGGCAGAGACATTGAAACAAGCAACATTTGAGAGTGGGCGCCGGGGCCTGGGTCCCGGCCGCAGGGCGAACGATGACACCGAATGAACTGATAGCGGCGTTGATGTGGATGATCTTCATCGGGGCCGGCGTGCTGTATGTGGGCATCGCCGGCAGCGAGGTCAAATACGTCAAGCTGGCCGACGGCCGGGAACAGGCGCGCACGCTGCCGCTGATGTTCCGGCTGCTGCTGCCGTTTGTGTCCAACGTCGCGCCGTGGTTCCGCCACAAGCGGCTGGAGCGGCATCGCGCGCGGATGGACGCGAGGCTGATCTCCGCCGGCCACGAGGGGCTGCTGAACGGCGAAGAGTTTCTCTCGATCCAGGCGTTGATGTTCCTGGTGGCGGTGCCGATGTCCTTGGCGCTGCAACCGGCGCTGGCCAACGTGCGGTTCGTCAACCGCTACTGGTGGGCGGTGGCCTTCCTGATGGTGGCCATGAGCCTGCTGTTCCCCATGTCCTGGCTGCGCAAGACGCGCGAGCTTCGGCACCGCTCGATCCAGAAGGCCCTGCCCTACGTGCTCGACCTGATGACGCTCTCGGTCGAGGCGGGCCTCGATTTCATGACCGCGGTGCGGAAGATCATTGACCGCCGCGCGATGGACTCCTTGGGCGAGGAACTGCTGCGCGTGTTTCACGAGATCCAGGTCGGCAAGACGCGCCGGCAGGCCCTGCGCGACATGGCCACGCGCGTGGACCAGCCCGACTTGAGTTCCGTCTCGCACGCGCTGGTCCAGGCCGACGAACTCGGCGTCAGCCTCGGCACGATCCTGCGGATCATGGCCGACCAGATGAGGTCGAAACGCTTCCAGCGCGCCGAGAAACTCGCGCACGAAGCGCCGGTGAAGATGCTCGTGCCTTTGCTGCTGTTCATCTTCCCGGCGGTGATGGCCTTCCTGCTGGGGCCGATCATCGTGCAAGCCTTCAGCCGGACGTTTTAGGTTGATGAGTGATTGGAACTCGCTCCTCACTCGCCACGGCTCAGAACCATGCTCATCCGCAACACCACCCGCGGCACCGTGATCGCCGACCGCGCCGAGGTCGCGCGCAGCGTTGCGGCCCGCACGCGGGGGCTGATGCTGCGCCGGTTCGACGGGTTCGACGGCCTCGTCCTGGAGCCGTGCAACAGCATCCACAGGTGTTTCATGCTCATGCCGCTGGACGTGATATTCTTTGACAACCGGCGCGCAATAACGAAAATGGTGTCGGCGCTCGCGCCGTGGCGGTTGTTCTGCGGTTCCTGGCGCGCTGCCGGTGTGCTGGAACTGCCCGAGGGCGCGATCGCGCGCAGCCAGTCCCAGCCCGGCGACCAACTGGAGTTTGGCGGGCCGGCCCCGTCACGAGCGGGCACCATCGGTTGATGAAACTTCGCGTCATCCAAGGCAAACGTCGCGGCAAGGAATTCGCGATCGGCACGGAGCCGGTCCTGATCGGCCGCGACCCGTCTGCCGGCATCCTGCTCACCGAGGACCAACTGGTCTCCTCCCGCCACGCCGAGGTGGCGCAGGACGCCGACGGCCAACTCGTGGTGCGCGACCTCGACTCGGTCAACGGCACCGAGGTCAACGGCGAGCGCATCGAGTCCGCCGGGCTGGGCGCCGGCGACGAACTGACCATCGGCAACACCGTCTTCGAAGTCATCGAGGAAGCGGTCGCCCCGCCGTCGCCTCCGCCCTCGCGGCCCAAGCGCGAGCGCAGGGCCATCGCGCCGCTGCCAGCGAAGCGCCGGCCGCCGCCGCAGGAAGAGATCGAGGAGATCGGGACGGAGACGGCCGCGGAAGAGGAGGCGGTCGAGGAGGCCGGGGAAGCCGAGAGGAACCTGGAGTTTGGCGAGCAGGCGGAGGTCCGCGCGCGCGCGCCCGCGTCGCTGGCGCGCCGCATCCTGTCGTTGTCGCTCACGGCGCTGATCACGGTCGTCATCCTCGGCGGCGGCGTTTACATCTGGATGCAATTCCAGCAGACCAAGCCGCGGATGCTCACCGGCAGCGTGAGCAGCGCCGACCGGCTGGACCTCGCCTACGAAAAGGTCCAGGCCAGCAAGGACAACATCTTCCGCTACGCGCTGCGGATCAGCGGCAGCAAGCTGATGCTGAACATTGATGACCTCAAACAGCGCCGCCACCTTCAGAAAGAGAAGACGCTCAAGGAAGGCCTCACCCGGGAACTGGTCGGCCAACTGGAGCGCAACAACTTCAACAACCTCAAGGCCAAATACGGGGGCCTGCCCGCCGAACAACAGGAAACCTCCGTCATCGAGTTGACGCGCGGCACCCGCTACCAGCGCGTGGAGGTGGACAACACCATCCCGCCGGACATCTTCGTCTCCGCCCAGAAGACGCTGGAGGAGTTCGCCAAGAACGAACTGGGGCTGGTCGGCGACAAACCGCGCGAGCAGCTCATCCAGGACGCCCAGGAGGCGTTCCTGGCCGCCAAACGGCTCTACGAGGCGCGCGAGGTGGAATTCCCCAACCTCTACAACTCGATCAAGGCGTTCCAGCTCGTGCAGCTCAACCTCGAGACCATCGAGCCGAAGCCGGAGATTTACCGGCAGGCCGTCGCGCTCGAATCCGAGGCGACCGACATGCTCAAGCAGCTCGTGGACAACCTCCGCTTCAACGTGGACAAGGCCGTCCGGCTCTCCGAGTGGACCCGCGCCCGCGAGGCCCTGCAACAGATCATGGCCCGCGTCCCGGACCGCGAGGACGACCGTTACCGCGAAGCCGAGCGGCGCCTGATTATCGTCCAGCAGCACTTGCGGCGATGAAAACGAACCAAGAGAAACCAGAAGTCAGAAGCCGGAAGCCCGAAGGCAAGGGCGCCTCGCGGCTCCCGGCTCTTTTGCTCTGTCTCCTGGCTTCCGTCTTCTGCCTTCTTCCCGCCGGCTGCCAGAAGAACGAAGGCGAGGTCCTCGACGTGCGCACCAACCCGGCCGGCGCCACCATCGAAGTGGACGGCCAGCGCGCCGACGGCGTCTCGCCCATGCGCCTGCGCGTCCAGCCCGGCGAACACCTCGTCGTGGCCGCCAAAGGCCCGACGGAAACGCGCGCCAGCGTGACGGTCCGGGCCGGCGTCGTCACCCCCCTCGACCTCGCGTTGCGGCCGTTGCTCGGCCTGGTGCTCATCGAATCGTTCCCGTCCGAGTCCGAGGTGCTGCTGGATGGCGCGTCCCGCGGCAAGACGCCGCTGTTGCTGACCGATCTGCCCGGTGGCGAACATCGTTTCACCCTGAAGCGTGACGGCTATGAGACCAAGGATGCCGTGTTGGCCATCGCCGACCGCCAGCCGAAACTGCTCTCGCTGGAGTTGAAGTCGCTGCTCACCGCCATCAAGGTCACCTCCGTGCCCGACAAGGCCAAGGTTCACCTCGACGGCTCCTTCGTCGGCGAATCGCCGCAGAGCATCCAGAACGTCCTCGCCGGCAAACACAAGGTCCGGCTCGAACTCGAGGGCTACGAACCGTTCGAGCAGGAGGTCGAGGTCAAGGGCAAGGAGGAATACGTCGTCAACGCCACGCTCCAGGAGAAATACGCCCGCATCCGGATCGAGACCGAGCCGAAGGGGGGCGAGATTTACCTGAACAATGAGTCGCGCGGCAAGGCGCCCATCGCCCTGGAGAAACTCCACGACGGCGAATACACGATCAAGGTCGTCATGCCGAACTACCCCGAAACGGTTCGCAAGGTGACCCTCAAGAAAGGTGAAGACTTGCAGTTGGTCATCCCGCTCGAAAGGCGCGTGGGCGTGCTCCAGGTCATCACGATTCCCGCCGGAGTGGACGTCTTCGTGGACGGCGAGAAACGCGGCACCACCATCCCCCTGCCCAACGTCCAGTATTCCTCGCCGCTGTTCATCAGCGATGTCCTGGAAGGCTCGCGCATCGTGAAACTCGTCAAGCCCGGTTTCGCGGAGGTCAACACGCGGGTGGACATCCGGCAGGGCCAGACCACCACGTTCAGCAACGTCCAGTTGCGCCGGCTGTTCATCCCCGACACCGAGATCGCCACCCGCGACGGCCGCACCTTGCGCGGCATCGTCACCCGCGTGGACGCCGACGGCACCGTCCACTTCGAGACCGCGCCCGGCATCTTCGTGGACATCCCGGGCGACAACATCGCCTCCCGGAAACCGATCTCGAAATAGCCGCCCGCCGGCCCGCGAATGAGCGTCCTCGACCAATTCCGACTCGACGGCCGCGTCGCCGTCATCACCGGCGGCTCCAAGGGCCTCGGCAAATCCATCGCCCAGGCTTTCGCCGAAGCCGGCGCCACCCTCGTGCTGGCCAGCCGCCACCGCGACGAGTGCCAGGCCGCGCTTGAGGACCTCCGCAAACTCACCGGCTGCGACGGCCTCGCCATCGCCTGCGACGTGACGAAGGAATCAAGCGTGCGCAAACTTTTCGACGCGGCGTTGAAGAAATTCGGCCGCGTGGACGTGCTGGTGAACAACGCCGGCACCAACATCCGCCATCCGATCGAGGAGTATCCGACCGCCGTGTTTCGCACCGTCCTCGACACCAACCTCACCGGCGCGTGGCTTTGCTGCCGCGCCGTCGCGCCCCTCTTCAAGAAACAGCGGCGCGGCGCCTGCATCAACCTCGGCTCCGCGATGAGCCACGTCGGCCTGCCCGAGCGCAGCGCCTACTGCGCCGCCAAGGCCGGCATCCTCGGCCTCACGCGCGTCATGGCGCTGGAATGGGCGCCGTTCAACGCCCGCTGCAACGCCCTCTGCCCTGGCCCGTTCGCCACCGAGATCAACGCCCCGTTGCTGAAGAACCCGGCCAAGGCCCGCGTGGTCGTCGGCAGCACCGCGCTGAACCGTTGGGCCGAACTGCGCGAGATCCGCGGCGCGGCGCTTTTCCTGGCCTCCGACGCCTCCAGCTACGTCACCGGCGCGTCGCTCTCCGTGGACGGCGGCTGGACGGCCCGCTGACGCGGGAAGTCCGAAGGTCGAAGGCCGAAATCCGAAACATTGCCTCGGCGTTTCGAACTTCGAGTTTCGGATTTCTTTCGGATTTCGGCCTTCGGCCTTCGGATTTCTGGCTTCACGCCAGCCCGCGCGCCTGTAAATCATCTTCACTCAGGCCGAGGTAATGGCCGATCTCGTGCAGCAGCGTCTTGCGGATCTCGTCCTCCAGCTCCTCGCGGTCGGTGACGACCTTCTCGAGGTTCTTGCGGAACAGCAGGATCGCGGTCGGCACCGGCGACTGCTCATAGTGCGCGTTGCCGGTGAACAGGCCGAGCAGTTGCGGGCCAAGCGTCGGGTTCTCCATCACGAACGCGCGCGACGGGAAGTCGTCAATGATCACCGGCACGTCGCGGATCGCATCGCGGAAGTCCTCCGGCAGGTCGGCGAGCGTCTCCCGCGCGATGCGCTCCATGTCCTTCGGCGAGATGGCCGCCGGCAGCAGGAAGTCCTCCGGCGCCTGCTCGTGCGCCTTCTCGAACTCCCGCCGCGCCATCGCCTCGAGGCCGAGTTTCTCCAGCACCAGGCCGTAATCCCAATGGATGCCGGGATCCTCCGCGTCCACTTTCAGGCATTGCTCGTGGACCTTCTTCGCCTTCTCGAAATGGCCGCTCTCGTAAAAGACGTGCGCCTGCCAGCTCAACAGCTCGATGTCCTCGGGCGAGTCGCCCAGTGCCCGGTCGAGCAGCGTCAACGCCTTCGAGTCGTTGCCGAGGCGGAAGTGGGCCTTCGCGGCGAAGTAGCGCGCGTCGCGCAGGTCGGCCTTCTTCAGCCGTCGGCGCAGCAGGCCGTCGCAGATCGCCACGGCCTCCTGATGCCGTTCCAGGTGGTCGGTCAGCAGCGCGGCGCGGTTGATGGCGATGTCCCCGCCTTCGGGGTCGAGTTTCTGCGCCGTGTTGAGCGCCCGCAGCGCCTCGGCGTAACGCTCCAGCCCCCACAGGCTCAGGCCCAGCCCCTGGTGCCCGTCGGGCGAATCCGGCTCGACTTCGATGTGCTTCTGGTATAGGGCCGCAGCTTCCTCAAACCGCCCGGCGTCATAGGACTCGTCCGCGCGGTCGAGATAGCCTGGCTCGCGGGGCATGATCATACGGCTTGTTCACTCCTGATGGGTTCCATAATGTGAAGCCAGCAAATCTAGGGCAAGCGTTCTGGGCGCGCAAGACGCGATGCGTGGCAGGTGAGGGCGCTTGCCGCAACCGCGCGCGGCGACTACACTGTTCCCATCATGGGCAGCACATTCGGCCAACTGTTCCGCGTCACGACCTGGGGCGAGAGCCACGGCGGCGCCGTCGGTGTCGTCGTGGACGGCTGCCCGCCGCGGTTGCGGCTGAGCGAGCCGGACATCCAGGAGGAGCTGGACCGCCGCCGGCCCGGCCAGAGCCGGATCGTGACGCAGCGGCAGGAGGAGGACCATTGCGAGATCATGAGCGGCGTGTTTGAGGGCCGGACGCTCGGCACCCCGATCTGCATCCTGGTCTGGAACAAGGACGCGCGGCCGGAGGCGTATCTGGAGATCAAGAAGAAGTTCCGGCCGAGCCACGCGGATTTCACCTACGAGGCCAAATACGGCATCCGCGCGTGGGCCGGCGGTGGCCGGGCCAGCGCGCGCGAGACCATCGGCCGCGTCGCGGCGGGCGCGATCGCGAAGAAAATCCTGCGCGAGCGTTGCGGTGTCGAGATCGTGGCCTACGTGACGCAGGTGAAGGACCTCGTCGCGAAGGTCAACCCCGGCCGCGTCTCGGCGCGGCAGGTGGAGTCGAACATCGTCCGCTGTCCCGACCGCGCGGCGGCGGCGAAGATGCTCCGGTTGATTGACCGCGCGCGGCGGGCGGGCGACAGCGTGGGCGGCGTGGTGGAGTGCGTGGCGCGCAACGTGCCGGTGGGCCTGGGCGACCCGGTGTTCGACAAGCTGGAGGCGGACCTCGCGAAGGCGTTGATGTCGCTGCCGGCCAGCAAGGGCTTCGAGATCGGCAGCGGCTTTGGCGGGACACGGATGTTTGGCAGCGAGCACAACGACATTTTTGTGATGCGCGGCGGCCGGGAGCGGACGCTGACCAACCGCAGCGGCGGCGTGCAGGGCGGTATCTCCAACGGCGAGCCGGTCGTGATGCGGGTGGCGTTCAAGCCGACGGCGACGATTCTGCTGCCGCAACGGACGGTGACCGTGGACGGCAAGCCCGCGGTGCTGAAAGGGCGGGGTCGCCATGATCCTTGCGTGCTGCCGCGGGCTGTGCCGGTGGTGGAGAACATGGTGGCGCTGGTGCTTTGCGACCACCTGCTGCGGCAGGCGGCGCAGTGCGGCTGACAGGGGCAAGAATTTGTTTGCAAAGCAGGGCGCGCTCCCTGAGAGTGCTGCGCCCCGGTTGGGGGTGTAGCTCAGTTGGGAGAGCGCCTCGTTCGCAACGAGGAGGTCAGGGGTTCAAATCCCCTCACCTCCACCAACCCGCCGGCAAACGGCGCAACCGCCGGCCAAGTTCGGTGTTTACTTCCGCACTGCTTCCCATAAACTGCTATCCCTTTATGCCGAAGGAAGACGCTGTCCAACTTGAAGGCACGGTCAGAGAGCTGCTCGCCGGCACGATGTATCGTGTCGAGCTGGAGAACGGCCACGTCGTGCTCGCGCACATTTCCGGCAAGATGCGCCAGAACTTCATCCGCATCTCCCTCGGCGACAAGGTCACGGTCGAAGTCTCGCCCTACGACCTCAGCAAAGGCCGCATCACCTTCCGGCACAAGTAGCGATTCCCTCCGAAGCAGTCACCCGTCTCAACCACCGGCTTCAAGCCACCGAAACCCCATGTTCAAAAATCATCCCTGGAATGTCTGGTTAATGGTCATGGTGCTGGGCGTCCAACTGCTGGGCGCACTGGCCGTGCTGCAAGACTTCCGATGGTGGTTTCTGCCGATCATGGTCGGCATGTATCTGTGGATGGGCTTCAGCACCACGTTCTACCTGCACCGCTTTCTCTGCCACCGCGGGTTCGAGACGCGCGGTTGGATCAAGTTCTTCTTCGCCCTCGGCTCGGCCGTCGGCCTTGCCGGCAATCCGTCCTCCTGGGTCGGCACCCACCGGTTCCACCACTTCAAGTCCGACACCGCCGAAGACCCGCACAGCCCGCTCGAAGGCCTGCCTTACGCGCATCTGTTCTGGGTTTTCAAACGGCCGCGTGAGTTCGAGACCCATTCGCTTCGCTGGGCCGCCGACACGCGCCGCTACTGGTATGTCCGCTGGATGGAACGCACGTGGGTTTACCTGCTCCCACACCTCGGCTGCGCGGCCGTGCTCTGGGCCGCGCTCGGCGGTTACGGCCTGCTGTGGTGCCTCTACTTCCCCCTACTGTTCGTTTACAATTTCACCTGGGCCGTCAACTCCATCTGCCATTGGCCCACCGCCGGCTACCGGTCCCACGACACCAGCGACCGCAGCCGCAACGTCCTCTGGGTCGCGCTCGGATCGCTCGGTGAAGGTTTCCACAACAACCACCATGCCAACCCACGCTGCGCCGCCCACGGCCGCCGCTGGTTCGAAGTGGACCTGACCCGCTACCTCATCTGGACGCTGGAGAAACTCGGCCTCGTCTGGAACGTAGTGTGGGAAGCCACGCACGAAGCCGATCCCGCCCCCGAAGCCTCCGGCGCCCCGGCAGCCCCGGCCGCCTGATTGTTGTTGGCTATTGTCTATCGGCGGTCGGCTCTTTACAGTCCTGCCGAGGTCATGCCAGCCAAGCGCAAACCCAACGTCGTTCGCGTCGGCCTGATCCAGACGGCCTGCTCGCACGACCCGGCGGCGAACTTGAAAAAGGCCGCGGCCCGCATCGCCGAGGCCGCGCGGCGCGGCGCGCGGATCATCTGCCTGCCGGAACTGTTCCGCTCACAATATTTTTGCCAGTCGGAGAACTACGCCCACTTCAAACTCGCCGAGCCGGTGCCCGGCCCGGCCACCGCCGCGCTTGCGCGGCTCGCAAAAAAACTCCGCGTCGTCCTCGTCGCCCCGTTGTTCGAGCGCCGCGCCCCGGGCGTCTATCACAACACCGCCGCCATCCTCGACGCCAACGGCAGGCTCCTCGGCAAGTTCCGCAAGATGCACGTCCCCGACGACCCGCTTTACTACGAGAAATTCTACTTCACCCCCGGCGACCTCGGCTTCCGCGCGTGGCCCACGCGCCACGCCACGATCGGCGTGCTCATCTGCTGGGACCAGTGGTATCCCGAAGCCGCGCGGCTCACCGCCCTCCAAGGCGCGCAGATCCTCTTCTACCCCACTGCCATCGGCTGGCATCCGCGCGAGAAGGCAAAGCTTGGCGCGGCCCAGCACGACGCATGGGAAACCATCCAGCGCAGCCACGCCATCGCCAACGGCTGCTTCGTCGCCGCCGTCAACCGCGTCGGCCACGAAGCACCCGCCGGCGGCGACGGCATCGAGTTCTGGGGCCAGAGCTTCGTCGCCGGCCCCGATGGCCAGGTGATCGCGAAAGCCGGCGCGGCCAAAGAAGAAATCGTCATCGCCGACTGCGACCTCGGCCGGATGGACGGCACGCGCACCCACTGGCCGTTCCTGCGCGACCGGCGCGTGGACGCCTACGGCGACATCACGAAACGGATGGCCGATTGAGGACGATGAAGAGACGCCCGCCAACGCCTGCTGCACTCGGCTACCGCATGCCCGCCGAGTGGGAGCCGCACGAGGCCACGTGGCTCACGTGGCCCCATCGCGGCGGCGTCAGCTTTCCCGGCAAGTTCGCGCCGATCCCCGCCTACTGGGTGAAGATGGCCGAACTGCTCAGCCCGCACGAACGCGTCCACATCGTCGTCCACGACGCCGCCCACGAGGCGGAAGTCCGCCGTCTCCTCGCGAAGTCCCGCCGCATCCGCCGCGACCGCGTCATGCTCCATCGTTTCGGCTGCGACGAATGCTGGGCGCGCGACCACGGCCCCGTCTTCGTGGTCCGGAAATCCAAGATCGCCATCGTGGACTGGCTCTACAACGCCTGGGGCCGCAAATACCCCTCGTGGGACCTCGACGACGCCATCCCGCAGCACGTCGCGCGGCTGCTCGGCGTGCCGCTGTTCTCGCCCGGCATGGTGCTCGAAGGCGGCTCGATTGACGTCAACGGCCGCGGCACGCTGCTCACCACGCGCTCCGTCCTGCTCAACAAGAACCGCAACCCGCGCCTCACCCAACGCCAGATCGAGCAGCGCCTCCGCGACCACCTTGGCGTCACGCGCATCCTCTGGCTCGGCGACGGCATCGTGGGCGACGACACCGACGGCCACGTGGACGACATCGCCCGGTTCGTCGGCCCGCGCACCGTTGTCGCCTGCGTCGAAGACGACCCCGCCGACCCGAACTACAAGCCGCTCCAAGAAAACCTGAAGCTGTTGCGCACCGCACGCGAGCAGGACGGCCGGCCGTTGCGCGTCCTCGCACTGCCGATGCCCGGCGTCATCACGGGGCGCGGCCAGCGGCTGCCCGCCAGCTACGCGAACTTCTACATCGCCAACCGCGTCGTCCTCGTGCCGGTCTTCTCGCACCCAAACGACCGCCGCGCGCTGGCCATCCTCCGGCGATGTTTCCCCTCGCGCCGCGTCGTCGGCATCGAATGCACCGACCTCGTCTGGGGCCTCGGTGCGCTCCACTGCGTCACCCAGCAACAGCCGTCGAATCGTCGTGCGCGATGATTGCGAATCGGACGCCGGCGGTCATCGCTTTCGCCACGAGAGGATGCGGCCGTCTTGGAGGGAAACGAAGATGCGGGACTGGTGATCCATGGCGGCGCCGGCCTTGACCGGTGGGGCAGGGAGTTCCTCGCGCCAAACTTCGGAACCGTCTGCAACGTTCACCGCTGACAGGAAGCAACTCCGTTTGCTTTCGGTGAGGACTTGGCCGGCGGCCAGGAGGGTGTCGGAGGCAACGATGAAGCCGTGGTATTGCGGGCCGGGCTTGTGCTCCCAAAGCACGGGCGGTCTGCTCTTCGGCGCGGCGAAGCGCGGCAGGACGCGCCAGTTGGGGGGCAGCGGGGCCGCGCCGGGTGGCAGTGGGCCGAACAGGGCCAAGGTGGAATGCGCTGCGCCACGACGATAGTCGTTGAAGTCGGCGGCGTAGTTCAAGGAACGGCCGTCGCTCAGGGTGTGGTTCAGGGCCGCATACTGGCCGTAGTCGGGGTAGTAGGGGTAGAAGGCGGTATTCGCGTGGGCCTTCACGTTGTCCTCGGCCGGATTCATACATTGGCCGGTCTTCAGGTTGTAACGCGCTTCGGGATAAACGTTGCCGCCGGCAAAACAAAGCTGGCCGTCCGCCAGATAAAGGTCGCCTTGCAGGCTGATGCCGCTGTGGGTCTTGTCGGAGAGTTGGCCGGAGGTGGCGTTCTGCCAGCGGGGCTTTCCGGTGACCGCGTCGAGGGCAACGACGTGGGTGCCGTCGTAATGGGCGATGCCCGCCGCGGCATAGACCACGCCGTTCTCGACCACCACACCGCCGGCGACCGGCCAGGTGGAACTGAGCTTCCCGAAAACCGGAATCCATCGCTCGGCTGGCGCGGCGCGGAACCGCCACAGCAGCCGGCCCGTCGCCGCCTCGAACGCATACACATGACCGTCGGCCGAGCCGACGAACACGCGCCCCTCCGAGACTGCGGGCGGGAAGTGGATGCTCGCGCCAGTGTAGGCCTTCCACTTCAGTTTGCCGTCCGCTGCGTCCAAGGCCCGCACGATGCCACGGTCGTCGCCGACGAAAACCATGCTGCCAGCGGCCACCGGCGCTGTGGGCAGACAGGGCGACGACGGTTCGGAAACCCACGCGCGCGTCACCTGCTTCGGAATGGCCACCTGAGTCGCCGCCGTGCGGGAGTTGTTGGCTTGGTAGGCGGGCCAGTCGTCAGGATGAACGGGGAACGGCTGGGCCTCCAAGGTGGCACAAGCTTCCAGCTTGCGAATCGCTGAGGTTTGCAACCCCGAAAGCATTCGGGGTTGCGCCATTGGCGCGAGGCACACGTTCCCATACAGCGACAACTGGCAGCGGCACTTCCACGCGCCCCACTGAAGCAGCCCGCCGGAAACAATCACGCCCTCGTAGCATGGCGGGCGCATCGGGGCGATGTGCTCGGCCGTCCCCGTCGCAAGGTCAACCCGCACGGTCCCTTCCGGTGCGCGGTAGAAGATGCTGTCGGCGCTGCCGGTGATCATCGTGCAGCCGCGCCGGCCGAAGAAGCGGCTGCGCACCTCGCCCGTGTCGTAGTCCAAACTCATGCCGCCATCCGTGCCGACCTCGCCCACCGCGTAGAGCGCGTCGGGGCGCAAGAGCAGATGCACACTGCCGCCATCTATCAGCCGGACTTCCTTTTGCCACACCAACCGTCCGTCCCGGGTTGAGACCGTGACGATACGGGGCATCCGCGGCCCGGAGAAAAAAAGGAACTTGTCGTTGCACCGCACGTAAGGAAACGGCGAGAGGCCGGTCCAGCGGGGTTGTTGCGGGAACATCGGCCCGATGGCCTTCAGCAGATCGGCGTCGGAGGTTTTCCAAACGACCTTGCCCGTGCCGGCCTCGATGCAGGCGAGAAACCGTTCGGGGCTGAGAAAATAGATGCGGCCGTTCTTCATGCACACCGCGCGGCCGTCCACGAACTCCTGCTCGCGATGCCGCCAAAGCAGCTTCCGGGTCTTCGTGTCAATCGCCAGCAGCGTGCGCCCCTGCGCCCAGGCGGTCTTCGCGTCGGGATAATCGTATCCCGGCCAGTTCGCGCGCGGCCAGCCGCCGATGGCCGTCCCATCGGTGCGGATCACCTCCGCTTTGAACTCCTCGCCGCCGACCAACGCATAGAGAACGCCGCCTTCTAAAGCCATCCACTTCCACACCCTGCCGTCGGTCGCCGGGTCCGGGGAAACGATCGCGCCTCGCAACTCGCCGGTCGCCGCGTCGAGCAGTTTGCACGACTCGTCGTCCGCCAGATACAGCGTCTCCGGCGTGGCGATGATGGTGTTCCGCAAAATCATGAAGCCGTCGCGGAGCGGTCGTTTCCAGAGGATCGTGCCGTTGTAGGCGTTGATGCACAACAACGTGTTCAGCATCGCGTTCTGGTTCGCCTGATGAGCCTGATGTCCCAGCGCCCTGAACACTCTGCCGCCGGCCGACACCGTGACCGCCGGCGACGGACAGAACTTCGGGTCGGCCAGAAACTGGGTGAGATAAGGCGCGCGGGCGATCTGGTCGCCGGACTGCGGGTTGTTGTCCGGCGCGTGATACGGGTAGCGCCAGTCATCCGAACCTGCCGGAAACGGTTTGACGATCTCGCTGCGGGCGAGGATGGCCTTTCCGTTCGGATGCAGCACACGCAGCAACTCCGCCCGGCCAACCGACTTCTCGGCTGCCGGCGCGACCACGACCGCGCCTGCCAGATTATCGGCCAGATGGATCGTTCTCCAATCACCGCGATCAACGAAGACCCGCCGCCCCAACAGCCCCGCGACCTCCGCGCTCTTTCGCACCTCGGCGACTTCATCCGCTTCTGGCGACTGGAAGTAGATCAGCAACTCGTTTCCGCTCGCCAGTTGCGCGACGAACTCCGCTTCACCCGCCTTCGGAAGACCCAGCACGACACAGATGCCTTTTGCGGTCCCCACCTTTCGCAAGATCGCTTCCGCTCCGGCTCCGCCGGACGCGTCACGCGCGGCGAAGCTTGCCGCCGTGACAACCAACGCCGACACCCAGATCGCCAGCCCGCTCCGTCGCTTGCCGTGAAGGTTCATGATCGCTGCTCCTTTGCTGTCAGGCGCGCTGCATGAGCAGATAGTATCCCGTCTCAAGCGGCAGAGGCGACCCGATTTTGTGCAGCTTTCCCCTCACATGGGGCACGTCAATCTGATCCTGCGTCAGGGCTGCTGGCCGCGTGGCTGACGCGACACAGTCTCGGCGATCTTCTCGCCGAGTTCCTTGGCCGAGGCGATCAGGCGGGGGTCGTCCTCGAAATGCCGCACGCCGACGGAGGCCACGGTGGCTTCGGGGCCGGAAAGCATCTTGATGCCGCTCATCGGGCAATCGTCGCCGTGGCCGCAGCGGATGCAGGGGACGTTGCCCAGCACGATCAGCGAGCCGAGGTTGACCATGCCCTCTTCCATCATCCAGAAGGCAATCTGCGAACCGGCGGTCTGCGCGGCGGGCGGCAGGCCGGGAGCGTCGGGCGGGCAGGCCGTGGTGATGACGGACACGCCGACCTTGCCACGGTTCAGGCCGGTCTGGTGCCGCAGGCAATACATCCGCTCCATGAACATCTTCGTCCGCGCGTCGAGGCTGCTGTAAGGCGTGAACGCGCCGAGCACAAACGCGCTGGCGCGGCGGAACTTCTCAGCCAGCGCGCGGGCGTCATCCTGCACGACGCATTCGTTGGTCTTCACGCAGCCGAGGCAGGCGCGGCACGGCTCCATCCGCAGATCGCTGAGCTTGATGAACTCCCACTCCAAACCGGTGTGCTCGACGATGGCCTTCACGGCCCGGTCGGTGTTGCTGTCAGGGACGGGGCTGCCGCTGATGCCTAGAATCTTCGCGCTCATGGTGCACTTCCTGTTGTCGTTGCGTCGGGTCTGCGCCGCACGGTGTGGTCAACGGGTAGATGATGCGCCGCTGGAAGACAAGACGCAAAATGCCGCGCGCTTTGAATCGCAATCAGCCAGCATCCCGTGCTGCGACCAAAAGCGGCTTGCTGTCAATCAGCCGCCGGTTCAAGCTCCCTCACTAATGCGCTCCGGCATCGTCCTCATTCTCGCGGCCGCAATACTCACAGCTCACGCCCGCGACCTCGCGGTTGATCCTGTCAAAGGTGACGACGCGACGGCGGCCGGGCCGTTCAAGACCATCGCGCGCGCGATCAAAGTCACATCACCGGGCGACACGATTCATCTCGCGCCGGCGCGCTACAAGGAATCGGCCGCGTTCCACAACAAGTCCGGCGAGCCGGGCCGGCCGGTCACGCTCGACGGCCACGGCGCGACGCTTGACGGCAGCGACGAGTTGAAGCCGGCCGATTGGGAGTTGGTGTCGCCGGGGCTTTATCGCAATGCGAAGCTGCTGCCGATGTATCCGGCGGCCCTGATGCGCTGGTTTTTTGTTTTCGATGGCAAGATGAATCACATGGGCCGCACGAGCAAAGGCCCGAGCGCGGCGCTGAAGAAGGCGGAGGAGCTTCAAGCCGGCGAATGGACTTACGTTCCCGACAAGCCGATCACGCGCGAAACGAAGAATGGCCGGCCGTGGGACGCGCAGCGCTTGACCGGCGCGTTCTACATCAAGGTTGATCCGGCGAAGACACTGGCCGATTGCCGCATCGAGGCGCCCGTCCGCTCCAACGGCGTGAGCTTCGGCGGGCGCTGCGAGCACATCGTTGTCCGCAACGTCACTTCCACGCACGTCCACAACGACGGCTACAACATCCACGGCTTCACGCGCGACATTTTGTTGGAGAACGTGAAGGCGATTGATTGTGGCGACGACGGCGTCAGCGCGCACGACGACTGCCAGATCCGCGTCAACGGCCTCGTCTCCAGCGGCAACTCCACCGGCATCTGCGACGTGGGCGACAGCGTCAGCCACTACAACCGCGTCTTCATCAAGGACTGCCTCGGGTTCGACCTCTACTTTCTCGACACCAACGAACACTCGGTCAGCAACAGCGTCGTGATGTCGTCGGCCGCGCGCACGATGTTGGTCACCGGCCGGCCGAACACGAACAAAGTCTGCACGCTGCAACTCGACAACGTCCTCATCCGCCGCGTCACCGGCACCAACGAAGTCCGCGTGACCGCAGGCGCGGTCTTCGAGGGCCGGCGGTTGACGTTGCTCGGACTGAACTTCCAGGCCACGGGCGGCGCGGTCACATTGCGCGACTCGATCATCGCCGGCACGCCGCAGCCGGAGGTGACGATCTGGAAGGATGTGAAATGGGTGGCGGACAACAACGTTTACGATCTGAAGTCGCTGCGGCTCGACCAGACGTTCTTCACAGCAAAAACGTTCGCCGGCTTCCAGCGCGCGACGGGACAGGACAAGAGGTCGCAGTGGACGATGCTGGATGCACACGCCGCTGGCAAGGACATCGGCGCCGACCCTTCGCGGCTTCCGCAGTCAGAAACAGGAGATTCGAAATGAAACCATCCTTCGTCGCATTGGGGGCGCGAGGAACGGATTCGTTACCTGCTGTCGCAAAAGGATGGAATCAACGAGGTCATCCTCTACGAAGCCGCCTCGTGGATGACTTTGCCGCTCTCGGACCACGACCTGTGCGGGCATGGGTTTCTTGACCGATGAAGCAAATCAAGACTTCTATCGGGAACCAGCAGCAGACAACATGGAGATCACGAATGAAACGAATCGTTACAGTTCGGCAAACACCGAGTCGCCAGTGGTTGCGCCAAGGAGTTTGCCTCATGGTTGAAAGAATCCGCTCGGTTTGCCGGTTGGGCGCGGTCGCTTCTGTCCTGCTCCTGGTCGCGCTGTCCCAAGCCAACGGCGACGGCTCGAAAGGCGATGCGCACACTCAACTGGTTGCCAAGGGACAGCGCGTCTTCACGTGCGGCCACAGTTTTCATGTCTGGGTGGTTCGCATCCTGGACGAGATGGCCAAAGCGGCCGGCATTGACCACGAGGTCGCCGGCGTGTCGTCCATCGGCGGCTCGCGCGTCATCCAGCATTGGGATGTGCCGGACGAGAAGAACAAGGCGAAGGAAGCGCTGCGTGCCGGCAAGGTGGATGTGCTCACGCTCTCGCCCATCTGGCTGGTCCCGCCGAAGGATCTCAAGGCCGTGACGCCCGTCCCGGGGGACACGCGCGAGATCATCTGGCTGCCCGACGAGGGAATCGAGAAGTTCGCAAAGCTCGGCTTGGAGCACAACCCGAACATACGGGTCACCGTCCAGGAATACTGGCTGCCGAACGACGAGTATGTGCCGGTGTATCCGTTGCAGACCCGTAAGAAGGTGGACCACGACGCCACGAATCTCGCGGAGTTGCGGAAAAACCAAACGCGCTATGATTACGACGTGGATGGGTTCGTCCGCGATATCAATAAACGACTCGGCAAGGACGTGATTGTCACCGTGCCGGCCGGGCAAGCGGTGCTGGCGCTGCGGGAGAAGATCATCGCCGGGAAGGCGCCCGGTCTGAAGACGCAGGCGGAACTCTTCCGCGACTCCTGGGGTCACCCCACGGCGCCGGTGCAGGCGCTGGCGACCTATTGCCATTTCGCGGTGATCTACCGCCGCAGTCCCGCCGGCCTGCCGCTGCCGACGATTCTCACGAAGAACCCGGAGTGGGATGACAAACTGAACCGTCTGTTGCAGGAACTGGCGTGGGAGGCTGTGATCCATCATCCGTTGAGCGGCGTCCGGGTGACGCACAAAGCGAAATAGCGGAGGGACGTGGAGAACGGCGAGTCTGCGGGCATGTTTTTTGGCCACTGCAACTAAATCGTCAAGTGTTGATGATCACTCTCACGCCATGAAAACCAAGCTGATCTCTGTCCTTGCTCTCCTGATGGCCGTCGGCGCGACAGCCGGCGATGACGTCGCCGCCCGGCTCGCGCAGATGCCGCGGCCGTGGACGGCCAAGCCGAACCGTTTCACGCTGGCGGAATACGAGGCGACGTTGCGTTACTGGGCGGAGAAGCACGCGGGCGTGTTCAGCTTCGAGAAACGCGGCGCGTCGGTGGAAGGAGTGCCGATTTATTTGGTGAAGATCACCGACCGGCGCGTGCCGGACACAGACAAGCAGGTGGCGCTGATCACAGCGACGCACTCCGGCGGCGAACGCACGGGCGCGACCAGCGTGATGCGGTTCGCGGAATGGCTGCTGGGCAGTTCGAGCGAGGCGGTCGAGACGCGGCGCAAGCAGGTCGTGCTGCTGATGCCGGTGGTGAACCCGTGGGGCTACGAGACCGTGGAGAGTCCTTTCAACTCGCAGGGCATTGATCCCTACAGCAGCCAGCGCGGCAAGGCGTGGAACCTCGACACGCTGACGCTGAAGGAGCCGGCGAAAAACCCGGAGATCATCGCTGTCCAGTCGGTCTTCGACGAGTTCAAGCCGGACGTGCAGTGGGACATGCACGGCGTGGCGCTACGCTGGAACGGCCAGCAGGTCGTTGAGTCGTGCGGCACGGCCTACTCGAACTACTCGCTGCGGCCGTGGGACTGGCGCATCACGGAGGCGATGATCGCCGAGGCGCGCAAGGCGGGTTACGGCATTGACCGTGGCGAGGCGGACACGCAACGGTTGTTTTTCGGGCCGGACATGCCGCCGCTCGCCGACCGTCTCTGGCTGGGCCGGCCGTTCTTCTACACGGCGATGTATGGCTACGCGCGTTATCACATGCTGCTCGGCACGGCCGAGGTCGGCTGGGAAGAAAGCGGCGTGGCACGGCTCCGCGGCCTGATGCGCATCGGCAACCGCGTCTGGGACGGTGAGAAGACCGCCGGCTATCCGGTCAACGTGGTCAAGTCGCTCGTTGGCCAATGGCTCGTGGCTGCCGGACGCAACGCGACGGAGCAACGCCGCAACCGCGTCGAGTTGTGGCAGCGCCAAGGATCGTTCACGATGGGCGTGTTGTATCCGCAGACCGATTGCCGCGTCGGCTTGGTCGTGGCGCCCACGGCGAAGGGAGCGAAGCTGATGGATGCCGACCCGAAGAAGTTCGTCGCGAAGCTCGAAGCAGTGCCCGGTTGCGACGCATCGGCGATTCGTGCGTTTCTCGAAGCCGGGCCGGAGACGAAGATTTACTACGAACCGCCCGACCGCGCGCCGGAGGACCGTCCGCTCGACGCGGCGTTCGCGTTCCGGCTGCGCATCCCGTATCGCAACCCGAAGCTGCTCGACCTGCGGCTCAACGGCCGCGCGTTGCACCAAAGTCCGACCGACGGTTATCAACGCTGGTATGGCGATGGCTACACGCAGGTGCAGGTGAACATTCCAGCGGAGAAGGCGCGCGGCGCAGACTTGTTCGTCGTGACGTGCGCCTACAAGCCCGACGTGCAGCGCACCTACGGCTGGCGTCCGCCAGCCGAGGTGATGGAGCGGTTGAAAGCGAAGACGAAGTGAACAACGCCGTCCGCAAACACCAGACCCGCTTTGGTGTGCTCGAGGAGCGCGGGCCGGAGACGATCCTCGCCGATGCCGCGACGGCGTTCATGCTGCCGCTGCTCCGCGTCCGTCGCGGCGACCGCGCCGCCGAGCCGGGCTGCGGCACTGGTGTGTTGAGCATCTGCATGGCGCTTACCGGCGCGGCGCGAGTGACCGGCACCGACACCGATCCCGCGGCGATTGCCGCCGCGCGGCAGAATGCTGCCAGCAACCGCGCGCCGAACGCCGAATTCATCGAGGGCAGCCTGCTCGAACCTGTCGCCGGGCCGCTTGACCTTGTCGTCGCCAACCTGCCGCACCGTCCCGCGCCGCAGCCGTTCAACGCGCGCTACTACGGCGGCTCCGACGGCACCGACCTCGTCCGTGCGCTCATCTCGCAGGCCGCAGACAAGCTCGCGCCCGGCGGACGGTTGGTGTTCTACCTCAACAGCATCGCCAACCCGCGCCGCGTGCTGGCCGCGCTCGCGGAGCGATTCGACGTGACGACGCTCGGCGAGCGCCGGCGCGATTTCACGCGCGAGGAGTTCGACGCGCTCACGCCCGGCCTGTTCGCGCACCTCGAAGCGCAGCGCGACCGCGGCGAGGCGGAGTTCTGGCGCGACGAGAACGAGCTTTATTTCACCGGGCGGGTCTATGAAGCTCGCCTGCGATGAGCCAGCCACGCACCCTCATCATCAACGCCGACGACCTCGGCCTCTCGCCGGAGGTGGACGCCGGCATTCTGGATTGCGTGAAGGCCGGCACGGTCACGGCCGTGTCGGTGATGGTCAACCCGCCTTACGAAGCAGACATCGCACCCTTTGTCGCCGCAGGCGTTTCGATATGCCTCCACTGGAACCTCGTGCCTTTGCCAGCCCAGTTTGACCCAGGGGATGCAGAGCGCGAACTGCGGGCACAACTGGACCGTTTCCGGCAAATCACCGGTCGCGAGCCGGCGCAGTTGAACTTCCACAAGCACCTCCATGCCCGCGACGGGCGGTTGCTGGAGATCGCATTGAAACTAGCGCGGGAGACCGGCGCGTCGCTGCGGGCCATCAACCCGGCGATGCGCGAACATTGCCGCGCGTGCGGTGTCCGCACCACCGACCATTTCGTCGGCGATGTCGTGCCGGCACCCTACTGGACGGAGGTGCGGCTGCGCGAGGTGTTGGCGACGTTGCCGCCGGGCGAGACGGAGTTGATGTGCCATCCCGGCAAGAACGTTGGTCCGATTGGAGGCTTGTTTTACCTCGCCGAGCGCGACACGGAACGGGTCACGTTCACCTCGCCCGCGACGGCCGCTTTGATTGGCGGTCTTCAACTGCGAGGCTTCTTGCGATGAAACTGACGATCCTCGACTTCAGCGTTTACGGCAACCGCTACGATCCTGAGAGCGACGCGCTGCTGGAGGCGGCAACCCAACGGCTTGGCGTCACGACGACAACGACGTTCGTATCGCGCGAGCAAGCTGCGACCGTCTTGCCGGACTCCGAGTGGGTTTGGCTCCGCTACGACCTCCGTTCGTCGGACGATCTGGAACTGGTTGTGTCTCTGGCGCGCCGGCTGGAGATCGAAGGTCGGCGCGTGTTCCCTTCCGCTGCGGCGATTCTCGCGACGGAGGACAAGTGGGAAGGCTGCCTTGCGCTGCGGCGCGGCGGGGTGGCTGTGCCGGAGACGGCGCTCGCGATGGAATGGGCGCGGTTTCCGCTGCCCATCATCGTGAAATCCCGCGTCGGCTGGGGTGGAATCGGCACGGCGGTCGCGCGCGACGCGGCGGAACTGGAGCGCGCGCGGGCGTTGTTGGACGAGGAACACATCTGCCAGCCGTTCATCGCCAGCACGCGCACGCTGGTCGTCGCGCTCGCCGACGGCGGCGAGATTGCGTGCATCGAGGACCTCTGCGGTCTCTCCACCGACGGCCGGACGCGCACGGTGCCGATGCCGCCGGACGCGGCGGCGCTGGCGGCGCGCACATTGGAGGCGACCGGATTGGTGGCGGGCACGGTGGACATGATCGAGTCGCCGGACGGCCTGCGCGTGCTGGAGGTCAACTCGTCGCCGCGCATCACGTATCCGCATCTGCCGGAGTTGGATTTGGCGACGCCGATGATGAAGGCGGTGTTGAGGCAGTGGATGAGCCGATGAAAATCCTGATTTGCATCCCGTTTGAGCGATCCGCACCGAAAGGCAACAGCGTCGCCGCGCGGCGGCTGGCGGCGGGCTTTGAGCAAAAGAGAAATGCCGTCGCAATCCTCGATTACCCAGCCGTCGCCGACGCGGCGGCGGTGGCGGCAGTGGTGCGCGAATTCCGGCCCGACGTAGCGTTGGTTATGCACGCGTGGCGTTGCGCCGCGGCCCTGCGGGCGATCAAGTGCGCCGATGTTCCGGTGGTGGCTTCGTTGCGCGGGACTGACGCGAACGAGATGCTGGACGACCCGGCCACGCGGGACGAACTCGCGGCGGCACTGTCGGCCAGCGACGCCATCGTGGTGTTTCACGAACGGTTCAAGGAGCGGCTCGCGGCGATGGATGCGCAGTGGGGAGCGAAGACGCTCGTGATCGCGAACGGCGTCGAGTTGCCCCGGTCAAACATGGACTACCGCCAACGGCTGGCGATTCCAGCTCCAGCCTTCGTCTTCGCGACGGTCGCCGGGCTTCGCGAGGTCAAGCGGCCCCTATGGCCCGTGCCGCTCTTGGCGCAACTCCGCGAACGGCATCCCGCCGTCTTTTGGGTTCATGTCGGGCCGCCGATCGAGGCCGATCTTGCTCGGCAGATGCAGGCGCTCGTGGCGCAGCATCCTTGGATTCGCCACGTGGACGGCGTGCCGCACGAGGAGATGGACTCGTTTCTGCGCGCGGCGGACGTGGCGGTGGCCGCGAGCCGCTCCGAAGGCATGCCCCACGCGGTGCGCGAGGCGATGTTGGCTGAACGGGCGCTTCTGTTGTCCGACATCGAGGGACATCGCGTCGAGGCCGAACCGGAACGTGAGGCGTTGTTCTTTGGCAACGAGGCAGAGTTTCTCCAACAAGCGACGCGGCTCATCGAAACTCCGGCGCTGCGCGAACGCCTGGGCGACGCCGCGCGCCGGCGGGTGACTGCGGATTTGCAGCGCCACGACGAAATCGCGGCGTATCTGGTTTTGTTTCGTTCTCTGGTCGAAAGAGAAGGCACGCAGCGGACTTCCAGAACCGGACCGGCAAGCAATGAGGCCGGTTAGCTGGCCGGGCTGCTGGGGAGCGGGGCGGCGTATTGGTAAGCCGGGTCCTGCTGCTGCCGCCGCTGAATCGCCGCGATCTCCTTCCATGTGGCGAAGATTCCGACGGGGCACGGCGGCAGGTCGTGTTGGATGGCGGCGTGCAGCTTGCCGAGTTTGTAGCACGGCACGGCGGCATACATGTGGTGCTCGGTATGATAGTTCATGTGCCAGTAAAGAAACCGGGCGACCGGATTCAGCAGGAACGTCCGGCAACAGAGCCGGAAATCCGGCACGTTGTCCTGCAGCCCGATGTGCTGCGTCTTGTTGCAAAGGAAGAACAGCCAGTTCCCGCAGAACATGGCGAACGTGGTCAGGACCGGCACCATCCAGAGCTTGTAGTAGCACGACACCGCGATGATCAACCCATGCCCGACCAACAGCGTCCAGGCCCAGGCGATCGCCGGCCGTCGTTTCTCCGGCGCGTCGGGCGGGAACAGCTCCAGTTCCCACTCGCCCTTAAACTTTCCGGCGGCGATGCGCACGGCATCCATGATCAGGGCGGTCGGTGTGCCCGGGGTCGTGGCGATGTTGAAGAACCCTTCCCTGAAAAAGTCGCGCACCACGATCTTGACCGGCAACACCACCTCACGGTCGTCGGGCGGATGCAAGGTGTAGCGGTGATGCCGCGCATGGCTGGCGTTGAACGTCTCGAAGTTGATCCAGCCCAGAAAGGCAGTCATACGCTCGAACAGCGCATTGAGCCACTTCGTCCGGAAGACCGTGCCGTGGCCGAGTTCGTGGACGGCATTGATCTGAAAGGAGAAACAGGTGCCGTGCAGGAACAACAGCGCGACCACGACCGGGACCGGCGCATGGCCCGCCGCGTAGAATGCCGCCCCACCCGTCAGCGCCAGGACGCCGAGATAGCCGAGGCACTGGAGCAATCCCCGCGCATCGCTGCGCTCGTGCAGGCTGTTGAACACGGCCGGCGCCAGTGGCGTTCGATACCATCGGATCGGCGCGTTCTTTTCCGAGGTGCTCATGGTGCGCTCTTGGGACGAAACAAAGGGTCGCGCGGTGCCCACCAACTTGAGTGGTCAGCGTCGCCAAACAGACGGTAGGATAGATGTTGCCCCGCCCGGCCGCAAATCGCGACAAACCGGCGTTGGTGTTGGAGCTATCTCGTCGGGAAACCTTGAAGGTCACCGGCCCAACCCCGACCGGTGTGTCTCTTTCGCCAGCCAGACACTGAGCAGCGTGATGGCGGCCATCGCGATGAGATAGACGGCAACGGGCCACGGCTTGCCGTCCGCCCATGTCAACAGAGCCGTCGCGATGAGAGGGGCGAGACCGCCGGCCAGGGGCGCGGCGAGTTGATAGCCAAGGGAGGCGCCGCTGTAGCGGACGTTCGTGCCGAACATCTCGGCGAAGAACGCCGCCTGCGGGCTATACATCGCCGCGTGACAGACCAGGGCGATCACGACCGCCAGCCACACCCACGACACGGACCGCGTTTCGAGCAGCCAGAAAAACGGGAACGCAAACAGCGCCAGGAACAGCGCGCCGCCGAGATAGACCGGCCGTCGCCCGATGCGGTCGGACAACGCGCCGCAGAGCGGAATCGCGACGAGTTGCACGGCGGAGCCGGCCAGCACGGCGTTGAGCAGGGCGCTTTGCGGAAGACCGAGGTGTTTCGTGCCGTAGGCCAGCACGAACACGGTGAAAACGTAGAACGACGCGTTCTCCGCCAGCCGCGCGCCCATGGTGAGCAGCACATTGCGCGGATGCGTGCGAAGCACTTCGAGCACCGGCAGGCGCGGCGCGGGTTGGTTTGCCTTCGCTTCCGTGAACACCGGGCTTTCCACCAGCCGCAGCCGGATGAACAAGCCGACGCCGAGCAGCACGATGCCCAGCAGGAACGGCACGCGCCAGCCCCAGGCGAGAAACTCCTTTTCGGGCAGCGCGGAGAACAGGTTGAACACGCCGTTGGCCAGCAGCAGGCCGACCGGCGCGCCGGCCTGCACCCAACTCCCGTAGAAGCCCCGCCGGCCGCGATGACTGTGCTCCACCGCCATGAGCACCGCGCCGCCCCATTGGCCGCCCACGCCGAGGCCCTGCACGAAGCGCAGCGCGACCAGCAGCACCGGCGCAAGCACGCCGACCTGCCCGTAGGTCGGCAACAAGCCGATCAGGAACGTCGCCACGCCCATCATCATGAGCGAGGTCACGAGCATGGACTTCCGCCCCAGTTTGTCGCCGAAGTGGCCGAAAATGATACCGCCGAATGGCCGCGCGAAGAAACCCACCGCGTAGGTGCCGAACGCGGCCATCGTGCCCGCGAGCGGCTCGATGGTCGGGAAAAAGAGCTTGTTGAACACCAGCGCCGCCGCCGTGCCGTAGAGGAAGAAGTCATACCACTCGATGGCGGTGCCAATGAAACTGGCGAGCACGACGCGAGTCACCGACGCAGGCGGATTCCCCGGGGCAGACATGCGGCGAAAGGATTCGCAGTTTCCCCGTGCAAGCGCAAGCGGAGAGTTGCCGTCAGCCCCGCTTGGAGGCGGCGGCCTGCCACAACACAAACATCACGCAGCCCGACACGATTACGCCAGCGCCCGCCAGCAGCAGCACCCAGCCCGAGGTCGCCCACAGGAAAATCCAGCCGACCAGCGCGACCGCGGACGGGATGGGATAAAGCCACATGCGGAACGGCAGCGGCACGCCGGGCTGTTTGGTGCGCAGGACGTGCAGCGCGACGATCTGGCCGACGAACTGCACGAGGATGCGCACGGTCACGGCCGCGCTGATGAGCGTGTCCAGCGGCACGAAGCAGAACACCGCCGTCAGACCGCCCAACGCCAGCAGCGACACGGCCGGATAGTGCTGGGTCGGGTGGACGTAGCCGAACACGCGGAAGAAATCGCCCGCCTTCGCCGCCGCATAGGGGATGCGCGAGTAACCGAGCGTGATGGCGAACAGGCACGCCACCGAGGTCCAGATGATGAGCCATGTGAACCCCACCGCCACGTTGCGCCCGAAGAGCCGCTCCATGAACAGCGCGGCGACGTTGGTGGATTTCATCGCCTCCTGCCACGGCACGACGGCGATGATGCTGATGTTCATCGTCAGGTAGATCGCCGCGACGAGCAGCACCGAGATGATCACCGCGCGCGGGATGGTCCGGCCCGGATCGCGCACCTCGTCGCCGAGGTGGCAGATGTTGTAGTAGCCGAGGTAATCATAGACCGCGATCCGCATCGCCGCGCCCAACCCCAGCGCGAAGGTCCAATCAAACCGGAACGCATCCGGCGGCATCTTCAGCAACGATGCGTCGAAATGCGTCAGGCCCGCGACGATGACCGTCAGCACGGTGACAATCGTGCCCGTGCACAACACCACGGCGAGCCAGCCCACCACCGCGATGCGCCGGCACAGCGACAGCGTGATGAGCACGCAACCCGCCGCCGCGAGGATCTTGCCGCCGCACGGCACGCCACCCAGCACGATGAGGCCGTCGAGGTCCGGGAACACATACTTCACGTAGTCCATCGAGCCGATGTAGCCCGACGCGACCTCGAGCGTGCCGCTGATGAGGAACTGCCAGATGAACAGGAACGGCAGCAGCCGGCCCCAGCGATAGCGACCGAAGATCTCCTTGAGGAAATGATACGTCCCGCCGCTGCCCGGCAGCGCCGCGCCGAGTTCGCTCCAGACCAGCCCGTCGCAAAGCACCAGCGCCGCCGCGATGACCCAGCCGACCAGCGCCTGCGGCCCGTTCATCGAAGCGATGAAAAGCGGGATGGTGATGAACGGCCCGATGCCCACCATGTTCGCCACGTTGAGCGCGGTGGCCTGGAGCAGGCCGAGGCTGCGGTCGAGGCGGGGTGTCGCGTGATTCGAAGAGTTCACCGGGCGGCCATTTGCCAGCGGCGGCGGTTGGAAACCGCCGCTCATTGAGGCGCGCTCAACTCTTGCCGGTGCGCGCGTTCAACAACTTCATCGTTCGCTGGAAGATTTCCTCGGGCGATCCTTCGGCGATGATGGAGATGAGGACGCCTTTGTTGCCGTAGTAGTCGGTCAGCGGCGCGGTGCTTTTCGCATAGGCCTGCATGCGGACGCGGACGGATTCGGGGCGGTCATCCTCGCGCTGGAACAGTTCGGCGCCGCAGTGGTCGCAGACGCCCGCCTTCTTTGGCGGCATGTTGGTGACGTGGAAGACCGCCTTGCATTTCGAGCAAGTGCGGCGTCCGCCGATGCGATCCACGACTTTCTCGATGGGCATCTCGTAATTGAGGACAGCGTCAAGCTTGACCTTCTGGGTTTTCAGCATGCCCTCCAGCGCCTCGGCCTGCGCCACGGTGCGCGGGAAACCGTCGAGCAGGAAGCCGCCCTCGCAGTTGAGGCACTCCACGCGCTCGCGCACGAGGGCCACGACCGTGCCGTCGGGCACCAGGTCGCCGCGTTTCATGAAACCGAGCGCCTCCTCGATGGCGGGCGTGCGCTCGCTTTCGGGCAGCGCCTTGGCGGCGCGGAAGATGTCGCCGGTGGAAAGGTGGCAGGGGCCGAGCCGCTCGATGAGGAACTCCGCCTGCGTGCCCTTGCCGACGCCGGGCGCGCCGAGGAGCACGAGCCGATAAGGCCGCTGTTGTGCCGGGGGCTTGTCCTCGCAGGGGAACTGGGGTCCTTTGAGCCAGGCGCATCGCTCGCGTTTCACGGCCATGTTGTGTTGCTCCTTTCGAGAACCTGATTGGTGGTGGCAACTTGTGTCCCGTCGAAACGGGGCCGGATTCTCGCCGATTCACGCGCCGGAATCAAGCACCGAGGTTGAAGAGAGACGAGCCGGCGGGTGGATGACATTTTGCTTACCCGCCCCGCGTCGTGTAGATATGCTTCCGCGCCAAGGTTCAGATGAAAACCGGCAAGGGCAAAAAGGGGTGGGTGTTGGCCGCGGTCATCGTCGCCGCCGCGTGCGTGGCCTTTGGTGTCTGGAAATCGGGGCGATGGCAAAACACGCCAGCAAACAACCGCACGGTCACGGCCGCGCCGGCAGACGCCGGGTTCACCGGCTCGCGCACTTGCCGTGATTGCCACGAGAAGTTCTACAAGCTCTGGTCCACGTCGCATCACGGTCTGGCGATGCAGCCGTTCACGGCCGAGCTGGCGCGCAAGGAGTTGCAGCCGCAGAAGGAGGACCTGGTCATCCGCGGCGTGCGCTACCGGGCCGTCATCGAGGGCGGCCAGAACCACGTGCTCGAACGCGGGCCGCAGGGCGAGCGGAAGTATTCCATCGTCCACGTCATGGGCGGCAAGAACGTCTATTATTTCCTCGGCCCGCTCGACCGCGGCCGGCTGCAGGTGTTGCCGGTCGCCTACGACGTGCGCCGCAAGCAATGGTATGACACCACCGCCAGCGCGATGCGCCACTTCCACGAGAACCCCGACGAGGCGCTCGACTGGCGCGAACGGCCGTTGACGTTCAACACGAGCTGCTTCAACTGCCACGTCAGCCAGCTCGAGAAGAACTACAACCCGCACAGCGACAGCTACCACACGACGTGGATCGAGCCGGGCATCAACTGCGAGACCTGCCACGGCCCCTGCGGCGAGCACGTCAAGCTCTTCAAACAGCTCGGCCCCGCCGGCGCCGAGCACCCGCCGAAGGACGTGAAGCTCATCAAGATGACGACGATGGCGCCCGTGCCGCGCAGCGACACCTGCGCGCCGTGCCACGCGAAGATGGTGCCGCTGACCACGACCTTCCAGCCGGGCGACCGTTACTTCGACCACTTCGACCTCGGCGCGCTGGAGGACCGGGACTTTTATCCCGACGGGCGCGACCTCGGCGAGAACTACACGTTCACGCTCTGGAAACTCAACCCGTGCGCCAAGAACGGGAAGTTCGACTGCGTCCACTGCCACACCTCCAGCGGGCGCGACCGGTTCGCCGGCGAGAAGGCCAACAACGCCTGCCTGCCGTGCCACAAGACCCACGTCGAGAACCCCGCCGCGCACTCCCACCACGCGGCCGGCAGCGAGGGCGGCAAATGCGTCGCCTGCCACATGCCGATGACCGAGTTCGCCCGGATGCGGCGCAGCGACCACTCGATGCGCGCGCCCGCGCCGGCCGCCACGCTCGCGTTCAAGTCGCCCAACGCCTGCAACCTCTGCCACGCCGACAAGGACGCTGCGTGGGCCGACGGCTTCGTCCGCAAATGGTATCCGCGCGATTACCAGGCGCCCATCATCCGCCTCGGCCGGCTCGTGGACGCCGCCCGCAAACGCGACTGGTCGAAGCTGCCGGAGATCCTCGACTACATCGCCAACAAGGACCGCGAGGAGGTTTACGCCGGGTCGCTGGTCCGGCTGCTGGAATTCTGCGACAACGAGGCGAAGTGGCCGGCGATCGTCAAGGCGCTCAAGAACGACCCGTCGCCGTGGATCCGCGCGCGGGCCGCCGAGGCGTTGCAGAGCCGGCTCGATTCCGACACCGTCCCGGCGCTGGTGGCCGCCACGCGCGACGACACCCGGCTCGTGCGCATCCGCGCCGCGTCGTCGCTGGCGAGCTATCCGGCCGACTACCTCGAACCCGCCGACCGCGAGAGCGTCAAGCGCGCCGCGGCGGAGTTCGAGGCGCACCTGAAGTCGCGCCCTGACGACGGCGCGTCGTTCTACAACCTCGGCAACTTCCACATGGCCCGGCGCGAGTATGAGCAGGCGATCGCCTGCTTCGAGACGGCGAACAAGCTGCAAGCCGACTTGTTCGCGGCGCACGTCAACGCCGCGCTGGCCTACAACGCCGCCGGGCGCAACGACAAGGCCGAGGCGGCGCTGCGGCAGGCCATCAAGCTCGACGCGACCAACGCGGTGGCCAACCTCAACCTCGGCCTGTTGCTCGGCGAACTGGGCCGGGCGCGCGAGGCGGAGGGCGCGTTCCGCACGGCGCTGAAGAGCGAGCCGCGCAACGCGGTGGCCGCCTACAATCTCGCGGTCATCGCGGGCCAGGACGGCCGCGTGGACGAGGCAATCACGCTGTGCGGCAAGGCCGCCGAGGCCGCGCCGCAGGAGCCGAAATACGCTTACACGCTCGCGTTCTACCAGCGCCAGAAAGGCCTGACCAACGACGCGGTCCGGACGTTGCGCCGGCTGCTGGCGGGCCGGCCCGCCTACGGCGCCGCCTACGCGCTGCTCGGCGAGATTTGCGAGCAGCAGGGCGACCGCAGCGGCGCGGCAGAGGTGTATCGGCAGGCGGCGGAGAACCGGCGGCTCTCCGAACAGGAGCGGGCGCAGTTCGCGCAGCGGCTGCAGTCGTTCTAGGCCGGGGACGGACGTCATGGCTGACTTGAAAATGCGATTGCATTTTGATTCCAACTGGTATTCTCTCCCCGCGCCGTGCGGGGCGGCTTTCCGCGACGCACAAGGATGACCATGGCTTTAACTGAGAAAGAGCTTGCGGATTTGAAGGAGGGGCTGCGCCGTTGCGGCCCGGAGACAATCGAGGCGGCGGTCCGCTTTCGCGAGAAGGGCGATCTGACCGCCATCCGCCCGGTGGTCTATGGGTTGATCGAACGCTACCAGCCGTCCACCGCGCGGCTGCGGTTGAAGGACGCCAGCGAGAGCACGCGGTTGGTGGACGACCTGGGGCTGGACTCGCTGACGCTGCTGGAGATCGTGCTTTCCATCGAGGAGGTGCTCGGCCTGCAGATCAAGAACGAGGAGCTGCGGGAAATCCGCACGCTCGGCAACCTCAACCGGTTTCTCCGGGACAAGATCACGGGCACGCAGGGCGCGCCGGCCGCGAAGCAATACAGCCGGGAGCACGTTGCCTTGATCCTGCCGCAGCAGCCGCCGTTTCTCTTCCTGGACAGCGCCGAGCTGGGCGATGAGACCTTCCATGCCCAATACGTGATCAAGGGCGACGAGTTCTTCCTGTCGGGCCATTTCAAGGACGAGCCGATCTTCCCGGCATCGGTGCTTTTCGAGGCGATCGGCCAGGCCGCGTGCCTGTGGGTCCTGGAGAAGGTCCCGAAGCTGCTGGCCCGCGAGATCAAGTCCAACCACGTCTTCTTCGCCTCGCTCGACGGCGCGCACGTGTATCGCAAAGCCCGGCCCGGCCAGTTGCTGACCATCGAGGGCAACCTGCTCAAACTCCGCGATCCGGTGGCTGTTTTTCACGGCACCATCAGCTCGAATGGCGACCGGGTCGCCGTGATAGACCGGCTGGTGCTGGCTTTTGGCGAGCAGTTGGCGCCTGAAGAACCGGCCGCAACGGCCGGCGCCGCTGCCGTCCCAGCGACGGCATCCGTGTAACCGATGCACGGATACAAACCGCCCATGAAACGCGCTGTTGTCACGGGGCTGGGGTTCATCACGAGCATCGGCAACAGCCGGCCCCAGGTTCTCCGCAGCCTCCGGGAATGCCGCACCGGCGTCGAGGTGTTTGAGGAATTCATCGGCGCCGATGTGCCCGTGAAACTGGCGGGAACCGTCAAGGGGTTCGCTTTCCCCACGGGGCAGTTTGAGGACTGGACTTATCCGGCGGAATACCAGCTCAGCCGCGAGCAACTGCGGCCGATGACGCCCAACGCGCTCTACGCCTTCTGCGCGCTGCAACAGGCGATTGCCGAGGCGCAGCTCCCCTCCGACCTGGTGTCCAACCCGCGCACCGGCCTGATGTGCGCCTCCGGCGGCTCGATGTGGATGACCTACCAGAACCTCCACGCCATGGTCACGCGCGGCGTCAACCGCTGCCAGCCGATGGGCATCGTCAACAGCATCCCCGGCTCGCTTTACATCAACCTCGTCTCCTGCTTCAAGATCAAGGGCGGCTCGCTCGGCTGCTCCAGCGCGTGCTCCTCGTCGGCTCACGCCCTGGGGCTGGCGATGGACTTGATCCGCACAGGGCGGCAGGACACGGTTTTCGTCGTCGGGGCCGAGGACTGCAACAAGTTCAGCATCCTGCTCTTCGCCAGCATCCGCGCGCTCAGCGTCCAGACCGACCCGGAGAAATCCCCTTGCGCCTTCGACATCAAACGCGACGGCTTCGTCGGCACCGGCGGCGCTTGCGCGCTCGTGGTCGAGGAACTGGAGCACGCCCGCCGCCGGGGCGCGCCCATCTACGCCGAAATCCTCGGCTGGGGACAATCCTCTGACGGCTACAACGTCATCGCCCCCGAGCCAAACGGCGAAGGACTGGCGCGGGCCATGCGCGACACGCTTCAGGATGCGGATCTCAAGCCCGGCGATGTGGACTACATCAACGCCCACGCCACCTCCACGCCCGCCGGCGACATCAGCGAATGTCGCGCCATCCGGCAGGTGTTCGCCGGCGGCAAGGTGCCGTTCATCAGCAGCACCAAGAGCCTCACCGGCCACGGCTTGTCGCTCGCGGGCGCGATGGAGGCTGCGTTCTGCTGCCTCGCCTTGCAGGAACGCTTCACGCCCGTCTCCGCGCACATCACCGAGCTGGACCCGGAGTGCCGGGACCTGCCCATTGTCACCCGCCCGATCGCCGACGCGCCGCGCGTCGCGCTCAGCAACTCCAGCGGCTTCGGCGGCACGAACGTCTGTCTCGCCCTCCGGCGTTGGGAAAATGGCTAGCGATTCCGTGACCCGGGTTCTGCTCACCGGCGCCAGCTCCGGCATCGGCTTGGAAATCGCGCGCCTGCTGACCGCGCGCGGCTGCGAAGTCTGGGGCGCCTCCCGCGACATCGCCCGCCTGCCGCAGCTTCCGCGATTCCACCCCGTGCGGATGGACCTCGCCAGCGACGACTCCATCCGCGCGTCGTTCGCGCAGGCGCTCCGCGAAGCCGGCGGGTTCGACGCGCTCATCAACAACGCCGGCGCCGGCGTCTTCGGCCCGACCGCGGTCGTGCCGGCCGAACTGACGCGCGAACATTTCCAGGTGCTCGTCCACGGCCCGATGGAACTGATCCGGCTCGCGCTGCCCACGATGCGCCAACGCCCGCGCAGCACCCTCATCAACATCAGCTCGCTCGCGGGGACATTCCCCGTCCCGTTCATGGCCGCCTACAGCGCCGCCAAGGCCGCGCTCAGCGCCTTCAGCCGCTGCCTGCGGATGGAACTGGCCGGCACGCCCCTCCGCGTCGTGGACGTGCAGCCCGGCGACATCAACACGCCATTTGGCGGTTCCGTGAAGCGTGTGGGCGCGGAAGCTGCCGGCGCGGACCGCGCTCGCCAGGATACAGTGTGGGAAGCCCAGCGTCACGAAATGGCCGCCGCGCCGCCGCCGCAACGCGTGGCCGAAGCCGTGTGGCGGATCCTTCAGGCTGAAAACCCGCCGCCGGTGGTTGTAGTGGGTGGATTCGTCCAGGCGCGACTCGCCCCCCTGGCAGCACGCTTGTTTCCCGCGCGCTGGATGGAGTGGGTGCTGCGGCGCTTCTACCGGCTCTGAGGCGCGAGCGCCACGAACCTGCGCAGAATCTCGCGCGGGCCGCCGGGCGGGCAGGCGGCGGCCATCCGTTGCCGGATGCCGGCGGGCAACTCCGCGTTTTCCTTCCACCTCGCAACCCGCCGCGCCAGGTCGTCGGGCCGGCGGATGATTTCTCCCAAGCCGTGCTTGCGGCAGAACTTCACGTTGATCAGTTCCTGCGGCATCAGCCCGCCCAGACTGTTGATAAGCAACGAGCAGTGGCTGACGATCGCTTCGCTGCACACGCCCGCGCCGGGCCGCGCCACGACCGCCGAGACACACCGCATCAGCCGCCCGACATCCGTGTCGTGCGGCAGCACGCGCACCAGCAGCGACGGGTTGGCCTGCGCCCAGGCCGCGACCGCGCTCGCAGCGTGCGGCGAATCGCCGCAGAGCGCGACGACCTGCGTGTCCACACGCGCCCTTTTCAACGCCTCCAGTAACCGGACGTGGTTCTGCGCGCCGCGGCCGGAGGCCATCAGCAACAGGATGAACTTCCGCGGGTCGAGTTGCAGTTGCCCGCGGATGAAAGCATCCCGTTCCCCTGCATTCGGCGCCGGCTCGTAGAAGGACCGGCGCGTCACGAAACCGCCCACGAGAGTCTTCTCCGGGGCCATGCCCCAGCGGATCGCGGCCTGGCAGGTCTCCGGCACCGCGCCGCCCAAGAGGTCGGCCGCCGGATTCACCCAATGCCGGCTAAAACCGTAGCCGCCCGACAGCTCGTCGCAGTAGGTCACGCAGCGCACGCGGTCCCGGCCCAGCACCGCGCGCGCGTAGTCGAAGAAGGTATGGTTGAGCGAGTCGTGGACGCTGAGCACCACGTCGGGCCGCGCCGCCTCCAGCGCCGCGCGGAACCGGGCCGCGCCGAGCGGCGTGCGTGTGCGGATGATGGAGGCCAGTTCGAGGAAGTTGAAATAGACGTGATGGAGCGCCGGCGCGGTGCGCTGGATCCAGTTATACAACCCGACGCCGAAGGCGTAGAACCAATGCGACTCCTCCAGCGGCCGGTGCATCTGCACGACGAGGTTCAACTGCGGTTCCGCCCCGGCCCATTCAGCGAAGGCGCGCGCCCGCATGTCGTGGCAACCGCCCGTGCTGGAGGTCAGGATCAGGATGCGCATGGTCATGCCGGTTGGCGCGGCGGAGAGTAATCAAACCGCCGCCGGGGGGCAAACACATCCCCTGCCGGCTTTGCGCCCGGAAGCCGGGATTGCCGTGGCGGCCCGCGGTGTTTGACAGTCCTGCTGCCGCTGCTATCATCGCGGCAGCCCTGCGCTCCCGTAGCTCAGAGGATAGAGCAGCGGTTTCCTAAACCGTTGGTCGCGCGTTCGACTCGCGCCGGGAGCGCCATTCCACAAGCCGTCGGCACCGGCGCCGGTTTTCCGGCTTTCTACTGCGGGCCAGGTCTGCTAAGTTCCGCCGTGGTTGTTTGGAGGTCGGCAATGAACGCGGTGATTCAAATGCTCGTTTTCCATCTGGAGAGGTTGCAACTGGCGCTGCCGCTGGCGGTGCGGGAGCGTGTCGTTCGGGCTGTGGAGGTGATCAATGGCCAACGGCGCGTCGTCCCGGTCGTCAACAACCCGGGGCATCCCGGCCTGCGGCTCGAGGTGATGATCGCGGTGTCCGGAACCGGGGAGCCTCGCCGATGAGAACAAACACACCCTGTGTCATCGCGCTCACGTCCGCCCTCTGTGCGCTGGCAGCCTGCCAGCCGGCCCCGCGCGAGCCGGTCAAGGCCGGCGTGCTGCACTCGTTGACCGGCACGATGGCCATCAGCGAGCGCTCGGTGATAGACGCCACCTTGCTCGCCATCGAAGAGATCAACGAGCGCGGCGGCGTTCTTGGCCGCCCCATCCAGCCCGTCGTGGTGGACGGGAAATCCGATTGGCCCGCTTTTGCCGCCGAGGCCGAGCGGCTCATCACGGAGGAGAAGGCCAGCGTGGTCTTCGGCTGCTGGACCTCCGCCAGCCGCAAAACGGTCAAGCCCGTGTTCGAGAGACACAACCACCTGCTCTTCTACCCGGTGCAATACGAGGGCCTCGAGCAATCGCCCAACATCGTCTATACCGGCGCGGCGCCGAACCAGCAGATCATCCCGGCGGTCGAGTGGTGTTTCCGCGAGTTGAAGGCGAAGAAGTTCTTCCTCATCGGCTCCGACTACGTGTTTCCGCGGACGGCGCACGCCATCATCAAGGCCCAGGTCGGGAAACTGGGCGGCGAGATCGTGGGCGACGAACATGTCCTGCTGGGGAGCATGGAGTTCAAAGCCGTCGTGACGAAGATCGCCGCCGCCCGGCCGCATGTCATCCTCAATTGCGTCAACGGCGACAGCAACATCGGTTTCTTCGACGAGCTGCGCGCCGCCGGCATCACGCCCGCGACGCTGCCCACCGTCTCGTTCAGCCTCGCCGAGGACGAACTGCGCAGCATGGGCGCCCAGCGGATGGCGGGCGACTACTGCGCGTGGAATTACTTCCAGAGCGTGGACACCAGGGAGAACCTGGAATTCGTGGCGAAGTTCAGGGGCCGATACGGGCGCAATCGCGTCACTGACGATCCGATGGAAGCCGCCTACTCCGGCGTGCACCTCTGGGCGCAGGCGGTCCGGCGCGCGGGCAGCGCCGATCCTGCCGCCGTCCGCAAGGCATTGGCAGGACTGACGTTCGCGGCGCCGGGAGGTCCCATCACCGTGGATCCCGCCACGCAGCACATTTTCAAGACCGTCCGCATCGGCCGGATCAGGCCGGACGGCCAGTTCGATATCGTCTGGGCATCGCCGGCGCCTGTGCGGCCGGAACCGTATCCGCCCTTCAAGTCCAAGGGCGAATGGGAGAAGTTTCTTGCCGACCTGTTCAATGGTTGGGGCCGGCGTTGGGCAAACCCGGGGAAATGAAACAACCCGCAACCAGAGTGGAATGCCATGAAACAAACCGTAGGCGCGATGATCGGGATGGAGGTTGCCGTGGCGCTCCACGCCCTGCCGCCCGACCGCGTCGCGCCCACGCTTGAATCCCTGATGAATCGCAGCCGGGCTATCACAAACCATCCACCCGCATGAACCCTGAAGACAACAAGACGCCGCCCCCGACCGAAATCCTGATCGTGGAAGACAGCCCGACCCAGGCGCTGCTCCTGCGCCGGCTGCTGGAGCAACACGACTGCAAAGTCGCCGCCGCCGGCAGCGGCGCACAGGCGGTGGAGCTTCTCCGCAAGCAGCGGCCCACGATGGTCATCTCCGACGTGAACATGCCCGGCATGGACGGCTACGAACTCTGCCGCCGCATCAAGGCCGATCCCGCGCTCCGGGACATCCCGTTGATGCTGCTGACCACGCTCTCCGACCCCAAGGACGTCGTCCGCGGCCTGGAGTGCGGCGCGCACAGCTTCATGACCAAGCCCTACGACGAACGCCAGCTTCTCTCGCGCATCCGCTACATCCTGGCCAACGAACAGCTCCGCCGGCAGAATCCGCCCGAAGCCGCCATCCAGATCGAGTTCGCCGGCCAGAAGTATGCCATCGCCGCCGGGCGCGACCAGGTCCTCGACTTCCTGCTTTCCACCTACGAGACCGCCGTCGAGCAGAACCGCGAACTGCGCGTCACCAGCGACGCGCTCGAGCACCAGAAACAGGAACTGGCCCGCTCCAACGCCGAGCTGCAACAGTTCGCCTACGTCGCCTCCCACGACCTGCAGGAGCCGCTGCGCATGGTCAGCAGCTACCTCGGCATGATCGAACAGCGCTACAAGGACCAACTCGACGCCAGCGCCCACGAGTTCATCGCCTTCGCCGTGGACGGCGCCCATCGCATGAGCCAGCTCATCACCGACCTGCTCACCTACGCCCGCGTGGACACCAAGGGCAAGCCCCTCGTGCCCACCGACGCCGCCCGGCCGCTCAACGCCGCCCTGGCCAACCTCAAGCTCGCCATCGCCGAGAGCGGCGCGCAGGTGACTTGCGGCGCGTTGCCGGCGGTCAAGGCCGACGAGGCGCAACTGGTGCAGTTGTTCCAGAACCTCATCGGCAACGCCATCAAGTTCCGCAAGAAAACCGGACCCTCCCAGGTTGCCATCGCCGCCACCCGCTCCGGCGCCGAATGCACCTTCACCGTCCGCGACAACGGCATCGGCATGGACCCCTCGCAGTTCAAGCGCATCTTCCTGATCTTCCAGCGCCTCCACACCCGCGAGGAATACCCCGGCACCGGCATCGGCCTGGCCGTCTGCAAAAAAATCGTCGAACGCCACGGCGGCCGCATCTGGGTCGAGTCCGAGCCGGGCAAAGGCTCCGTCTTCTCCTTCACCCTCCCGGCGGCTTAGGGGTGATGCGCAGCGCAGACCTGTCCGTTCTTGCGGTGGCGGCTGGTGATGCGGCAGACTGGGCGCGTGCGATGACTCCGCCATGAAACGCGCCGCTGCCATCCTTCCGGTTCTGCTCGCCCTCTCCACGCTTTCGCTCATGGCCGCGACGACGGACCTGGGCAACGGATTCAGCGACCACGGGGTGGCGACGCCGATCAGCAATCACCGCGGCACGGCGGCGACGGTGGACGGCCACGGGCGCAACGTGGTGTTGTCGTGGCTGAACGACCATCGCGGCGGCTACGAGTTGCTGTTGGTGGATGTCGAGGCGGGCAAGGCGGAGGAGCATCCGATGCCGTTCCCGCCGGGGGATCATCCGTTCGCGTCCATCCTGTCGGGCGGCAACAAGTTCTACACGCACTTCAACGGCCGCTTCGTCGAGTTCGACCCGGCCACGCGCGCGTTCACGTTCTGCCAGAAGACGAAGCCGCAGATGGCGATGAGCATGACGGAGGACGACCACGGGGTCATCTGGTCGGCGACGTATCCGAACAGCGGGCTGGTGTCGTTCGACCCGAAGACGCGCGAGTTCAAGGACCACGGCTATCTCTACAAGCAGAACTGGGCGCAATACCCCCGCTCGGTGGCGGCCAACGACGCGGGATGGATTTACCTCGGCATCGGCTCGACGCGCGGGCAGATCATCGCGTTCGACCCGCAGTCGGGGACGGCAACGCCGCTGGTGCCGGAGGAGCAGCGGGTCCACGGCTACAGCACGCTGTATCGCGACCGGGACGGGAAGGTTTACGGAGATCCCGTTCCGGGAAAGAAGGACAACTGGCTGATGCTCCACAAAGGCAAGGCCACGGCCATCGGCAAGCACGACAAGCGGCAGCCCAAACCTGTCATCGCGGACAGCCAGAGCTTGTTTCACAACACGTTCCCCGACGGCAAGCGCATCACGGCCTACAGTCTCGTGGACCGGAAGTTCGCCGTCACGGACCCGAAGACGAAGCAAACGAAGGCGTTCAGCTTCGATTACCAGAGCGAGGGCGCGCACATCATGGGCGTCGCGGCGGCGCCGGGCGGCACGATTTGCGGCGGCACGGCGTTCCCGATGCGGTTCTTCAGTTTCGATCCGCGCAAGGACGAATGGGTCAACCGCGAGGCTTACGGCCAGTGGAACACGGTGGCGCGGCAAGGCGACCGGTTCTTCGTCGGCGCCTACAGCAGCGGCTCGCTGCTGGAATGGAATCCATCCAAGCCGTGGGTCGAAACGAAGCAGGGTAAGCCGGAGAGCAATCCGCTCTACCATCTCAACTGCACGCCAACCATCATCCGGCCTCACGCACTGCTCGCCCATCCCGACGGCAAGACGATCGTGATGGGCGGCACGCCCGCCTACGGTTGCACCGGCGGCGGGTTGCTTGTCTGGGACCGCGAGACGCGCAATAGCGTGCTGCTGACCCATGAACAAATCCTGAAGGAACATTCGACCCTGAGCCTCGCGGCGCTGCCCGGCGGCAAACTGCTCGGCGGCACCACGACCAGCGCCGGCACGGGCGGCGAAAGGAAAGCGACCGAGGCCGCGCTCTACATCGTGGACATGGCGACGAAGAAGGTGGAGTGGCACGCGGCGGTCTTTCCCGGCGCGCAGGGCTACACCGACCTTTGCGCCGGGCCGGATGGGCTGGTGTTCGGGTTCGCCGACCAGAAGCGGTTCTTCGTCTTCGACGCGGCGAAACGCAAAGTCATCCACGAGCAGGACACGAGCGCGAAGTTTGGCCCCACGACGTCGCAGCAGGGGCCGCGCGTGTTCGTGACCGACGGCAAGGGCAATATCTACGTCCTCTTCGTGAAGGGCGTGGCGCGGCTCGATGCGAAGACGTTCGCGATCACCCTGCTCGCGCAGTCGCCCGTGCCCATCGGCGGCGGCGGCGACCATCTTGACGGCCGCATCTATTTCTTCCACGGCTCACATCTCTACAGCTACACGCTGAAGTAAATGGTAGTCACGGGCGGGAGCGGGCGGGTAAGATGCCGCCTGCTGCGAACGGCAGAGACAAGGGGTTGATCGCCATGAAGCAGTTCAATGTCGGCATCGTCGGCTACGGTTGGGCGGCGGGCGCGCACATCGCGGCCATCAACGCCGGCCCGCGCGGCCAGGTCACCAAGGTCTGCTCGACACGGAAGCTGGACGCCGCGGAGTTGTCGGCGAAACACGGCTGTCCCATCCAGACCTACACCGACTACGAGGCGATGCTCGCGGAGCCGGACCTGCACGTCGTCTCGATCTGCACCTATCACCGCCACCACAAAGAGCAGATCATCGCCGCCGCGCGCGCCGGCAAGCACATCATCATCGAGAAGCCGCTGGCGCAGAACCTCCGCGACCTGCGCGAGGTTGAGCAGGCCGTGCGGGCGGCGGGCGTGAAGCTGTGCATCTGTTTCGAGATGCGGTTCTCGGAGCAGTTCCGGACGATCAAGGCGCTGATTGACGAAGGAAAGCTCGGCCGGCTGCATTACGGCGAGGTGGATTACTACCACGGCATCGGCCCGTGGTATCCGGGTTTCAAGTGGTATCAAACCGCCGAGGACGGCGTCAGCAGCCTGCTGCTGGCGGGCTGTCACGCGATGGACACCCTGCTGCTCTGCCTCGACGGCGACGTGGACGAGGTGTTCAGTTACAGCACCGCGTCCTCCAACGCCGTGTTCGCGCCGTATGCGTATCCCTCGACGACGGTGACGATGCTCAAGTTCAAGGACGGCAAGGTCGGCAAGGTCGCGTCGGTGCTGGATTGTTTCCAGCCGTATTATTTCCACACGCACCTCGTCGGCAGCGAAGGCACGCTGCTGGACGACAAGTTTGCCGGCCAGGACAAGCAATGGACCAAGCTCCCCTACAAGCCGGTGGATTCCGGTGACGTGAGCGACCATCCATATCAGGTGGAGTTCGATCGGTTCTTCGAGGCGATTGCGCGCGGCGAGGAGATGCCGTTGACGGGACTCGCCGACGCGGTGCGCACGCACGAGGTGATCTTCGCCGCCGACCTGTCGTGGCAGCAGAAACGGCCGGTGAAGCTGGAAGAGGTTCAACGCAAAGGAGTCCGATGAAATTCGATCACGTGGGCATCCCGACGACCGAGAACAAACCCGGAATGCAGTTCGTGGCCGCAACGCGCGTGTGGATCACCAATGCCTACAGCCATCCGTTCCGCGTGGAATGGCTGCGCTTCGAGCCGGACAGTCCCGTCACCGGCCCGCTGCATGACATGCCGCACGTGGGCTACCGCGTGGACAGCATCGAGCAGATCAAGGAACTGGGCAAAGGCATGAAAGTGCTGCTGGAGCCGTTCGACGCGGGCTTCGCGGTGGCAGGCTTCTTCCAGACGCCCGACGGCGCGAGCGTCGAGCTGGTCTGGTATCGCGAAGAACCCAAAGGCTGACGCCATGCTCAAGGGATTGCTGAAAGCGCTCGACGCCGGCGGCATGGAGCGCATCCATCGCGGCGCGCTGGCCGTGCTCGAACGCACCGGCCTGCGCAGCCGCGGCCGGTTCCTGCTGCGGGCGCTCGCGGACGC
>JACRKA010000003.1 GCA_016219905.1 Verrucomicrobiota bacterium
GAGCGGAAAGGACGGCGCCAAGGGGTCGCAGCCGTCCAGGGCGTCCGGGTCCGAGACCAGAACCGGCATGACGACGTCCTTCATGGGCAGCCGTGACGGGACCAGCAGGGCCGCGATCTCGTCAAGTTCGAGCATTCGCCTTAGGAATCCGCGGACCGCCTGGACCGGATCGCCTTCCTGGACCGGGATTTGATAAAAGGCCGCCATTCAATTTCCTCCAGAGCCATATTCACAGAATCATGGCGCGACGGGCCTCGCTGGGGCCGAGGCGCCTGGCCGTCTCGGCCAGACGGGTCACGGTCTCGGCGAACTCGATCCCGTCGCTGGCCCCGATCCAGGTGAGCTTCAGACGTTCCGGCACGATCCCGAAATGGGGCAGTATCTCCTTGAGCAGCTTGACGCGGCGACGGGCCTTGTAGTTCCCGTTCAGGTAATGGCAGTCGCCGGGGCGACAGCCGCTGACCAGGACGGCCTCCGCGCCCTCCAGAAAGGCCTTGATGACGTACTTGGCGTCGAGCATGCCGGTGCACATGATCCGGATCAGGCGCACGCTGGGGGCGTAGACCAGCCGGGCGGTCCCGGCCAGGTCGGCCGCGGTGTACGTGCACCAGTTGCAGACAAAGGCGATGACGGTCGGCTCGAAATCCTGCATGGCGCGCCTCCGTGGCGTTGTGTTACGAATTCATCTTCCCACCGCGTGGATCGCGTCGAATAAGCCGTCGATCTCCGAAAAAATCTGGCGGTTGTCGAAGTGGCGGCTTCGCGCCGCGCCGCTGGGGCAGAACCCCGAGCAACTCCCGCAGCCCTTGCACAAGGCCTCGTTGACGACGGAAACCTTCCGGCGCTCGTCGAAAGAGATGGCCGAATAGGCGCAGAGCCCCAGGCAGACCTGGCAGCCGGCGCAGATATCCGGGTCGATCCAGGAGATCGTGGGCTCGATCTCGACCCGCCCCCGGACGATTAGGGACAGAACCTTGGCCGCCGCGCCCGAGGCCTGGGCCACGGCGTCGGGCACGTCCCGAGGGGCCTGGCAGGTCCCGGCCAGGAAGACGCCGTCCGTGGCCGTCGAGAGCGGGGCCAGCTTGGGATGCTCTTCGAGGAAGAAACCGTCTCGGCTCCGGCTGACCCCGAAAATCCGGCCCACCTCCTCCGCGTCCTTTCGGGCTTGCATGGCCGCGCACAGAACCACCATGTCCACCGGAATCCGGTACAGGCGTCCGAGCAGGGTATCCTCGCCCACCAGGACCAACTTGCCCTCCCGGCATTCGATCTGGGCCGGCTTGCCCCGAATGAAGTGGACGCCCTCCTCCTGGCAGCGGCGGTAGAATTCCTCGTACCCTTTTCCGAAGCAGCGGAGGTCGATGTAAAAATCGTGGATAACCGCCTCCGGGCCGATCTTGTCGTGGATCAGGTGGCCGTATTTGAGGGCGTACATGCAGCAGACCCGGGAACAGTATTCGTGGTAGTTGACGTCCCGGCTGCCGACGCAATGAACGATGGCCACCGTCTGCGGTTTCTTGCCGTCGCGCAGGATGACCTCGCCGCCAGTCGGGCCGCTGGCGTTGACCAGCCGCTCGACTTCCAGCGACGTATAGACGTTCTGATATTTGCCGTAGCCATAGTAAGGCACGCGCTTGGCGTCGAACGTCTTGAAGCCGGTCGCCACGATGACCGTGCCGACCTGGATTTCTTTGATTTCCTCCTGCTGCTGGAAATCAATCGCCTTGCGGTCGGCGCACGCCTCGACGCAGGTCTTCTTGCACTTGTCGGTCAACACTCCCCGTTTGAAGTTGAGGCAAAGCTCCGGGTCAATGAGCACCACCTGTGGCGTGGCCTGTGCGAACGGGATATAGACCGGCTTGCGTTTGCCGAGACCCTCGTTGAACTCGTCGGGGAACTTCGCCTCCTTATAGACGCAGTTGGTGATGCACTCCTGGCAGCCGATGCACAGGTCCTCGATGATGTAACGCGGCTTGCGCTTGACCGTGACCTTGTAGTTGCCCACGAAGCCGTCCACCTTCGCCACCTCGGAGTAGGTCCAGAGCGTGATGTTCGGATGGTTGCCGACGGAACTCATCTTCGGCGTCAGGATGCACGCCGCGCAGTCCAGCGTCGGGAAGGTCTTGTCGAACTTCGCCATGTGGCCGCCGATGGACGGCTCGCGCTCGACCAGATACACCTTCTTGCCGGCATTGGCCATCGTCACCGCGGCGTGGATGCCCGCGATGCCTCCGCCCACCACCAGCACGTCGGGATGGATCGCCACTTTCTTGGTCTCCAACGCGCGGTGGCCCGCGACGCGGCGCACGGCACCGTGGATCTGCGCCTTGGCTTTCTGCGTGGCCGCCGCGCGGTCGGTGTGGACCCACGAGTTGTGCTCGCGGATGTTCACCATCTGGAAGAAGAACGGATTGATGCCGCCCTTCTCCGTCGCGTTGCGGAACGTGTGCTCGTGCAGCAACGGCGAGCAGGACGCCACCACGATGCGGTTGAGCTTGTGGCCCTTGATGTCCCACTGGATCAGCTCCTGGCCCGGCTCGGAGCACATGTATTTGTAGTCGCGCGAGACCACCACGCCGGGCAGTCCCTCGACGTATTTGGCCACCGCCGCCACGTCTATCGTGCCGGCGATGTTGTGACCGCAGTGGCAGATATAAACGCCGATCCGCGGTTGATCATGTCCGTTGTTCATAGCCATTGTCCTCTTATGACGGTCGGGTTGCTTCCTCGACCAAATCCATGATGTCCTTGATCACGAGTTTGCCTTCCAGGCCCGCTGTCTTCAGCGCGTCCTGGAACATCACCAAATCCTTCGGGCAGGCCACCACCAGCGTGTCCACACCCAACGCCGCCGCTTCGCGCACGCGGCTCTCGGCCGGGCGCTCCTTGACGCCGGCGGTGTCTTCCATCCATATCCGCCCGCCGCCCGCGCCGCAGCAGTAGCTGCGGTTGTGGCTGCGCGGCATCTCCACCAACTCCACGCCTGCGGCCCGCAACAGGCGGCGCGCCGGCTCATAGACGTTGTTGTAGCGGCCGAGATAGCAGGGATCGTGATACGTGGCGCGGACGCCGACCTTGTTCTTGAACGCCAACTGCCCCCGCCCCGCCAGCCGGTCGAGCACTTCGCTGGAGTGGAGCACCTCGACGCCATCGAGGCCGTATTCGTTCTTGAGCGTGTTGTAGGCGTGCGGGTCGGTCGTGACAATCGCCTTGAAACTCGCCTTGCCCATCACTTGCAGGTTCTTGTCGCGCAGCATCTCGAACAGGCCCTCCTCGCCGATGCGTCGCACGTCGTTGCCGGCATTGCGCTCGCCTTCGTAAAGGATGCCGAAGTCCAAGCCCGCCTGCTGGAACACGCGCGCCGTCTTGCGCGTGACCTCCTCCAACCGCGGGTCGAACGACGCGTAGTCGCCGACAAACCAGAGATAGTCCACCGGCTCCTTGCGGGCGTCCTTGATCTTCCAGCCGAGCGGCTGCGTCCATTTCGCCCGCATCCGATCGGACTTGCCGAACGAGTTGCCGTAGCGGTTGAAGTTGTTGAGCGCGTCCTGGAGTGTCTTGGCCATCTGCCCTTCGCTGACGAGATGCCGGCGCAGTTGGATGATGATCGGGATTTGCTCGTTGAGCACCGCGCAGCGTTCCATGCACGACATGCAGGTCGTGCAGGCCCAAATCTCGTCCTCGGTGATCGTATCGCCGATAAGCTTGGGCGACCCGTTGCCGTTCTTCGCGAGGCCGGCCTGAATGCTGTGTTTCTTGAGCTTCTGGACAAGCTGCTGCGGCTCCAACGGAAAACCGGCCGTCGCCGCCGGGCAGGCGCGGTCGCAACGGCCGCACTCGGCGCACGAGAAACCACTCAGCAGTTGCTTCCACGTGAACTCGCTCCACTTCGTGGAGCCGGCGGCGATCTCCTCGTTGCCGCCCGCGATGCCCAAATCGCCGGCGGGCCGGAGGTTGCCGAAGAAGACGTTGAACGGCGAGGCCAGCAGGTGCAGGTGCTTCGAGTAGGGCAGATAGACCAGGAAGAGCAGCACCGTCATCATGTGCAGCCACCACATGCCTTTGGCCCATCCGTGAGCCGTCGCGGCCGACATCGGCGGCAACGCCGCCGCCATCATGCTGCCGAACGGCGTCCAACTGCTTGCGGTCTTGCCTTCGCCGATGAGCCGGAAGCCCGCGCCGAACAGCGTCGTCAACATCAGAATCGCGATCAGCGTCAGGATCAAGTTGGCGTCCCAGCTCAGGTGCAGGTGCGCTGGCGGAAAGAACACGCGCCGCGCCACCGCCACGCCGAGCGAGACCAGCACCGCGACCGAGAACACATCGAGGAAGAACGCTGCGACGCCCACTTCATCCGGATACGGAACCGGCAGCGCCGGCACCAAGCCGCGCACGAGGCTCCAGTTGAAACAGATGACATAGACCACGAAGCCCCAGAAGATCAGGAAGTGCGGCAGGCCGATGCTGCGCTCGTTAAACAGCCGCGGCTGGAGCAGCACGTGACGGACGAACCGCATCACGCGCGCGCCAAGCTGGTCGAAGCGGTTCTCCGGCCGCGCCCGGCGCAGCAGGCCGATCAGTTGCGACGCGCGAAACCCGAACACCCCGAACGCCACCAACGTCAGCGCCCAGAGCACCGCCCAACCGGGCAGGCCCGCGACTGAAATTGTGATTGGATCGAGGTCCACGGCTGTTTATCCCTTGCGCGCCTTGATTTTCTCGGTCAGCGCCGGCGCGATCTCCAGCGCGTCGCCGACGATGCCGTAGTGGGCGACGTTGAAAATCGGCGCGGCGGCGTCGGTGTTCACCGCGACGATGCACTGTGCGTTCTTCATGCCCTCGACGTGCTCCGGCGCGCCGCTGATGCCCAGCGTCACGTAAAGCTTCGGCTTGACCAGCATTCCCGACTTGCCGACCTGCCGCGACAACGACAGCCAGCCCTGGTCAATCACCGGCCGCGAACCGCACACCGCGCCGCCCATCGTGGCGGCAAGTTCCTCGGCCAGTTCGATGTTGTCCTTGGTCTGGATGCCGCGGCCGACCGCTACGAGGAAATCCTTCTGCGTGATGTCCACGTCGGCCGTGTCGGGTTCAAGGTATTTCTTGAAACGCACTTTCGGCGCGGCCAGCGACACGGCCACGTCGGTGACAGTCGCTGCCTTGTCCGAGCGGCCCTGCTCGACCGGGCGCGCTCCGGGCAGCATGCCGATGATGGCGGGCTTCGCCGCGGCGGTGACGGTGGCTTCCATCTTGCCGCCGTAGAGCACACACGTCGCCGTCAGGTTGCCGCCATCGGCCTTGAGGTCTTTGCAGTAATTGAGGAACGGCACACCGAGTTGCGCCGCCAGCACCACGCCAACGTCCACCGAGAGGTTCGTGAGCGGCACGAGCACCGCCACGGGCTGGCGTTCCTTGATGAGTTGCGCGAGCGCCGCGGCGGCGTTCTCCGGCACCGGCTCGGCCAACGCCGCGTTGTCGGCGTAGAGCACCGCGTCGGCGGCGCCGAGCTTCTGCGCCAGTTCGCGCGCGTTGTGGCCGAGCAGGACGGCCTCCAACGGCACGCCCGCCTGGCCGGCGACTTCGCGGCCCAGCGCCAGCAGTTCAAAAGTGATCTCGGAGACTTGTCCCCGCCACGCTTCCGCCAGAACCCAGATGTTGCCAGCCATGTTCGTGTCTCCTTAGAGCAGCCCGCGTTTCGCCAGCAGTTCGCAGATCTTGTCGGCCACCTCGTCGGCCGAGCCTTCGAGCATCTCGGCGTGGCCGGTGACCTGCGGCTTGGCCATCTGCTGCACCGCAACCGTTGACGCCGCCTCGACCGCCGGCGCGTCCACCGACTCGATGGTCTGCGATTTCATCGCTGCGCGCACCTTGGCCACTGGCACGTAGCGCGGCGGTTTCTCGGCAGCCTGAACGCCGAGCACGGCGGGCGTCGGCACGTCGTATTCGCCGCGCACGCCGCCGGCGAATTCCTTGACCACGCTTGCGGTCTTGTCGGCGAGCGTCACCTGCGTCACGACGCCTGCGTAGGGCCAGCCCAGTTGCTGCGCAATGGGCGCTGCCATCAGCCCGTCCAGATCGTCAATCGCCGACACGCCCGTCAGCACCAGGTCCACCGGCAGCAGGCCCGGCGTCTTCGCGATCACTTCGCCGAAGAGCCGCACCGCCATCTGCGTGCTTTGCACCGGCTCGACGCCGCAAATCTTCACCGCGCGGTCGGCGCCCTTGGCCAGCGCCGTGAAGAGCACGTCGTCAATGTCGGGCGCGTCGAGCGTCAGCAGCGTGACCTTGCCGCCGTGCTTGTCCTTCAGCAGCAACGCCTGCTCCAGCGCATGATCGTCGCGC
>JACRKA010000103.1 GCA_016219905.1 Verrucomicrobiota bacterium
CGCGCAATGTGCCGAACCGTTTCATGGCGGGCCGCGACGTCAGCGTCTCGCTTGAGGCGCTCGGCGCGGCGCGCGTGAGGCGCCCCGGCGGGTGCATGGGAGAGATCGTCGGCCTGGCGGCCAGCGTCTGCCTCAAGCACAACACCGAGCCGCGCACGGTCTATGAAAAACATCTCGCCGACCTCCAGGAAATCATGCGCCGCGGCGTCGGCAGGAAGTCCGGCGCCGACATCCCTTACGACAACCAAGGCGAACCGAAGTCGAGGCGCGGCTCAGCCACGACGATCCTGACGCCGCCGTTGTGGCTCAAGACCGCAGGAGAAAACCTTGCGCGCACGGCTCGCGTGACCGTCTCCGGCAGCCGCGACGCCGCGCAGCATCCGCCGGCGTTGATCAACGACGGCCGCCTTGACGTGCGGGACAACGCTCAGCGCTGGCAAAGCGAAGCGGAGGTGCCGCACTGGATCGAGTTCGCGTGGGACGCGCCGCAGACGATGAGCGCCGCGCGCGTGGTCAGCGGCTTTCGCGACGGCAGCGGCGCAGTCATCGCGCCGATTGAGGCGTTCGCGTTCCAGCATCACGACGGCACGAGATGGCGCGACGTGCCTGGCGCAGCCGCGCAGGGCAACGCGCGCGTGGACTGGCACGCCACGTTTGCCCCCGTGACCGCCTCGCGCTTGCGCCTCCTTGTCACCGCCACCCAGAGCAACATCTCGCGCATCTGGGAGGTGGAGCTGTATCACCCGAAGCCGTGACGCCGCGCGGCGGAAGGAGGTGAATCTTTCGCGTTGACCTCGGTGCTGCGCGCCGTGATTGTTACAGCCTGTTTTTAGATGAAAGGCAAACCTATGAACCCAATGACCTTGCTTCCCGCGTTCTTCCTCGGCTTCGCGCTGCTCGCGCCGTCCGTCGCGCCTGCCGCCGACACGGCCCAACCGGAAACTCCCGCGCAGCGCGACGCGCGGATGAAATGGTGGCGTGAGGCGCGGTTCGGCATGTTCGTCCACTGGGGATTGTATTCGGGCATGGCCGGCACGTGGGACGGCAAGCCCGTCGGCAAGACCGGCGGCATGGAGTGGATCCAGCAGCGCGTGAAGGCGGACACCGACACCTACGCGGCCGCGGCGGTGCCGAAGTTCAAGCCGACGCCGGGATTTGCGCGCGAGTGGGCGCGGCTCGCGAAGGAGGCCGGCTGCCGTTATCTCGTCTTCACCACGAAGCACCACGAGGGTTTCGGCTTGTTCAAGTCGAAGGCCGGCGATTACAACGCGGGCGCGAAGATCAACCGCGATTTGGTGAAGGAGATTGTCGAGGCCTGCCGCGCCGAGGGGTTGAAGGTCGGTTTCTATCACTCGGTCATTGACTGGCACCACGACCAATACGGCTACGAGAAGTCGAAGCAGCTTCCGCATCCGCTCAAGGGCAAGCCGTATCCCAATGGCGAGCGCGACCATTCGAAATACGTGGACTACCTCCACAAGCAGGTCAACGAGTTGGTCTCCAACTACGGCAACGTGGACGTGCTCTGGTGGGACTATAGCTCGCAGGACTTTCAGGGCGACGAGGCGTGGCGCGCGTTTGACCTGATGAAGAAAGTGCGCGCCAAGCAGCCCGCGATCGTCATGAATAACCGCCTGTTCCGCAGCGCCGAGGCGGGCTGGTCGGGCATGGGCACGGAGGGTTATATCCCGCAGCTCGACTCGAAATACGGCGACTTCATCACGCCGGAGCAGCACATCCCGGCGACCGGCATGCCGGGTGTGGATTGGGAGACGTGCATGACGCTGAACACGACGTGGGGCTTCAGCGAACACGACCTAGCGTGGAAGACCGACGAGACGCTCATCCGCAACCTGATTGACATCGCGAGCAAGGGCGGCAATTACCTGCTGAACATCGGCCCCAAGGGCGACGGCAGCGTGCCGGAGGAGAGCATCAAGTCCATGCACGCCATCGGCGCATGGATGAAGAAGAACGGCGAGGCGATCTACGCGACACAGGCCAGCCCGTTCGAGACGCAGGCATGGGGCCGCTGCACGCAGAAGAAGCTCGGCGATGACAACACGCGGCTTTACCTGCACGTCTTCGACTGGCCGAAGGACGGCCAGCTCGTGTTGCCCGGTTTGGCCAATGACATCGTGGGAGCGTCGCTGCTCGCCAGCGGTCAGAAGCTCAAAGGTTTTGCGGACCCGTATCGCACGGTCATCACGCTGCCGGCCGAGGCGCCGGACAAGATCGCCACGGTCGTCGCGCTCGACATCAAAGGCGCGCCGCAGGTCGTGAAGGCCGATCCCTACGCCGACGAGACGCCTGCGCAGCGCGACGCGCGCATGAAATGGTGGCGCGAGGCGCGCTTCGGCATGTTCATCCACTGGGGCATCTATGCCGTGCCCGCCGGCACCTACAAGGGCGAGCAGATCAAGGGCATCGGCGAATGGATCATGCACAACGGCAAAATTCCCATCGCCGAGTATCGCGAGTTTGCCAAGCAGTTCAACCCGGTCAAATACAACGCCGACGAGTGGGTCCGGCTCGCGAAGGAGGCCGGCATGAAATACATCGTCATCACCAGCAAGCATCACGACGGCTTCACACTGTTCGACTCGAAGGCCAGCGACTGGAACGTCGTGAAGGCCACGCCCTACGGCAGGGATTTGCTGAAGCCGCTCGCCGAGGCCTGCCGCAAGCACGGCCTCAAGCTCGGCTTCTATTACTCGCAGGCGCAGGACTGGAACAATCCCGGCGGCGCCGCGGCGCGCGGACATTGGGATCCCGCCCAGGACGGCGACATGACCGAATACATCCGCAAGGTCGCCGCGCCGCAGGTGCGCGAGATTCTCACCCACTACGGCGAGTTTCCCTCCGTGCTGTGGTGGGACACACCGAAGGACATGACGCCCGAGCGCGCCGAGATGCTCATCCCGCTGCTGAAGCTCAAGCCCGGAATCATCCACAACAACCGCCTTGGCGGCGGCTACAAGGGCGACACCGAGACGCCGGAGCAGCACATTCCCGCCACGGGTTATCCCGGCCGCGACTGGGAGACGTGCATGACAATGAACGACACGTGGGGGTTCAAGAGCTACGACGACCATTGGAAGCCCGTCGAGACGCTCATCCGCAACCTCGTGGACATCGCCAGCAAGGGCGGCAACTACCTCCTCAACGTCGGCCCGACCGCCGAGGGCCTCATCCCTGCGCCGTCGGTTGAGCGGCTGAAGGAAGTCGGCAAATGGATGAAGGTCAACAGCCAGGCCATCTACGCCACGAGCGCCAGCCCGTTCAAGCGGCTCGCGTGGGGCCGTTGCACGAAGATGCTCGACGCCGGTGGCGCGACACTCTACCTGCACGTCTTCAACTGGCCCGCCGACGGCAAACTGCTTGTGCCCGGCCTGAAGAACGCCGTCGAGTCCGCCTCGCTGCTGGCTACAGGAGCGAAGCTCGCCGCCGCGTCCGGCAGCGAAGGCGTCACCGTCACTGTGCCCGCCGCCGCGCCCGACCCGGTCTGCTCAGTTGTCGTGTTGAAGGTCAAAGGTGAACTGGTCATCGAGCCGCAACTCCCGGTGCAGGCCGCTGACGGCAAGATCACGCTGACCACCGAAGACGTGATCCTCCACGGCAAGCAAATCAAGGTCGAGCACACCCACCGCAAAGGCGCGCTCAAAGCCGCCGAGGGCAACGTGGGCTTCTGGCTGGACCCCGCGGAATGGGTCGAGTGGCAGTTCAAGGTCACGCAGCCCGGCAAGTTCGAGGTCAGCGCCGAGATCTCGGCGACAGGCAGCGGCAAGTTCACCGTCAGCGCCGGCAAGTCGAAACTGGAAGCCGCCGCGCCGAAGACCGGCGATTTCCAGAAGTATAAGACCGTCACGCTCGGCGCCATCGAGATCGGCCGCGCCGGCAAAGCCACGCTCGCCGTCAAGCCCGTGAAGGACGGCTGGCACCCGTTCAACCTCAGCGCGCTGACGCTGAAGCCGGTGAAGTAACGCTCTGGTCGCTGGTTTGCGCTGCGGGAACGGCCGAGCCGGCGTCCGGCTTCGGGGGGGCCGCAGCCGCGCTTTGTTCGGTGGGCGGCTGGCCTTCCGTGGTCCGCTTCGCGTAGAGGGCCACCAGCAACCGCGCCAGTTCCGTCGTCGTTGGGTTCTTCATCAACTCCACCGTGGGCACCCGGAAGTCGAGCGCGTCCTCCATCCAGTTGATCAACTCCACCGTCATCAGCGAGTCCAACCCCAGCTCGCTCAACGGGCGGTCTGTGTCGAACCGGTCCGGCGCCACGCCCAGCACGCGGCTCATCTCCTGCACCATCGCTGCCAGCAGCAGTTTCTCGCGCTCGGCGGGCGCAACCTTCTCGAGCGCGGCCAGCAACTGCCGGTCGTGCCGCCGCCGCCCGCCGCCGGCCGTGCGGGCCGCCGCGAGCAGTTCGGCGAGCCGCGGCGGCGCGATGTCCTGCAACGGGCCGTTCGCGAGCCGTTTGAAATCCAGCCGCGCCAGCCCCACCTGCGGCGCGTCGCTGCCGAGCAACAGGTCGAGCGCCTCCAGCACTTCCTGCGGCGGCATCGGCGGAATGCCCATGTTGGTCAGATACGTCGCCAACTCCGGCCGCAGCGCGACGTGGCCGACGGCGTCCAGCGCGCCGAGGTTCAACGTCAGCGCCGGAAGGCCCAGGCCGCGACGATGGTGGGCGAGCGCGTCGAGGAACGTGTTGGCCGCCGCGTAGTTCGCCTGTCCCGGCGAACCGTAGATCGAGGCGATCGAGGAGGTCATCACGAAAAAGTCCAGCGGCAACTCCCGCGTTTCGCAGTGCAGGTTCCACGCGCCGGCCGCCTTCGGCTTCATCACCGTGGCGAACCGTTGCGCGTCCAATCGCATCATGATGCCGTCGTCGAGCACCATGGCCGCGTGCACGATCCCGCGCAGCGGCGGCAACTCCGACGCGACGCGGGCCACCACCTGCCGCACCTGCGCCGCGTCGCCCACGTCCGCCGCCCAGACGTGCGCCGTGCAGCCTTTTGCGGCGAGCGCCGTCACCGTTTCCTGCGCAGCCGGCGACGCAGGCCCGCTGCGGCTGACCAGCACCACGTGGCGCGCGCCGCGGTCCGCCACCCAGCCGGCAATCGCGCGGCCAAACCCGCCGAGGCCGCCCGTCACCAGATACGTCGCGTCCTCGCGCACGGGAGGCTTCTCGTGCGGAAACGTCACCGGCACCTCCGGCACGTCGTTGCTGATCACCACCTTGCCGATGTGCTGCGCCTTCGACAGATGGCGGAACGCCTCGACCAGTTCCGTGATCGGGAACGCGCGCACCGGCAGCGCGTTGAACGCGCCGTCCGCGAAGCCGGCCGCGACCTCGCGGAACAGTTCCGCCACCAGTTCCGGCCGCGTGCGGATGGCCTGGTCGAGGTCGAGCACGTGCAGCGCGATGTTGTTGCGGAGCGGGCGCATGCCGAGCCGCGCGTTGGCATAGACGTCGCGTTTGCCGATCTCGATGAAGCGGCCGAACGGGCGCAGGATGGAGAGGCCCTTGGGGATCGCCTCGCCGGCGAGGCTGTTGAGCACCACGTCCACGCCCTCGCCGCCGGTCGCCGCCATCACCTCGTCGGCGAACGCCACGCTTCGCGAGTCCATGATGTGCTGGATGCCGAGCGAGCGCAGGAACTCGCGCTTCGCATCGCTGCCCGCCGTCGCGAAAATCTCCGCGCCGACCCGCTTCGCGATCTGGATGGCCGACAACCCGACGCCGCCGGTCGCCGCGTGGATCAGGATGCGCTCGCCCTTGCGGAGCCGGGCGAGGTGGACGAGTCCATACTGCACTGTCAGGAACACGATCGGGATGGCCGCCGCCTGCTCGAAACCCAGCCCGGCCGGCATCGGCAGCGCATAGACCGCCGGCGTCGTCACGAACGAGCCGAAACAGTGCGGCGCGACCGCCACCACCGCGTCGCCGACCCTCAACGGCGGCGCGCCGGTCGAGCGGAGCAGTTCCTCACTGCCTTCGCCCAACGCCCGGACCACGCCGGCGCATTCCGCGCCGAGCGCGACGGTGCTGACCGTGACGCCGGGATAAAGCCCGAGCGCCTTCAGCACGTCGGCGAAGTTCAACCCCGCCGCTTTCACCTCGATGGCCACCTCTCCCGGCCCCGGCGCGGGCGGCGGGCAGGCGAAGAGCTTCAGATTGTCGAGGACGCCGAGCCGCGCGGTCCGGGCGCGGAACGGCTGCGCCGCCGGCGCGACATTGCGGACGCGAAGCGGCGCGCAGCGTTCGAGCGTCGTCCGCGTGTAGCGGTGCACGAACCGGTCGTTGCCGCGCAGGAGGATCTCGTCTTCAGGAAGGTTGGCATCCATTTCGGCCAGCAAGGAATTGATCTCCTCCTCCGAGTCCGGGCTGCCGAGGTCCACGACGGCGGGCCGCAGCCGCGCGTGCTCGAACGCCGTGACGCGCCGCAGGCCCCACAGCGGCGCCTGCGCCACGGCGATGTCCGCGCGCTCGTCGTCTTTCGCCGCCTGGGCGCGGGAAGTCACGATCCACAACCGCGGCGGCGCGAGGTCGGCCTGCTCCGCGAAGGCTTGCACGAGATGGAGCAGCGAGGTGGTCGTGCCAAGCCCGGCATCGGCCGTCGTCTCCGGCGAACCGCCGTCGAGCGCCCACAGATACAACACGCCCGCCAGCGGCGGCAAACCTTGCTCCAGAACGGAGGCGACCAGCTTCTTCATGTCCTGCGGCTCGGCTGGATTGACGATGAACTCGCGGTCCTCGCGCGCCGCGAACGCGTCACCCGGCCGGGCCAGCACGACCTGTTCGCCGCGCGCGCGGAGGCGGTCGCTCAGCGTCGCGCCCAGCGGATTGTTGCCGGCGAGAATCAGCCAGGTCTTGGCGGCAGCGGGAGTCGCCGCCGCGGCGGGCGCCTCGGGCCGCGGCTGCGATTGCCACTCGGAGACGAAGAGCAGGTCGTCGAGCGGCGAGCCTTTGGCGGAGGCGCCCTCGATGGCGCGGCAGCGCAAACCGCTGAGGTCGAGCAGGAGTCCGCCCTGTTCGTCGAGGATGCGGATGTCGGCCGCCAGCGCGTCCTCGCTGGCCTCGACCAGCCGCACGTGGCTGAAGACGCGCGCGGGCGGCCGCCGATAAAGTCGGATGCGGTCGAGCGAGACGGGGATGAAGGCGCGTTGCAGGCGCGAGACGCGGACGGCCGGCGGCAACGTGGCCAGGATGACCTGGAAGCAGGCGTCGAGCAACGCGGGATGGATGCGATATTTTTCGCGCTCCGGCTCCAGCGCCTCCGGCAGCACCACTTCGCCGAGCGCCTCGCCGTCGGCGCGGTGCGTGCCGCGGATGCCACGGAAAGACGGGCCGTAGTCGAGGCCCACGGCGGTGAACAGTTCGTAGATCGCCTCGGACGACAGCGTTTCTGGGAGACGGCTGGCGATGGTCTCCGGTGTTTCCTGTGTGGCAGGCGGCGGGCCGGTCAGCGGCAGGATGCGGCCGTTGGCGTGGCGGGACCAGTTGCCGTCGCGCCGGCTGCGGCTGAAGAACGCGAAACGCGCCTCGTCGGGCTGGAACCGGAACTCGATGGGCAGCCGTTCGTTTTCCACGACGAAGCACGGGCTTTCAAATGCCACCTCTTCCAGCGTCACGGTCTCGGCGGCCTTTGCGGCGCAGCCGGCGGCCAGCGCCATCTCGACGTAGCCGGCGGCGGGCAGGACGGGCGCGCCTTGGAGGCGGTGGTGGAGGAGCCAGGTGAGCAGCCGCGTGTCGAGGTGGGTCGCCCAGGTCGGTTGCGGGGCGATCTCGCCGTTGCCCAGCAGCGGGCTGACGAGCGGGACGGTGAGCTGGCGCCGGAGTTCCTCGGCCTCGCTCCAGCAGAATTCGCGCTGCCACGGGTAGGAGGGCAGCGACACGAGCCGGCCGGCGGGATGGACCGCCTGCCAGCGGACCGGCGCGCCGAGGGTGTAAAGCGTGCCGAGGGCGGTCGCGAGCGACTCGGCATCGCTGCGGCCGCGGCGGAGCGAGGCGAGGATGCTGGCGTTGGTGTCGCGGTGACGCAGGCAGTCCTTGACAGAGCCGGCGAGCATCGGTTGCGGGCCGATTTCCAGGAAGACGCCGTAGTCCTCGCGGATCAAGGCGTCCACGGCCTCGGCGAACCGCACGGTCTGGCGCAGGTTCTTCCACCAGTACTCCGCGTCCCAGTCCGCGCCCGTGGACGGGCCGCCGGTCACGGTGGAGAAGAGCCGGACGGTGGACTGCCGGGGCGCGAGGCCGCGGAGCGATTCGAGCAGCTCGTCGCGGATGGATTCCAGTTGCGGGCTGTGGAAGGCGTAGCTGACATCGAGGGACTTGCTGCCCACCCGGTCGCGCCGCATGGCCAGCGCGATTGTCTCCAGCGCCTTCGGGTCGCCGGAGAGCGTCAAGGAGGTGGGGCTGTTGATGGCGGCCACCGCGATGCGGTCCTCGAGGCCCTTGAGATAAGGCAGCGTTTCGGCATGCGGGAGGCCGACGGCAAGCATCCCGCCACGCGCGGACGGGCGTTCCATCAGGCGCGAGCGATGGAACACGACGCGGACGGCGTCTTCGAAGTCCATCACGCCGGCCGCATGCGCCGCGGCGATCTCGCCGATGCTGTGGCCCACGACCGCGTCCGGCTCGACGCCCCAGGAGCGCCAGAGTTCCACCAACCCGGCCTCGATGGCGAAGATGGCCGGCTGCGCGATGGCGGTGACGTTCATGCGGGAGCTTTTCTCGTCAGCAGCCAGCTCGCGCAGCAGCGACCAGTGGCCAAGTTTTTGGAGCTGCCGGTCGGCCCGCTCGACCACGGCGCGGAACACCGGCTCGCGCTCCAACAGCTCGCGGGCCATGGCCCACCATTGCGATCCCTGGCCCGTGAAGACGAACGCAATGCGCCGGCGCTGGCCCGACACGACGCGGCCGGCCACCACGCCCGCGAGGCCCTGGCCGGCGGCGTAAGCTTCGAGGCGCTGGCGCAGTTCGTCGGAGGAGTTGGCCGTCACGGCGAGCCGGTAGGCGTGGTGCGTGCGGCGGACGGAGGCGGTGTGGCAGATGTCGGCGAGCGGCGGGGCCTCGCCAGCCGGCGGCACGGTCAGCAGCGCGCCATACGACGCGGCGACGGCCTTGAGCGCTTCGGGACTTTTCGCGGAGAGCGGCAGGAGGAAGGGCGGCCGGCCCGGCGCGGCGGACGGCGGCGCGGGCGCGGGCGGCGGTTCGGCCACGACAATGTGGGCGTTGGTGCCGCCGAAGCCGAAGGAGTTGACGCCCGCCACGAGGGGCGCCTCGCCATCGAGCGGCTCGTTGGCGACCGGCACGCGCAGGCCCAGTTCGGCAAACGGAATCTGCGGGTTGGGCTGCTCGAAGTGGAGGTTGCGCGGCGCGAGGCGGTTTTTCACCACGAGGCAGGCCTTGATCAACCCCGCGGCGCCGGAGCCGGATTCAAGATGGCCGATGTTGGTCTTGGCCGAGCCGAGCAGCAGTTCGCGGCCGGCGGGACGGCCTCGTCCCAGCACGCTGCCTATGGCGCCGGCCTCGATGGGGTCGCCCACCTGCGTGCCGGTGCCGTGGGCTTCCATGTAGCGCACGCGGGCGGCGTCCACGCCCGCGCGGCCGTAGGCGTCGCGCAGCAGTTTCTCCTGCGACGCCTGGCTGGGGAACGTCAGCCCCTGGCTGTGGCCGTCCTGGTTGGCGGCGGTGCCGAGGATGACGGCGTAGATGCGGTCGCCGTCGGCGAGCGCGCGGGCGAGGGGTTTGAGCAGGACCATGCCCGCGCCCTCGCTGCGGACGAACCCGTTGGCGCGCGCGTCGAAGGCCATGCAGCGGCTGTCGGGGCTGAGCATCGAGAGATAACTGAAGCCCACGAACGTGTAAGGGTCCACGAAGAGGTTGACGCCGCCGGTCAGCGCCATCGCGGACTCACCGCTCCAGATGCTCTGGCAGGCCAGGTGCGCGGCCACCAACGCCGAGGAACACGCCGTGTCCACGACGAAGCTCGGGCCGATCAGGTTGAAGGCGTAGGAGACGCGGTTGGCGGCCATGCACGCCGCCTGGCCGGTGCTGGTGTAGGTGCCGGTGGTGTCGAGCGACTGCAACGCCTGATACTCGTGTGTGGAGATGCCGACAAAGACGCCCGTGGCGGTGCCTCCGATGCGGTCGGCGGCAACGCCCGCGTCCTCCAGCGCCTCCCACGCGACTTCCAGCACCAGCCGATGTTGAGGATCCATCTGGCAGGCTTCGCGCGGCGAGATGCCGAAGAAGTCGGCGTCGAACCGCTGCACGTTGGTCACGAACCCCGCCTGCCGCGCGACGGTCTTGCCGGGCTTGCCCGGCTCGGGATGATAGATGAGGTCGTGGTTCCACCGGTCGGCCGGCACATCCGTGATGGCATCCGTGCCAGCCAGCAGCAGTTTCCAGTAAGAGTCCGGCCCCGTCACGCCGCCGGGAAAACGGCAGCCGATGCCGATGACCGCGATCGGCTCGTGATGCGCCGCGTTCGGGGAACCCCCTTTGGCCTTTCTGGATGTCATGAAACCGGTTTATTGCCTGTTCTTGCAACCACATCTGCGACGGGGTAGTCAAGTTCCGAAGCGACCTGGTCGCGGATCGCCTGTGTGAATCTCGTGGCCACCTCCACCTGCGAACCGCCCGCCGCTTCGAACTCGGCCGGATCCAACGGCGGATGCAGCACGATCTCGACGTTGCCCCAGAACCGCCTCGGACCTGACAGGTCGCTGAACAATCCCTGCGCGCCGCGCAGGCTGACGGGCACGACCGGCACGCCGGTGGCCAGCGACGTGAATGCCGCGCCTTGCTCAAACAAACCCAGCGCGTCATTGCGGATGCCCTCGCAGGCCATGACCAGACAATGCCCCGCGCGGACCAGGCTGATCATCTCCTGCACCGTGGCCGCGCGGTCCAGTTCGTCACCGCGGCCGTGCCGCACGGCCACGGCCGTCATCGCGCGGAGGATGTTGCCGATGACGGGGATGTCAAAGACGCCGCTCCAGACCACCGGCACGGGCAACTGGCCGGTGACGCCGGCAAACGCCGCCAACGCCAGGAACAAGTCGTAATGCGAGGCGTGGTTGCTGGCGAAGATGTAAGGGCCGGGGGGCAGCGCCCGCTCCATGTTCCGCACCCGGAGCCGGAACAGGACCTTGGCCGTCCACACAAACACCCGCTGCACGGCGCGCGAATGCACGAAAGCCCGCCAGAAACGCGATGAAGTGCGCTGGGGTTCGGTTTGGACGGCGGGGTTGTCCATCATCCCGTCAGTATCCCATCAAGCCGCAACAGCGCGTGCAGACCGGCATCAGCCCGTCGCGGCTCACGCTGCAACGGAATTTCTTGTAAGCCTCCGAGTTCCACAGCTCGGTGAGGGTGGAGTCCTTGATGTTGCCGACGACGTAGTCGTGGTAGTCGCGGCAGGGCGACACGTCGCCGTTGCTGTTGACCTCCACCACCTGGTAGATGGAAACGCACTGGTTGTAGCCGAACGTGGCGCGGTGGTCCGAGTAGTAGGTCTCCAGGTTCTCCTTGCCCGTGATGGGCGGGATGATGCTCACCGGCGGCGCCGACCACGGCCGCGACTTCGCCAGCAATCCCTCGATCTGCCGGTTCAGTTCCCCGTGGTCGCGCGACTTCCAGTCGCCGATCCAGCCGCGATGCCGCGTGGGCACGAAACCGAATCGCCGCAGGAAATCCTGCTCGTGCGCCGCCGCGCCCGGCTTGTCTATCCACCACGAGAGGTAGAAAACAAACAGGTCCACCTTGTCGCGGAACGCGTCGTAGATGTCGCCCAGGTGCTTGAGATTGCCCTCGGAGATCACCGTCAGCGAAGCGATCAACGGCAGGCTGCGGCCCGTGCGGCTGCGGGCCTCGCGCACCGCCTCCAGCCCGCGCACGAGATCGCGGAAATTGTCGCCGCTTCCCGCCGAGGGCCGCATCCGGTTGTGCAGCTCCGCGCAGTGGCCGTCAATGGAGACTTGCAGGAGGAACAGCGGCGCGTCCACCAACTGCTGCGCCGAGTCGGCCACGCGCGAACCGTTGGTGGCGATGGCGGGCGGCAGCCCCAAGGCCGACGCGCCGGCGATCAGCTCCAGGATGCCGTGGTAAAGCATCGGCTCGCCGCCCCAGTAATAGACCACCGGCCGATGCCCGTGCTGCACCAGGTCTTTCATCACCGCGAGGTAACGGTCGGTGGAGATTTCATTGTCGCGGAGCTGCCGCAGGTCCTGGCCGTGCAGGTAGCCGGTGTCGCCCCACTGGCCGCAGGTGTGGCAGCGCAGGTTGCAGACATCGGTCAGCCGGAAGCTGGCCTGCCGGATCTTGCCAGCCTGGCCCCCGCGGCGCGAGGGGTTGAAAACGGTGAAAAGCCGCTTCTCGACCTCCAGCGCGGCGAGCTTCCGGCCGATCCAGAGATGCGGCGCCACGCGGCGAAAATTCTTCGCCACCGTGCCGATCCCCACGCTGCTCCGTTTGGCCCGTGTCATAGGTGAGGTTCATCATACGCTAGCCGACGGTTCTCACAAGCCTCCTCTGGCAACCACCCGCTCCGACGCGTGTTGCTGGATCAGTTGCCGCACGCGGTCAACGACGGCGGCTGAGCCGTCCTGGAACTGCCTGCCGATGCTGGCGCGATAATCCTCCAGCCGCGTCTCGAAGCGTTGGAACAGCTCCGGGGCCGGCGCGGCGCGGGTGGAAAAATCGCCGTAGCCGAGATGGCGGACATGCCACGCATTGAGGAACTGCTCGAAGTCCGCCGCGATCGGAAAGCAAAGCACCGGCTTGCAGTAATAGAACGCTTCACAAAGGAGATTATGGCCGCCGTTGACCACCGCGTAGGCGCTGCCGGCGAGGTCTTCGAGGATGGCGCGCCGGTCGAACGGCTTGAAGGTCAGGTTGCCGTCCACCGCGTGTTCGTTCCGAAACCCATACACGATCACCGGCCGCGCCAATTGCCGAAGCGCATCGAGCAGCGGCGTGAAGGTCGGCGTCGTCTGATAGACCAGCACGTGTTTGCCTGCGCTGGCGGAGACCTCCGCCACCTCCGGCCGCAGGATGGGCGGCAACAATTCGTGGCGTCCGTCCGGCTTCAGCGGCGGGTGAAAGAACGAGACGACCAGGTTCCGGCCGGCGAAACCGTAGAGCAGGCGCAGGCTCGTCAGGAAGAGCGCCCGGTGGATCCTCTGCGAAAGGGGAACCGGATAGCGGCACGCGCTGACGATGTGCTGGTGGTCAATGGACAGACAGCCGAGGCCCGCGGCGCGGGCGGCGATGGGCAGGAAAAACTCGCGGTCCGTGATCGCCACGTGGGGCTGCCATTGCTCGATGGTTTCCCGTATCCGTCGGCACACGCGCGGAATGCTGGCGAGGCTGCCGATGCCTTTGAAACAGGTGGCCGACAGGCGGGTCCGGTTGCGTCCGCGAATCGTGTCGAGCACCGGCACGGTCAACACCGGATGCGCTCCGCCAATCGCTTCGTGCAACCGCGCCCCGCCGACGAAGAAGAACTGGTGTTCGGGCAGACGCCGGGCGATCGCCAGGGCGCGGGACAGATGCCCGTTCGTGGCCGCCATCACACCATAAAGCACTCGTGCCATGGATCTGTTTGCAGTTTGCCGCCGGGTTCGCTGCTCTCGTGTCGCTCTTGCGGCGGGATGCAAACACAACGCTCCGGGCGAGACAACTTCAAACCATGCGCCTCCTGATCCTGACCTCCAGCACCGCCGGATGCCACGACATCTCGCTGAGCGATTGTTGCTTTGGCGTTGCAAGAACCGCGCGAAGTGGCAACATGCCCACAAACGCCGCACGACCATGAAACCGTTTCAATCACTCGCCCTGCTCCTTGCCGTCCCCCTGTGTGTCCTCGCCGCCGACCCGGCCGACGAGCCGCCGCCGGCCGCGTTCAAGCCGAAGTCCCCGGGCGCGGCCACCGCGCCAAAGCCGGGCGGCGCGCAGGAGTAATGGGTGGGCATCGCCGCCGGCCCCATCCCGCAGATGGCGCGCGCCCATCTGCCCAACGTGCCGGAGAACCAGGGGCTGATGGTGTTCAACGTCTTGAAGGAAAGCCCGGCGGTCGTCGCGGGGTTGGAGCGCTACGACATCATCCTGCGCGCCGACGGCCAGCCGGTGAGCAATTCCCAGGAGCTGCAACAGGCGGTCAACCGCCGCAACTTCGGCACGCAGTTGCGGCTGGACCTGATCCACAAGGGCCAGCCGAAGACCGCCTACTGCATCGTGCTGGAGAAGCCGGAGGGCGAGCCTGAACCCGCCGCCCACCGCAATCCGTTCGGCGCGCTGAAGCCGGAAAATGTCTCGATCCAGTTCTCCTTCACGGACGGCGAGGGCAAGCGGCAGTCGCTCTCGGCCAGGACGCTCGCGGAGTTCGGCCAGAAGACGCAGCAGGACGAGGAGTTTCGGAACCGCATGCAGCAGATGTTCCAGGGGCTGCCGCAGAACCGGCAGGGCATCACGATCATGCTTCGGCCGACGGAAGGCCCGCCCGCGCCGCCGGCTCCCTGAAATCAGCGGCGCTCGTCGAGCGCGGCGTGTTGCGGCGCGGTGTCGAGGTCAGGCAGGGAGAGGGTCGGGAGTGGAGAGGCGGCGGGCGGCGCGATCCTCCAGACGGGCGCGGAGGGGGTCTTGTCGTCCACCAGCAGCATCATGATGCCGAGCGCGGTCGGGGCCAGGGTGCAGCCATTCATCATCAGCGCCCCCGCCAACGCGACCAGCGTCACAACCACAGCTTTGAACTTCATCTATTGCCGTTACTTCCGACGCCCGCCGGCACGGGCTGCGCGCTCGGTGGCCGCGCGGCGGCTGGCTGGCGTCGGCGGGAACGATACTCCGCCAGCGCCAGCAAGGGGAAGTAAATTCGATACCAGTGGTATTTGAGGTAGAACACCTTCGGGAATCCGGTGCCGGTGTATTCAGCCTCCGTCCACGTGCCGTCGCTGTTCTGGCGCGATAACAGCCAGTCCACGCCGCGCCGCGCCGCCGGATGGCCCGCTTCGCCGGCCGCCACGAGCGCATGCACGGCCCACGCGGTCTGCGAGGCCGTCGTCTTGCCCGTGCCGCGAAGGGACGGGTCGTCGTAGCTCTTGCAGGTCTCGCCCCAGCCGCCGTCAACCTGCTGGTGGTCGAGCAGCCATTTCACCGCGCGGCGGACGTAGGGCGCCTGCATGTCCTCGCCGACCTGCGCAAGGCCGGCGAGCACCTGCCAGGTGCCGTAGATGTAGTTGACGCCCCAGCGGCCATACCAGCAGCCGTCCGGCTCCTGCCGGGACTTGATCAGCTCGATGGCGCGGCGCACCGGCTCGCGCGACTTGTCCCAGCCGAGCGCGCCGAAGGTTTCCACCATGCGGCCTGTCACGTCGAGCGAAGTCGGGTCGAGCATCGCGTTGTGGTCGGCGAAGGGGATCTTGGTGAAAATCTCGTGGGTGTTGTCCTTGTCGAAGCTGGCCCAGCCGCCGTCGCGGTTCTGCATCGCGAGCTGGAAGTCCAGCGCCCGCTGGATGGCCGCGTCGCGGGCCTGGGTGTCCTTCACCTCGATGTCGCGCAGCACACGGATCGCGATCGCGGTGTCGTCGAAGTCCGGATAGAAGCTGTTGGCATACTCGAACGGCCAGCCGCCCGGCTTCGCGCCGGGCCACTTCACCTTCCAATCGCCCTCGATCTTGATCTCGCGGCCCAGCAGCCATTGCGCGGCGCGGACCAGCGCCGGGTCGTCGGGCGGCACGCCCGCGGCGCGCAGGTTGCCGATGATCCACGTCGTGTCCCAGATCGGCGAGAAACAGGGCTGCAATCGCAGCATGTCGCCTTCCTCGATCCGGAGTTCCTCCACCTTTGCCATGGCGTGGCGCACCAGCGGATGGTCGTCGGGATAGCCCATCGTCTTGAGCACCAACACGCCGTTGATCATGCCAGGGAAAATCGCGCCCAGGCCGCCGCCGTCGCCGATGCGCGGCTTCAGCCATGCCTCGCCCCGGCGCAGCGCCAGGTTGCGCAGCGGCTTGAACGGGATGCGTTCCCAGAACACCAGCCACCAGTTCAACAGCAGGAAGAAGTTCCGCCACGAGAAGAGGCCCGGATCGCGCGGCAGCGAGAAGTCTGCCTTCTCCGGCCCGCCGACGTAAAGCTCGTCAATCACGCGCGGGTCGCGCCACGGCCGCACGGGCTTGTGGTGGTAGAGGATCGTCAGCGGCACGATCATCGCCCGCGACCACGCGCTCATGTCGTAGATGTTGAAGTAAAACCACTTCGGCATCACGAGCAGCTCGGTGGAAATCCCCGGCACATGCTTGAAATCGTAGAGACCGACCAGCCACAGGAAAATGCGCGTGTAGCTGTTGACCCGCGACGCGCCGCCCCTGGCGAGGATCGCCTCGCGCGCCCGCCGCATGAACGGCTCGTCGGCCGAATGGCCCGCCCACTTGCAGACCAGGTAGGCTTTCACCGACGCGCTCAGTTCGCAGGGGCCGCCGGGATAAATGCCCCAACCGCCGCCGGGCGCCTCGCGGCGGATGATGTAGTTGGTGGCCTTGCGCAGCGTTTCCGGCGTCAGCTTGCCGAGCCAGTGGAGGTAGATCAGATACTCCGACTCCAGGATCGTGTCGCCCTCCAGCTCGGCGCACCAATGGCCGTCCGGCCGCTGCTGCGCGCGCAACCACGCGACAGTCCGGTCAATGCTGATGTTTAGCTGCGAATCAATCTCCATGGCTGGGCTTGCAGACGCTCCAGAAAGCGCGCCATTCTAACCGGACTCCGGGGCGGGTCAAGCGCCCGCCTGAAAAAAGCCTCCCCTACTTCTTGCCCAAGCCAAATTTCTCGTGCAGCACGCTGGCCGCCTTGTCGGCGTCCTTCAGGTCCACGACGACCGAGATCTTGATCTCGCTGGTGCTGATCATCTGGATGTTGATGCCGTGGCCCGCCAGCGTCTCGAACATGTCGGCGGCGACGCCGGGATGGCTCTTCATGCCGACGCCGACGATGGAGACCTTCGCGATGCCGTCCTTGGCCGTCACGCCGCCCGCGCCGATCGCCTTCACCAACGGCTCCAGCGTCACCAGCGCCTTCTTCAGGTCGTCGGTGCTCACGCTGAACGTGACGTCCGTGGTGCCCTGCTCGGACACGTTCTGGACGATCACGTCCACGTTGACGTTCGCGTCGGCCACGGCGCGGAAGATGCGCGCCGCCATGCCGGGCTTGTCCGGCACGTGGGCGACGGTGACCTTGGCCTGTTTCTTGTCCACTGCGACGCCGCGGATGACGACGTCCTCCATGCTGCGGGTTTCTGCTTTCACAATGGTTCCTGGGTTGTCGTTGAAACTGCTGCGGACCTCGAACACGACGTTGAACTTCTTGGCGAACTCGACCGAGCGGGCCTGCATGACTTTCGAGCCGAGCGCGGCCATCTCAAGCAGCTCGTCGTAGCTGATCTCCGGAATTTTCCGCGCGTCCTTCACGACGCGCGGGTCGGCGGTATAGACGCCGTCCACGTCCGTGTAAATCTGGCAGATGTCGGCCTTGACCGCCGCCGCGATAGCGATGGCGGACAGGTCGCTGCCGCCACGGCCGAGCGTGGTGATCTGCTGGTCGGGCGTCTCGCCCTGGAAGCCCGCGATGATGACCGCGTGCCCCGCGTCGAGCAACTCGTGCACGCGCTTGGGCGTGATGTTGGCGATCTTGGCTTTCGTGTGGACGCCGTCGGTGACGATGCCCGCCTGCGCGCCGGTGAGGCTGGCGGCCTTCGCGCCGAGCGAGTGGATCGCCATCGCCAGCAACGCGATGGTGGTCTGCTCGCCGGTGGCCAGCAGCACGTCCATCTCGCGCTCGCTCGGCATGTCGTGGACTTCCTTGGCCAGCTTGATGAGGCTGTCGGTGACGCCGCTCATCGCGGAAACCACCGCCACGACCTGGTTGCCGGCCTGTTGCGTCGCGAGGACGCGCCGGGCCACATTCTTGATGCGTTCCGGGTTGCCGACGGACGTGCCGCCGTATTTTTGGACGACCAATGCCATGTTCGTTATCCGTTGTTCGTTGCCTGCAAAACGTGAACTCTCATGTCCGGCAACCGCCGCGTCACGATATAAAAAAACCCCCGGTTGCTTAACCGGGGGTGTGGCGCGGCAAGCCGTTCGCCCCGGTCAGGGGATCAAGCCAGTCTTCGTCACAACCTTGCCGTGCTTGCCGTTCATGCGGGCGCGAAACTGTCAAAAACGTGCCGGCAAATCAAGGACTTTTCCTGCCAGGCCGGCGCGATGCGTTTGGATTTCCCGGCGAGCCTGCGGCATAGTGACGCCTGCCGTGAGCGACCCAGTCGAGCATCTCTACATCCACATCCCGTTCTGCGCGGCGAAGTGCGACTACTGCGCGTTCTACTCCGAGCCGGCCGAGGCCGCCAAGATCGAGCGCTTCCTCGCCGCGCTGGAACGCGAGCTGGAGCGGGCCGCTCCACGGCTCGCGCCACGCACGGTGTTCATCGGCGGCGGCACGCCGAGCATCCTGACCACCGCGCAGTTCGAGCGGCTGCTGACACGTCTGGAATCTCAAATCTCAAACCTCAAATCTCAAATCACGGAGTGGACCGTCGAGATGAACCCCGCCACCGTCTCGCCGGAGAAAGCGCGGCTGCTGCGCGCCTCCGGCGTCAACCGCATCTCGATGGGCGTCCAGGCGCTCGATGACGCGCTGCTGGAGCGGCTCGGCCGCGTCCACACCGTTGCGATGGCGCACAAGAGCCTCGACGTGCTGCGCGAGGCCGGGTTCACGAACATCAACCTCGACTTCATCTTCGCCATCCCCGGCCAGACGCTGGCGCAGTGGGACGAGACCTTGCGCCGTGCCGTGGCGCTCGCGCCGCAGCATCTCTCGACCTACGAACTGACCTACGAGGACGACACGCCGCTGCTGCGCGACCTCCAAGAGGGCCGCGTTGCGTTGGCCGACGAGGCGCCCGCGCTGGCGATGTATCAGCGGATGCAATCAGCCGCGGCGGAGGCCGGCTTCCGGCAATACGAGATCTCCAATTTCGCCCGGCCCGGCCTCGAGTGCCGCCACAACCTCAACTACTGGCGCGGCGGCGACTACATCGGGCTGGGACCTAGCGCGTGCGGCTATGCCGACGGCCGCCGCTACAAGAACGTCGCCAACACAGAGGTCTATTGCGAGCGCATCGAGCGCGGCAAATCGCCGGTGGACTACGACGAGCGGCTCACGCCGCGGGCGCGAGCGGGCGAACTGGTGGCGTTCGCGCTGCGGATGAACGAGGGCATCACCGCCACGGCGTTCCAGGCGCACACCGGCTTCCGGCTCGACCAACTCTGGCCGGACGAACTTCGCACGCTGGTGGAACAGGAGATGGTGGAGTGGGACGGGCTGCGGCTGCGGCTGACGCCGCGCGGGCGGCTGCTCGCGGACTCGGTGGCGGAACGATTCATCGTGCTTGAAAAAGCCGAGGTGCGCTCGCATCATCGCGCCGAAGCCGAGAGACCGACGAAAACGATTTGATCAAGACGGGAAAAACTTCGGGGGCAACATGACTGAGACTTCGCGACCGCATTTGCTGGGGGTGCTGGCAGGATTGTTCCTGGCGGCGGGGCTGGTGTTCTCATCCTTCGTGCTCACGCGCGCGTGGATGATGGTCTCTAAAACGGAAACCATCGCGGTCACCGGCTCGGCGCGGAAGAACGTCCGCTCGGACCTGATCGTCTGGCGCGGGACTTTTTCGGCGGAGGCGGCGACGTTGCTCGACGCGCAGCGCGCGTTGAAGGAGCACCAGGTGAAGGTGGAGAAGTTTTTGCGCGCGAAAGGGTTCGCGAACTACATCCTGTTGCCCATCGGCATCGAGGAGGTCCGCGCGCGGCAGAAGGACAATGACGATGGCCAGACGCAGAAGACCGTCGGCTACCGGCTGAAGTTGTCCGCGGAAATCCGCTCGACGGAGGTGGAGAAGACCGAGCAGCTCTTGCGCGATGCCAACGAACTGGTCGAGCAGGGCGTGCCGTTTGTCTCCGGCGTGCCCGATTACATCTATACGAAGGCCGGCGAGGCGAAAGTGGAGATGCTGGCCGAGGCCACGCGCGACGCGCGCGCCCGCGCCGAGCAGATCGCGTCGCAAGGCGGGCGCCAGATCGGCGGGCTGCAATCGGCCAAGATGGGCGTGTTCCAGATCACGCCGCTTTACTCGCGCGAGACGAGTTGGGAGGGGGTGAACGACACCACGGCGCTGGAGAAAACCGTCATGGCGGTGGTGTCCGCGGTGTTCTCGATGAAATGACCTCCGCCGCCCGGCGGATGCGGAGAGTTCATCGTCGTTGACAAGGCAGAGATGCGCTCGCATCATGCGGGCCATGCAGATTGACGGTTCCACACGGATCGTCGGGGTCTTTGGCCATCCGATCCAGCACACGGCCTCACCGGCGATGCAGAACGCCGCGTTCGACCACCTCGGCATGAACTGGCGCTACCTCGCCTTCGACGTGGACCCGGATCGGCTGGGCGGCGCGCTGCACGGCATCGCCGACCTCAACTTCGCCGGCGTCAACCTCACCGTCCCGCACAAGATCCTCGCGCTCGACCTCGTGGATGAGGCGGACAAGCAGGCCCGCCTGCTCGGCGCGGTCAACACCGTCATCGTGGACGGCCACGAACTGCGCGGGTTCAACACCGACGGCTACGGTTTCGTGCGCGGCTTGCGCGAGGACTTCGGGTTCGAGTTGCGCGGCCGGCGCGTGTTGATCCTCGGGGCGGGCGGCGCGGGCCGGGCGCTGGCGATCCAGAGCGCGTTGGAGGGCGCGGCGGCGATTTTCTTGGCGAACCGCACCTTGTCGAAGGCGTTCCAGGTCGTCGGCGAGGTCCGCAAGATCGCGCCGCACGCGTTCACGGTGGCGCTGCCGATGCAGCCGGCCCACATCGCGAAGCATCTCGATGAGGTGGACCTCGTGGTCAACGCGACCTCGATCGGCCTGAAGCCGGGCGACCCGCCGTTGCTGAAGGAGTTTCCGCGCCGCTGCAAATGGCTGCGGGTTTACGACACGATCTACCGCCCGGCGGAGACGCGGCTGCTGGCGCTCGCGCGCAAGGCCGGCGCGAAGACCTCCAACGGCCTGAGCATGCTGCTGCACCAGGGCGCGCGCTCGTTCGAGCTGTGGACCGGCCGGCGCGCGCCGGTGGCGGTGATGCGCCGCGCGCTGCACAAGGCCGTCTATGGTTGACGCGCTGGCCACTCCGCTCGCCGGCCTGCCGGCCTCGGCGCTGTGGTTCTGGGGCGCGGTGATCTTCGTCTTCGGCCTCGTGGCCGGGAGCTTCCTCAATGTCTGCATCTACCGCTGGCCGCGCGAGCAGAGCATCATCCGCCCCGCCTCGCACTGCACCCACTGCGGCAAGTCGCTGCGGTGGTATCACAACATCCCGCTGTTGAGCTGGCTCGCGTTGCGCGGGCGGTGCGCGTTTTGCGGCGAACGCATCTCGCCGATTTACTTCACAGTCGAGTTGCTCAACGCGACGCTGTGGGTGCTGGTGTGGCTGAAATTCGGCGGGTCGCCGCAGGCGGCGGCCTGCTTCATCGTCGTGTCGCTGTTCCTCATCGGCATGTTCGTGGACTTCGAGCACTACATCCTGCCGGATGAAGTGACCCTCGGCGGCGCCATCGGCGGCGTGATCTTCAGCACGGCGTTTCCCGTGCTGCATGGCGCAACGACGTGGCAGGGCGGCCTGCTGTGGTCTGCCGTCGGCGCGCTGGGCGGCGGCGCGCTGCTGTGGGTCGTGCGATGGGTGGGCGGGCTGATCTTCGGCCGCAAGAAGCAGGAGTTTGAAACCGACATGACGGTCACGCTGGACAAACAACGCATCAGTCTCGACGACGGCAAGGAGCGCGAGGAGGAGGCGCTGGACGAGGTGCTGACGTCGCGGCGCGAGCGGTTCGAATTTCAGGCGGCGAGCGGCACCGTGGGCGGGAAGAAGATTGACGGGCTGCGGGTGCGGATCACGGCGCGCGAGCTGAGCGTCGGCGGCCGGCAGTGGCCGTTGGCGGAGGCGCCGCGGTTGGTGGCGGTGACGCGGGAGATCGAGATGCCGCGCGAGGCGATGGGCTTGGGCGACGTGAAACTGATGATGGCCATCGGCGCGTTTTTTGGGTGGCAAGCGGTGCTTTTCTCGCTGGTGGTGTCGAGCGTGCTCGGCTCGGTGGTCGGCATCTCGCTGATCGTGTTCGGCGCGCGGAAGTGGGGCGCGCACATCCCTTACGGCCCGTATATCATCGTCGGCGCGTTTGCGTGGATGTTCTTCGGGCAGGAAGTCGTCGGCTGGTATCTGGGCCAGGCCGGCCTGCGATAAACGGCACACCTCACTGCGGTTTGCGCTCCGCCATTTCCTTTGCGGCAAGTTTCGCGACCGGATTGTCGGGATCGAGGCGCAACGCGCTGTCGAGGGCGGCGCGGGCCTGCTGCGGGCGGTTGAGGGCGAGCAGGACTTTGGCGAGCTTGGCGAAGTTGGTCGCGTCGCGCGGGTAGAGTTGCGTGGCGCGCGTCAGCAACGCGGCGGCTTCGGCATGGCGGCCTTGCATGGCCAGCAGTGAGCCGAGTTCGCCGTTGAGGTTCGCGTAGTCAGGGGCCAGTTCGTGCGCCATCCCCATTGCCCGCACAGCGAGCGGCTGGCGGCCGAGCCGGAATGCCGTCAGGCCGAGTTGCCGCCAGCCCTCGACGCGATCCGGGTCAACGCTGGTGGCCCAGAGGAAACACTGGAGCGCGCGCTGCGGGTCGCTCGCGGCGGTGATCACGCCCTGGCGTTGGAACCAGTCGGCGGCTGCCGGCCGCGCCACGCCGAGCACGAGCAGGAACATCACCATCGCGCCGGCGAGCAATCGGGTGAAGCGCCGCAGTTCGTAGGTGAACACAGCGGCTTCGCCCGCGCGCGCC
>JACRKA010000004.1 GCA_016219905.1 Verrucomicrobiota bacterium
ACTCCTTCGGCGGCGAGAGCACCTCCACGTCGAGCCGGTCATCGAGCACGAGCTTGTCCCCGGCGTGCGCGGCCTGATACGCGCCCTCGCGCTTCTGGAACTGCTCACGCAGCTTCTCGTAAAGGCCCAACTCCGAGGTGTAGTCCGTATCGCTCCGGCCCGCGAATTTGTAGCCGGGGTCAAACAGCTTCTTGATCGGAACATAGCTGGGAGGGGCGACATTCTTGTCGCCCAATAATGATCCGGCGACAGGAATGTCGCCGCTCCCAGCTAACGTCCGGCGGTCAGAGACCGCCGCTACAGGGTCGTTTTTGTTCTCCATCATCCACAGCAGTCCGCCGAAGTGGTCGAGGTGCGCGTGGCTGATGATGACGCCGTCGAGCGCCTTGATGCCGTGCTCCTTCAGGAACGGCGCGATCAGGTCGCGGCCGGAATTGTGGTTGCCCGTCCAGCTTCCGTCCTTCTCGCGATAGCCGGAGCCGGTGTCGTAGAGATACGTCCGTCCGCCGGGCGTCTGGAGCACCAGCGCGAGGCCCGCGCCGCGCCCGATGTCGGGGATTTCCAGACAGGTGAGCGTGAATCTGCCGGCGTCCTCGGCGGCCAGCGCCGACGCGACGAGCAGCAGCGAGAGGAAGGGCAGTCGGATCATGGATGCGATGATGCGCGATGGCGGTTCAGCCGGAAAGTGTTTTCGGAAGTTCGTAGTGGCGCGCTTCACCCCGCGTGTGGTTTCAGGCGAAGCAGCGGGCTACGCGCGCTGAAGCGCGCTACTACAAACCAAACCGAGCCTCTGCTGAAGAAATCCTTGTCTGGCGGCGCGCCGGGCGTATCCTGTGCCGGCAGATTCGGAGGTGCGCTTGAAACTGGATGATACACAAGTTTGGCGGACATGCAGACGCAGACCGCCGGTGTGGTCAAGATTGACTTCGTCAAGGGGGACTCCGAAGGCGTCAACATCTACAGCAAGCGCGACGGCGACAGCGACTTCATCTTCCTCGCCCGCGACACCTACACGCCTTACCTCGACCGCCGCCCCCTGTTGGCACCCGGCAATCCCGAGCTTCGCGAGTATCAACTCATCTACGTCCAGGACGACGAGGAGATCGGCAAGCCCAGCAACATCATCACCGCCACCGCCCGGCCGTGAGAGGAGGAATGATTTGAACAACGCGCTGAGGGAAATGAAAAGTGAATCCCCCCCGGAGAAATGACACGCATATGAAAAGGGGCGCGCAGCACGGCGTGGTTCTGGCGGTGCTCATGTTGGCGGTCGCCTGTCGTGAGAATCCCCCGACGAAGGTGGAACACTCCAGTGCGACGAATTCTCTGCCAAGCCCATCGCAGCTATCAATTCTCCAGTTGCCGCCGGGCGTTACTAATTCCCATCCTCTTTTCAATACAAACGTCCCGTCGCTATTTAACATGAAGGATTCTCCTGACCGGGATCGCAGGCTGGCTCAGATACTCGCTGAGAATTTCATGGCTACGCAGCCAGATGCCAAAAGTTATCAGACGGATGGAATTGGAAGTCCGGGGATCCTGTATGGAGGAGGTGGCGATTATTATGATTTCCGATTCGAGTCCGTCGCCACAGGTTCACCTCCTGCTGTGGTTTGGGTGGATATCAGAGAAGCGCGCCACTACTGGAATCATTTGAGCTCCGATTTAGAAGATGGTCGTCGCTCCAGTAGTTGGAACGGGTTGGCCACTGAATACTTGGCAGACCCTCTTAAGCCGAAGCCTGTTTGCCAAAGGTGGCATTGAGTCGCTCTTAGAAAACGCGGCGAAGACTTATCGCCGAGTGTTTACAAGCCTACTGCTTGCGATTTCTCTCGTTTGCTTGGCCTTCCTTCGGATGGGCGGCCCGAAGCTGGCCTCAACGCGCCTTCGGTTAAGAGGCGGCTTGTTTCGACGCGAGGGCGGCTTTGGCGAGGCTCTGGCCGAACTCGAGCATCGGGCCGACGACGCGGTCGCAGTCGCCCAGCACGTCGTCGAGCGCGTTGACGAAAGCGCGGGCGTCCTCCTCGGTGCTGACCAGCGGCGGCAGAATCTTGACGATGTCGTGGCCGTGGGCGGCGACCTGGGCGAGGATGCGGTGCTTTTTCAGCAGGCCGCTGACGACGATCTGGGGGAAGAGGGCCTTGTCGGCGGCGTGGATGGCTTTCCACGCGAGCATGGCTTTGATGCCGCTTGGTTCGCGGAACTCGACGCCGATCATCAGGCCGAGGCCGCGGACTTCCTTGATGAGGTTGTGTTTCGCCTTGAGGGCGTTGAGTTCGCGGAAGAGGAACTCGGAGAGCTTGCGCCCGCGCTCGATGATGTTCTCCTCGTCGAAGATGGCGAGCGTGGCCAGCCCGCAGGCCATCGCGAGGTTGTTGCGGCCGAAGGTGGTGGAGTGGACGACGCAGCGGTCGAGGCGTGAGAAGACCTTCTGGTAAATCTCGCGCCGGGTGACGAACGCGCCGATGGGCACGTAGCCGCCGCTGAGGCTCTTGGCCAGCGTGATGATGTCGGGTTCGAGGTTCCAGTGCTGGAAACCGAACATCTTGCCGGTGCGGCCCATGCCGGTCTGGACCTCGTCGCTGATCGTGAGCGTGCCGTATTTGCGGCAGAGGGCCTGCGCGGCGGCGAGGAAACCGTCGTGGGGGACGTGGAGCATCTTGCCCTGGCAGCACTCGAAGATGAACGCGGCCACGTCGCGCTTGGAGAGTTCGCGCTCCAGCGCTTCGAGGTCGTTCATCTCGATCTTCACGCAGCCGGGCAGCAACGGCTCGAAGCCCTCGCGGAAGCTCTGCGCGCCGTTGACGCTGAGCGCGCCGAGCGTGAGGCCGTGGAAGGAGTTGTTGAGATAGACGAGGCGCGGGCGGCCGGTGGCGCCCTTGGCGAACTTCAGCGCGCCCTCGACGGATTCGGTGCCGCTGTTGCAGAAGAAGACGGCGTTGAGGTGCGGCGGGCAGCGTTTGAGCAGTTGCTCGGCCATGACGCCGCTGAGGAACGCGCAGTCCATCTGAACCATGTTGGGCAGGTCGAGGTCGAGCACGTCGCGGATGGCCTGGGCGACGCCGGGATGGTTGCGGCCGATGTTGAACACGCCGTAGCCGCTGAGATAGTCGAGGTATTGGTTGCCTTCCTTGTCCCAGAGGTATTGGCCTTTGGCGCGGGCATAGACTTTGTCGAACCCGATGGTGCGCAGCACCCTCACCAGCGTCGAGTTCACGTGGCGCTCGTGGAGCGTGTAGTTCTCGCCGAGGCGATCCGCGACCAGTTTCTTGATGTCAATTGGCATGAGTTGAGTCTGGAAAATCGGGCCGCAATCTGCCGGTTTCGTTCCGGCAAGACAAGCTTCAAAGCAGGCCAAGCGACTGCTTGCGTTCCAGAAACTCCGCGTCAAGCAGGTCCTGCGGGCGGCCAATGGCTCGCTTGCTCGCGAGCAAATCTGGCCCGGACAGGCAGCGCACCGGCGTCCCGTCTTCGGTCTGGCGCGACACCGACCGCTGTTCGGCTTCGTTGAAAGGCGGCAGGCCCGTGCCGCTGAGATGGAACTGGATGATGCCCCAGCGCGTCTGAAATGTCTGAACGAAGCCCTCGCCGCGTGGGCCAAGCGGCGACAGGGGCACGTCCAGTTCGTCAGCGAGGAGTTGATTGATCCGCACGATGTTGGCCGTGTCGCCAGCCGGGATGTAGAAATCCCAATCCATCGAGAATCGCGGCATGCCTTCGAGCCTCACGGCCTGCCCGCCGATGAGCAGATAGCGGACGTGATGCTCGTTAAAGAGGCGGATTACTTCGTCCATTGCACACCGCCTTGGCGCGCCAGCGTATCAAGCAATTCCTTCTTCCATGCGTTCATCTCGGCGTAGGAAGAAAACTTCTTTGAGCCGAACCGCGGCAGGTTGGTGATTTTCGGCAGCGGATAGACCCGTCCCTCGCGCGCCCAGAGGTCGAGCTTGGCGTTGTAATCGTCGGTGGTCTTCATGGCTGCCGCGGATGAATCGTTCGAGCGCAAAGTAGGTAGCGCTCGTGGCGAACGCAAGTCGGAAATCCCGTGAGTGGTCAGACTACTTTTGCGCCTCCAGAATCCCCAGCCGCCACGGAATCTCACCGTATTTCTTGCCAGCCATCTGCTCATCAAGCACGCATTGAAAAAGGAAGCGCAGCCGCGTCGGGTCCACTTCGAGTCGTTCATCGCAGCCCGCGCGTAACAGTTCGCCGTGGCTGATCGAGTCCGCCCAGTGCGGCCCGCTGTCACGGACGTTGGCACGGCCGGCGAATGGTTTCTCGCGCGTGTTGGCCAGCGGCATCCACTCGCCGTCGAGCCGGTCGGCCAGATATGCTTTGTAGTAGCGCCGCCGTCCGTCCTGCGCCTCGACGAGGGTGAGGTATTTGTCGAGTCCTTTGAGGCGGTAAGTATGGCTGGCCTCGAAGATGTCGCCCCGCAACACAACCTGCGGTTGGGTCCAGCCGCGAGGAAAGTCAGCGAGTTTGGTTTCCGCGCGCCACATCAGGCCGTTGTTCGAGGTAAAAAACAAATGCGCCTTCGCCTCGTCGCAGATCACCCAGAAGTCAATCCATGCCTTCACGTTCGCGGGATGCTGCGCGTAGAGAAGCTCGGGTTTCGACCACGATGCGGGATCGCTGATGTGTGTCGTCGTCGAGAACGCCGGCTGGAGCGCGGGCTTCCGCGACGGCTCGGCGACCTGGCAGATGAGATACCATTTACGGTGCGGCCGGAACCAGAACACCTGTGGCGCGCAGAAGTAGCCGTCGCTCAACCGCAGGACGTGCCGCTGCGCTTTGTCGGCCTCGGCCCAGTCGGCGAACGACAGGTATTCGATCTGGTGCGTGCGCTTGACGCTGCGAATGGTCGTGAACAAATGCCATCGGCCGTTGTGCTGGACGAGAGTCGGGTCTTTGACCGAATGGCACGGATCCTCAGGACGATTCGCGGGCGCCACCAGCGGGGTGGAGCAGGTCCAGACGAAGTTGCCGGAGAGGAGGTTTGCCGGCAGCCCTTGATCCGCGGCACGGGCGTCCGCCGCCGCGCTCAGCAAGCCAAGCCCCGCCAAAGCCGCAACCCACAACGGTTTCATAAGCCCAGTGAACCACAAACGGGCGCAACTTCACGCCTGAAATATTTGGAGAACATTTTCAATATTGCCACGGGCGGGGCCGGCCGGTAGTGTGCAGAAGTCGGATTTTATTTGGGACACATTACAGACAACAACAGACTATGATCGTCACTACCGCCAAATTGTTCAGATGCGCCTACGGCAAATACGCCATCGGCGCCTATAACATCAACAACCTCGAGCAGACCGTCGGCCTGTTTCAGGGCAGCCTGCAAAGCAAGGCCCCCTTCATCCTCCAGATCAGCAAGGGCGCTCGCAAATACAGCGACAAGCGGTTCATGGAGGGCATGATCCGCGCCGCCGAGCAGGTGTTCCCGGAGGCGGTCTTCGCGGTGCACCTCGACCACGGCGACGAGGAGACCTGCTACGACTGCATCAAGAGCGGCTTCTACAGCTCGGTGATGATTGACGCCAGCCACCACGAGTTTGCCGAGAACATCGCCATCACCAAGCGCGTCGTGGACGCGGCGCACGCCAAGGGCGTCAGCGTCGAGGCCGAGTTGGGCCAGCTCGGCGGCGTCGAGGAGGACATCGTCGGCTCGGTGAAACTGACCGATCCCGAGCAGGCGGTCGAGTTTGTGAAGAAGAGCGGCTGCGATTCGCTCGCGGTGGCCATCGGCACGAGCCACGGCGCGTTCAAGTTCAAGGCCGAGCCGGGCAAGAAGCTGGGCCTGCACTTCGACGTGGTGGAGAAGATCAAGGCGAAGCTGCCCGGGTTTCCGATGGTGCTGCACGGCAGCTCCAGCGTGCCGAAGGCCGAGGTGAGCCGCATCAACGCCGCCGGCGGCAAGTTGAAGGATGCCTCCGGCGTGCCGGAGGAGGACCTCGCCCAGGCCGGCAAGATGGGCGTGTGCAAGGTGAACATTGACACCGACGGCCGGCTGGTCTGGACGCGCGTGCACCGCGAGTTCTTCCGCGATTTCCCGGAGAAGTTTGACTTGCGCGATGTGGGCAAACCGTTCATGGATGCCTACGCGCAGATGATCGCCGGGAAGAACCAGATGCTCGGCTCGGCCGGCCATCTCGACGAAGTCCGCGCGGCCCTCGGCAAGAAGTAGCCGCTTGCGGCGGCCTTCAGGCTGCGGCGGGAACAGGGGCCGGCGTCGCGCAGGCGGTGGAGCCAAGGATATGAGCGTTTCAATCATCGCGGGCCTGCTCATCGTGTGGCAGGTGATGGCGGGGTTCGCGCGCGGCGGCATCCGCGCGGTGGCAAACCTGGCCGGCGTGCTGGGCGCGCTGCTGCTCTCGCCGGCGTTCTCCGCGCCGTTCCAGCCGCTGATCTTCAACTACGTCACGCAAAACCCGTTCTGGGAGCGCAGCCTGGCGATCATGCTGGCGGCGGTCTGCATCTGGCTCGTCTGCTTCGTGCTGGGGCGGCTGGTCCACCGCTCGGTCGGCGGTTCGCAGGAAGGGTTCTGGACCTTCGGGTTGAACAAGAAGATCGGCCTGTTCATCGGCTTCCTGGAGGGCATGGTGCTGGCCTTCGTCTTCCTGTGGTTGGTTTACATCCTCGGCTCGGCGTCGTGGCTGTTCCTGCCGGTGGCGCAAGGCAAGGGCCGCGCCGCGCCGCCCGAGGGCACCCTCGCGTCGTTCCTGGTCAACGCCAAAGAGGATCTGGCCCACAGCCCGGTTGGCGGCGCGATCACCGCGCTGGATGAACAACTCGGCGTGGTGCCGAGCAAGGTCTATCAGGCCGCCGCGCTGATCAATGCGCTCGCCGACCAGCCCGACGCGCGCAAACGCTTGGCGGAGTATCCGGGCTTCCAGCGGCTTCTGCGGGTCAAATCAATCCTCGAGGCGGCCAGCGATCCGGAGTTGAACAAGCTGGCGGCCGACGGCCAGCGGCCGGTGTCCTACATCGTGCTGCACCGCAAGACGCTGGCCCTCTGGCGCGACAAGGAGGCCCGCGAGGCGCTGGCCGAGTTCGACTACGCCGATGCGCTGAAGTTTGTCGCCCGACGCGAGCGGCCGGCGCCTAAACGGTAGAACGGGTTTCCAAACCCGTTGATGAACGGACTTGGAAGTCCGTTCTACTTCTCTCAGCCGAACAGCAGCTCCAGCCCCGTGGCGAAGACCATCACATAGACCACGCGCATAAACCATTTCTCCGACAGCCGGCGGTTGCACCACACACCGATCCAGACGCCGAGCGGCACGACCGGCACCAGCCACAAGCTCCGCAGCATCGTTTCCGGAGTGCAGAGTCCCTGCCAGAGGAAGAACGGCATCTTGATCCAGTTGATCAGCGCGAACACCAGCACCGTCGTGCCGACAAAAATCTCTTTCGGCAGCCGTTGCGGGATCAGGAACATCGCCACCACCGGCCCCGCCGCATGCGCCAGCGTCGTCGTCACGCCCGCCGCCAACCCGAACAGCGCACCGTGCCAGTGCTTCGGGTGGTAATGCTCCGGGTGTTTGCCCAGCGCGTCGCGCAGCCACTGGATGCCGATGAACGACACTGACACGCCGCCGATGAACTGCCGCAGCCGGTGATCGTCGAGCAGGCCGATGAGCGCCAGCCCGCCGCCGATGCCTGCGAGCGCGCCGGGCAGCAGCCAGCCCACGTTGCGCGCGTCCCACTTGCGCCAGTAGTGATAAAGCGAGAACGCGTCGCCCGCGATGAGCAGCGGCAGCACAATGCCGAGCGCCTCGCGCGGCGGGAACGCCAGCGCCGCCAACGGCGTCACCAGCATCCCCAGCCCGCCGCCGAAGCCGGCCTTCGCGACGCCGATGAGGATGGTTGCGGTGACGGCGCAGGCGATCGTGAGAAGCGAGTGGGAATCCATTTAAGTAGAAATCCGAAATCCGAAGCTCGAAATCCGAAACAAATCCGAAGGCTCGAAAGGGAAATGCTCAACAACTGGAATCTCTTCCTCGAACACGCCGTTTCTGGTCATTTCCCTTTGCTCGATTGGAGCTTGTTTCGGATTTCGTGCTTGGGGTTTGGCGAGACAGCGGCGGGGTGGAGACCAATCACTCGCTCTTGAAGTAGTTCTGCATCTTTGGCGTGATCGGCCGGCCGAGGCGCTCCAGCACGGCGAGCATGTCTTCCCAGATGAGGCGGCGGTTCTGCATCGTGTATTGCCGCAGCACAAACGCCGGATGATACGTCGGCATCATCGGGATGTTCCGGTAAAGCAGCCATCGGCCGCGCAGTTTGGTGATGCCGCCGCTCAATTCCGGCAGCAGCCCGCGCAGCGCCACCGCGCCGAGCGCGACGAGGACTTTCGGCTGGATGATGTCTATCTGCGCGTGCAGCCACGGCAGGCAGGTCTGCATCTCCGGGTCGGTCGGCTGGCGGTTGCCGCTCTCGCCCTCCGGCATGTTCGGCCGGCACTTGAGGATGTTGCCGATATAAATGTCGCTCCGTTTGTAGCCCATCGTCTCGATGATCTTCGTGAGCAACTGGCCCGCGCGCCCCACGAACGGCTCGCCCTTCGCGTCTTCATCGGCCCCCGGCGCTTCGCCGACGAACATCAACTCGGATTCGGGGTTGCCGACGCCGAAGACGACCTGTGTGCGCGACGCGGCCAGATGTTTGCACTTCACACAGGCCAGCGCCTGCTTGCGAAGCGAAGCCATCTTCTCGGCCTTCGTCGAGCCGGTGTAACGGATGCGTTCGGCGAACATGTCCTGGGCTTCGGCGGCGGGAGGAGCAGCAGCGAGAGGGGCCGATGGCGCGACGGGGCGGCTCAAAGCCTCCAGCGTCTCGGCGCGGACGGGCAAGTGGGTCACGCCCGCGCGCTTCAGCGACTCCAGATGGCTGATCGTGGCATCCAACGCTTCTCGAAATTCACTCATCACTATTGGCTCCTGACTTCCCGCGTTGCCGGAGGTGCTCCTCCAGTTCGTGGATCAGTTCGCGCATATCCTGCGGCAGAGGCGCGACGAATTCCAGCCACTTCCCGCTGCGCGGATGCTCGAACGCGAGCCGCTCCGCGTGGAGCATCTGGCGCGTCGCCTTGCTCGCGATCGGATGCCGCCGCATGCGGCCGTAAACCGTGTCGCCGACGATGGGGTTGCCGATGGAGGCGAGGTGGACGCGGATCTGGTGGGTGCGGCCCGTGTGGAGTTGGCAACGCACCAGCGTGCAGCCGCCGAAGTGCTCCATGATCTCAAACTCGGTGATGGACTCGCGCCCGCCCTCGACCAGCACGGCCATCTTCTGGCGATGATGCGGGTTGCGCCCGATGGCGCCCTCGATGCGGCCACGCTGCATCCGCGGGAGGCCCCAGACCAACGCGAGATAGTATTTCTCGACTTCGTGCGACTTGAATTGCTGCGAGAGGGCGCGGTGGGCCGCGTCGGTCTTCGCCACGACAAGGCAACCGCTGGTGTCGAGGTCGAGCCGGTGGACGATGCCGGGCCGTTCGACACCGCCGATGCCGCTGAGCCGGCCGCGGCAATGGTGGAGCAGCGCGTTGACCAGCGTGTGCTCGGCGTGGCCGGCGCTCGGATGCACGACCAAGCCGGGCGGTTTGTTCACGACGATCAGGTCGTCGTCCTCGAACAGCACTTCCAGCGGAATCGCCTCTGGCGCGACGGTGCTTGGCTCCGGCGGAGGGATGACGACCTCGACGATTTCGCCGACACGGATGGCGTGGCTTGCTTTCACCTCGCTGCCGCCGATCCGGACGTGGCCGTCGCGGATGAGCTTCTGGAGGAAAGCGCGCGAGTGGCCGGGCAGTTGTTCGAGCAACCACAAGTCCAGCCGGTGACCCGCCGCGTCGGGGGCGACGGTGAGCGTCACGCGGTTCGCTTCCGGGACAGTCGCCATATAAAGAGAGCCGCCGCCACGAGCCAGATGAGGGCGGTAACTTGCGAGTTGGTGAGGTGGCCGGGCCAGTGGCGCGGGTTGTCGCCGCGGATGAACTCCACGCTGAACCGCATCAGCGCGTAGAGCACGACGTAGAGCCAGAAGATCTGGCCGTCAAATTTCCGCCGCGGGTAGAACCACGCCAGCACGCCGAAGAAGACCAGGTTGCCGGCGACTTCGTAGAGCTGCGTCGGATGCACGGTGTCGCCGTGGGTCGGGTGTTTGGCGGAAAAATGCACTGCCCACGGCAGGTCGGAGTGTTCGCCGTAGCAGCAGCCTTCCATGAAACAGCCGAGCCGCCCGAAGGCGTGGCCGACGGTCAGCCCCGGCGTGAACAGGTCCGCCATCCGCCAGTGATGGATGCCGTGCCGGCGCGCATACCAGATCGTGACGGTGACCGCGACGATGAACCCGCCGTAAAACACGAACCCGCTGCGCAGCGCGGGCCAGCCGTCGCGGTGGAAGTCGTGCATGAAGTCCTTCCAGTAAGCCACGAGGTAAAACAGTTTGCCGCCGAGCATCCCGAACAGCAGCAGATAGAGCGACAGGTCAAAGACCAACTCCGTCGGGATGCCCTCACGCCGCGCGCGCCAGGCGGTGAGCCAGATGCCCGAGAGAAAGCCGCACGCCACCAGCACGCCATACCAGTGGACGGTGAAACTGCCGAACTGAAACGCAACCGGATGCATTGCCTTGCAGTGTCGAGTGTCGAGATTCGAGTTTCAAGTGAGGATTTCCAGAAGAAACAGGTTCAGTCCGCCTCCAGCAGTCTATTGCGGAAGCAGCTCGGCGTCGTGCCCTTCAGCCGCTGGAACTGACGGTTGAAGTTCGAGAGGTTGGCGAAGCCGCACGCGAGCGCGATCTCCGTGACGCTCTGGTTTGTCTCCGCCAGCCAGCGGCACGCCCGGCCGATGCGCAGTTCGTTGACGAACGCCGGAAACGTCCGCGCAGTGTGTTGGTGAAAGAAGCGGCTGAATGCCCCCGCGCTCAGGTTCGCCACGCGCGCCGCGTCACCGATCTGGAGCGGTTCGTCGAGGCGTTCGTCTATGAACTGGAACACACGGTTCATCCGTTCCTCGTTGAACGGGTTCTGTTGGGCCGCGAAACCCGAACTGGCGATCGCGCGGCTTTCCGACGAGAACGCAAGCGCCTCCAGGATTCTCAGGAACAACACGACGCGCCGCATCCCCCGGACGGTGTCCATCTCGCGCATCAATGCGGCGGCTTGGTCGCGCGTCCGGCCGGTGAATCTCAAACCGACGGCCGCGCGGCGCAGGAGCCGCCGCACGGGAAGCATGGCGGGCACGCGCAAGCAGTCCTTGCCCAGGAAGTCCTCCTCGAACTGGACGAGCAGGATGTCCACCGCTCGCGCAGGCCGGCCGGCGGGCAGGTCGCGCTGCCAGATGTGCGGCAGGTTTGCGCCGAGGAGCACGAGGTCCCCCGGTTTCAGCGGCGTGATGTTGTCCCCGACCATCCGGAAGCCGGCACAGTCCAGCGTCAGGATCAGCTCGAACTCGGGATGGAAGTGCCAGGGGCACGAAAAATTCCTTGTGCGGATGCGTTTGAAGGTGAATCCTTCATCCGAACCGGCGGTCAGCTTCTGGTAGATGAGCTTCATCGGCGGCCAAGACAGAAAAGTATCAGAAGTAGTGACAAGACGTGTAGCGAATTCCGGGCTGCTCGGCTCTACTCTGTGCTGAAAGCTTGCTGACAAAGCCACTGAACCCCAAAAAGGAATAGCGACCATGAGCAAGGAAAACCTCGCCATCAACGGCGGCACTCCCGCCGTCAAAGACAAACTGCCGCACTGGCCCACCTTCGACGAGAACGCCATCAAGTCCGTCGAAGAAGTCCTGCGTTCCGGCAAGGTCAACTACTGGACCGGCCGCAAAGGCATGGAGTTCGAGAAACGGTTCGCCGAGTGGCAAGGCAGCAAGTTCGCCATCAGCACCACCAACGGCACCTCCGCGCTCCACGTCGGCCTCACCGCGCTCGGCATCGGCCCCGGCGACGAGGTCATCGTGCCGAGCTACACCTTCATCGCATCGAGCTTCTCCATCGTCCAAGCCGGCGCCATCCCGCGCTTCGCCGACGTCAACCTTGACGACCACTGCATCAGCATCGAGTCGGCCGAAAAGCTCGTCACCGACCGCACCAAGGCCATCATGCCCGTCCACCTTTACGGCAACGTCGCCGACATGGACAAGGTTCGAGCCTTCGCGAGGAAGCACAAGATCTTCGTCGTCGAGGACAACGCCGAGGCGTTCGGCGGCGTCTATAAAGGCAAGAAGACCGGCACGCTCAGCGACATCGCCGGTTGCAGTTTCTGCCAGAGCAAGACCTTCACCACCGGCGGCGAGGGCGGCATGGTCACCACCGACAACGAAGACCTCGCGTGGCTTGCCCGCAGCTTCCGCGACCACGGCTACGACGTGAAGGACCGCCTCAACCTGCTGGAACTGGAGCAGAAGCTTTCCTACATTCACAACATGGTCGGCTGGAACTACCGCATGACCGAGATGCAGTCGGCCATCGGCCTCGCCGAACTGGACCGGATGGAAACCTGGAACATGCCGCGCCGCCGCCGCAACGCGCACATCATCATGGACGCGCTCGCGGACGAGCCGTTGCTGAAGTTCCGCCCGATAGACACCCCGGAGCGCCAGAATGGCTGGTTTGTCATGGCCTTCTCCCTCGACATCGAGAAGATGCGCTGCGACATCACCGAGTTCGTGAAGGCCGCCGGCGCCGAGGGCGCGCCGTGCTGGCGGGTGTTCTGGCCACAGTGCCACACCGAGAATGCCTACAAGAAGCGAAACGCCTTCGGCCGCTCCGGCTTCCCGTTCAAGTCGAAGGAATACACCCGCAAGGCCAGCGTGGACTTCTCGAAGGTGAAAGTGCCCAATGCGATCTGGCACCAGAAGCACACGTTCACCTGCTTCGCCTATCCGACTTACGAGCCGCACCACTGCGAGCAGATCGGAGCGGCGCTGAAGAAGGTCATCCGCGCCTTTGCGAAATAGATCGTAGGCCAGACACTCTTGTCTGGCCTGCCCAGACCGAAACGACGGCCAGACAGGAGTGTCCGGCCTACGGAGCAAATCTCATGAACCGCACAATCAAATGGGGCGTCATCGGATCCGGCGGCATTGCCCGCCGGCGGACCATTCCTGAAGGCATCGTGCCGGCGTCGAACGCCGAGTTGGCCGCGGTGTTCGACCTGAACGCCGAAGCCAACCAGGCCGTCGCGAAGCAATTCAAGGCCCGCGCCGTTGCCAGCGTGGACGAACTGCTTGGCAGTGGCATCGAGGCGGTTTACATCGCCTCGCCGCCACCTGTGCATCG
>JACRKA010000100.1 GCA_016219905.1 Verrucomicrobiota bacterium
CGGTATGACAAAGCCCAAGGCAGGCAAATCGAGTTCTTCGACGAACTCCCGCAGGAAGCGCGCGGGATGATCCGCCGACACCCAGTCTTCGAGAGCTGGGGGCAAGAGAAACTGTTGTCGATAATCCGGGGCAATGAGTGAGGCCATGCTCTGAACACACTCCGCTCCCGGCAAAAAGTTGCGGAAGTTTTGAGACAGTCTCGCCAGCCGTGGGAATGGCGTCAGCAAACGAAGAAGCCCCGGAGGGGCGAAAGAGAACGCGGTCGTGATTGGGTCTTTTTCTTTCGCCCCTCCGGGGCTTTCGTCTTCTATTAACTCCTCCCCCGGGCTTGCGCCCAGGGCTACGGCCTGCCGCGCCTCCGGCGCTGCGAAGCGCAATGGCGCGCGGAAAAGTGTAATTGCCCCGCGTGAGCTTGCCACTTATTCGGGCATCATAAAGTTCCAGTTCAACTCCGCAGGGTCGGGGCGCTGAGGCCCCACCCACCTTCTGCTGACTGCGCCGACTACATCGGCCGGATCAACGCCTGCGCGATCTGAAGGAAGGCTTTGGCGGGAGCCGAGTCGGGCGCGGAGACAACCACCGGGACGCCCTTGTCCCCGCCGATGCGGATGTCGGTGTAGATGGGGACCTCGCCGAGCAGCGGCGTTTTCTGCCGCCCGGCTTCGAGCCGGCCGCCGCCGCGCGAGAAGATCTCGGTGTGCGTGTGGCAGTGCGGGCACTCGAAGTAGCTCATGTTCTCGATGAGGCCGAGGATGGGCACGTTGACCTTCCGGAACATGGCGATGCCCTTGCGCACGACGCCGAGCGACACGTCCTGTGGCGTGGTGACGATGATGCCGCCGTCGAGCGCCACCGACTGCGCGAGCGAAAGCTGCGCGTCACCGGTGCCGGGCGGCAGGTCCACCAGCAGCACGTCGAGCGGCGCCCACGCGACGTTGAAGATGAACTGCTGGACGGCCTTCATGATCATCGGCCCACGCCAGATGACCGGCGTGTCGCCTTCGACGAGCAAGCCCATGCTCATCAGTTTCACGCCGTGGTTGGCGAGCGGGACGATCTGGTCGTCGGCGCCGGCGGTGGGACGTTCGCTGACACCCATCATGAGCGGCACGCTGGGGCCGTAGATGTCGCAGTCCATCAGGCCGACCTGCCAGCCGAGGCGCGCGAGGGCGCAGGCGAGGTTGACCGAGACGGTGCTCTTGCCGACGCCGCCTTTGCCGCTGGCAACGGCCCAGATTTGTTTCACGCCTTGCACCCGCCGCTGGCCCGCGAACGGGCTGCCGCCCGCCGCCGGCATCTGCGCCGGGGCCTGAGTGGAGATCTCGACCTTGACACGGCCGATGTCGGGAAGTTTCAGCAGCGCTCCTTCGGCGTCGGCGCGGATCTGGCTGGCCACTTTCGGATCCGCGGTGGTGAGTTGCATCGCCACGGCAACGTCGCTGCCGGTGACGGTGATCTGCTTGACGAGGCCGAACGAGACGATGTCGCGGTTGAAGCCGGGATACTTGACCTGCTTCAGCGCGTCATGGATTTGGTCTTCTGTGGGCATGAGATGAGGCGAAGTTTTGGCGCTCGCTGCGGCACCGAAAAACGGCGGTCACTTCGTCGCCGGGGCTTCGCTGGGCTGCGCTTCCTTGCAGCACTGCGAGCGGCCGGTCAGCGACTGCAAGACCGCCGCCTTGGGCCTGGAGAGATCGGCGAGTGTTGTCTTGGAGAAAAGGTCCTTTACCCGCGACTGGGCCTCGGTGAACAACGCGCAAAGCGTGCAGCTTTCCATCTTCGAGGTGTCCCAGACGCAGAGCGCGGGGTTTTCCGTGCAGCTCTGCAACGAGAGCGTGCCCTCGATGGCTTCGAGCACCTGCAAGATGGTGATCCTCTCCGGCGCTCGCGCGAGCCGGAAGCCGCCGCCGACGCCGCGCTGGCTCTCGACGATGCCCGCGTGCGCCAGGCTCTGCACGATCTTGGCGAGGAAACTGCGCGGGATGTTCTCGGCCGTGCTGATCTCCTCGATCATGACCAGCCGGTGCGACGGCTGTTTGGCCAGATAAAGGGCTCCCAGAATCCCGTATTCGCCTGCGCGTGTGATTTGCATGTCGTTTTCTTCGTGATCAGCCCACCGCCCCGCGGCTGGACTTGCCCTGCACTATAGAGATTGCTTCGGCGGAAAGCAACTGGCTTGGCTCGTCCGTTGGCCAACCCCAAGATTCCCCGCCGCCGTCCTCCGCCGGCGTGGCTCATTCCACATGCTTCGCGCTTCACGCCCCGCGCGCGGCGCGCTACGCTGCGGCCATGTTCTTCAACGTCGAAATCAAGGCCCGCTGCGCGAACCTCGACCGCGCCCGTGCCAAGCTGCGCGAGATGGGCGCGCGCTTCGTCGGCGCCGACGAGCAACGCGACACCTACTTCGTCGTCCCGCGCGGCCGGCTCAAGCTCCGCGACGGTCCCATCGAGAAGGCGCTCATCTTCTACGAGCGGCCCGATGCCGCCGCGGTCAAGGAAAGCACTGTCGCGCTGGCGCGGCTGGAGCAGACCGGCGACTTGGAGCCGTTGCGCGCCGCCCTGCGCGAGGCCCTCGGCGTCCGCATCGAGGTCCGCAAGCGGCGCGAAATCTGGTTTCTCGACAACGTGAAGATCCACCTCGACGAGGTCGCGGGCCTCGGCACGTTCATCGAGTTCGAGGCCAGGGGCGAGAGCGACGAGGACCGCCCGCGCTGCCAGCGGCAGGTGGACGAGTTGATGGCCGCGTTCGGCGTGCGGCCGGAGGACTTGCAGTCGCGCTCGTATGCGGACATGTTGGCCGGCGCAAAGGCGTAGAATGGACTTCCAAGTCCGTTCATCCAGATCATTCATCATTTCATCATGGACAATCCGAAACTCAGGCCCATCGAAGCGCACCCGGTGAAAGTCAGCGGCCGGGATATGATCGCCCTGCGCGATCCGCTCGGTTGGACCGACGCGACGCCGGTGATCTCGCCGGCGCTCATTCCAATCCTCCAGCGCTTTGACGGCGAGCACAGCCTGCTCGACATCCAGGCGGAATTCATGCGCGAGACCGGCCAATTGTTGCCGAGCGACTTGTTGAAGGATGTCGTCGCGAAGCTCGACGAGGCGCTCATCCTCGACAGCCCCCGCTTCGCGGCGCACCGCGAGACGCTGCTGCGCGAGTTCGCCGCTGCGCCCGTCCGCGAAGCGGCCCACGCCGGCGCGAGCTATCCCGGCGAGCCGGCGGAGATCGTCGCGATGTTCGACAAGCACTTCGAGTCGCCTGATGGGCCGGATGGAACTCAGGCGAAGACGAAGAGTGGGCCGGGCGTCCCGCACGGCCAATCCGCCACTGATGATGGCCGCGCGGGACGCGCGGCCCACCGTGTCGGCCTGGTCGCGCCGCACCTTGACCTGCGCCGTGGCGGGCCATCGTTCGCGTGGGCCTACGACCAGTTGCGCGGGCGCGACGACATCGAGCTGTTCGTCATCCTCGGCACAGGGCATCAGCCGATGCAGCATCGCTTCGGCGCGCTGCGGAAGGATTATGAGACGCCGTTCGGCGCGGCCAAGACCGATGCCGACGCGCTGCGCGCGCTGGCCGACGGGCTGCCGTTCGACCTCTTCGCCGACGAATGGTCGCACCGCCGCGAGCACAGCATCGAGTTCCAGGTGGTCTATCTCCAATACCTCTTCGGTGGCAAGCTCAGGGCACGCATCGCGCCCGTGCTGGCCGGCTCGTTCCACGAGTTCAGTCAGAACGGCGGCTCGCCACTGGCCGACGCCGAAGTGGCGTCGTTCACCGCCGCGCTGCGCAAGTTGGTGGAGGCGCGTCGCGGCAAGGTCTGTGTCATCGCTGGCGTGGACTTCGCGCACATCGGCGGCCGGTTTGGTGACGAGGAGCCGATGGACAAGGAGCGTCGCGAGCAGTTGCGGCGCGAGGACAAGACGATGTTGGAAGCGATGGCGTCGTGCGACGCGGAGAAGTTCCATCAATCCATCGCGGCGGAGAAGGACGCGCGGCGCATCTGTGGTTACCCGGCCATCTACACGTTGCTCGCAGCGCTCCAGCCGCGCGCGGCCCACATCCTCCACTACGGCCAGTCCCATGAGCCGGACACCAACTCCGTCGTCAGCTTCGGCAGCGTGGCGTTCTACACGTAGCGGACAGCGTGAGCTTCCCGCAGCCCGCAAGCCGTTGCCGTCAACTTCCATCTTGCCTTCTGTCAGCTAGCGGCCTAGCGTGCGCCACATCAAAGACAAAGGCTCTAACGCCGCTTCTGTCATGAGCACACAAGAAATGCTGATCGAGGAAATCCGCCGCCTGCCGGAGCCGCTCGCGCGAGAGGTCTGGCACTTCGTGAGATTCGTCGAGCGCCAGCGCCAGGAAGAGGCATGGGCCGATGTGCTGCCCGCCCGCGAGGTGGAGCAGGAAGTCCTCGACATCCTTGACGGCCATGCACCCACAGCACGGTGAAGTCTGGCTGGCCGACCTCGGTATCGCTGGCAAGACCCGCCCTGTCGTCGTGCTTCTCGCGGACCAACTCGACGCCCCTCGAACGTTGGTCATTTACGTTCCGATCACGAAGCAGTCGCGCGGTAGCGACCTCGAAATCCCCGTCGGCCACCTGCCTTTTCTCGATCCTGCATCGGTGGCCAACGTCCAAGCCATTGGCGCACTGCCGTCTGCGCGGTTCGAAAAACGGCTTGGTGTTGCGCCGGCAAATGACTTGGCGGCCATCAAGCGCGCGTTGGTGAAAGCGTGCGCTTTGACTTGATTCCGCGTCGCTTCTACTTTCCAAGCCACGCGAGCAGTTCTTCCTCGCCCACCTTCTCCTGCTTCGCCTTGGGCGCGCACTGGAACTTCCCGCCCGCGTTGTGGACCAGCAGCGGCGCGTCACCGATGAGGGCGAGCGCGGCGCGGAAATCGCCCGCGCGGCGCAGCACCGGCACATAGAGCGACTTCAGCCAAGCGGCGTCACTGGCGGCGTCGAACTGCGCCGCGTCGGCGACCGTCTTCGCCACGAAAGGCGCGAACGGCCGCGCCAGCAGGCACCAGAGGCCGGCTTCATCCAATCCGACGAGATTGATCGCGCCAACATCCTTGCGCCCGCGCAGCCACGCCAGCGCCGTGACGATGTCCTGCACGCGGAGTTGCGTGTCGGTCTTGTTATAGGTCGTGAAGAGGTTGTCCTCGGTCTTGCGCCGGTGGTTGAAGCAATCAATCGCCAGCACGAACTGGCCCGCAGCGGCAAGCTTTGCCGCGAACGGCTCGGCGGCGAGCCAGCCTTTGGGATGGACCACAAGCGTCGCGGCGCGCTTCGCGCCGCCGCCCTTCGGCAACGAAAGTCTTGCTGGCACACGGTCGCCGCGGCCCGGCCGGCCGAGCGCGAGCAGGCCGGCGCCGCAGTCCTCGGCGACGACGTCTTTCGCGGCGGGGACTTCCAACGAGAGCGCGTGGCGCAGCGCCGGCTCGTAGAGTTTGCGGAACTGTGCCGGGCCGGCGGCGAGCGCGTCGGCGAACTGCTTTTCGCAGTTGGCGACCCACATCTTGGCGAGGCTCTCGGCAGTCTGCGCGTTGGCGGGTTTTTCGCGCCCGTGCCAGACAAGCAGGTTTTCCTTCGGTTCGACGGTGAACGGCTTCTCCTTGAAGTGGCCCGCGTCGTTGTCGCCGAGCAGCCATTTGCCGAAGAAGGCGTAGGCCGCCTCGCGGCTGCCCTTATTATAATTATGCGGCGCATCGAAGCGCACCGCGTCAGCTTTCCCGGCGGCGCCGAGCATCCGGTAGATCGAGCGCACGGCCGGAAACTCGTGCGTCATCGTGAACCGCGTCCAGTCGCCGGTGGCGGCGATGAGTAGTTGAGGGCGCGGCGCGGCGGCGGCGCTGATCTCGACGTTGAAGGTGTCCTGGCGGAGGTTCGGGCCGTTTTCGCAGAGGCAGCCGCCCTGCATGATCGCGCTGACCATGACGGCGGGCGCGGCGGCCTTGATGCGGTCCTCCACGGCGGTGAGGATGAACGTCTGCGTGCCGCCGCCGCTCTCGCCCGTGCAGCCGATGCGGGCCGGGTCCACGTCGGGCAGCGATTGCAGGAAATCCACCACGCGGATCGAGTTCCACGTCTGCAAGCCGAACAACGAGAGGCCCCAGAGCCATTCGCGGCCGCCGGCCGGCGGGAAGTCGTGTTGCCAGTGGAAGCTGTCATTGTAGCCGATCATGTCCCACGAGAACGCGACGTAGCCCTGCCGCGCGAAGCCGATGCAGCGGCCGGGCAGCGACCCTTTGTCCTCGTCGGCGAGCCGGCCCACTTTCCAATGGCCGTGCGGGTTGAGGATCGCCGGGAACGGTCCTTTGCCCCGGCCGAGCGGGCGGTAAAGGTTGCCGCTGACGTAGAATCCGGGCCAGCTCTCGAAAAAGACTTTCTCGACCGAATAGCCGTCGCGCTCGATGCGGCCGAAGACCTGCGCGTTGAGCGGGCATTTTTGCGGCGCAGGCCACAGGCCGCACGAGACGAGGATGTGTTCGCGCAGCCACGCGGCGTGGGCGAGCCATTCGGCGCGCGAGTGGAAGTGCGGCATCGAGCGCGGGGTGTTGAGGTCGCGGATTTCGCCGCGCACGTCGGCGGTGGGCAACGCGGGAGACTCAGCCGCATGACACGAGACTGTGACGAAAAAGGCGAGGGCGAGGAGAGGTTTCATGGCCGGTGCGGCGGATGCTGCCACCGCGGCACGGCGAGGTCAATCACCCGCTACTTCCCGCCCCCACCCATTTCGCGGAGGATGGAGGTCAGCGTCGAGCCTTCGCTCTGGCCGCCGAGAAACGCGGACAGGATGTCCACGATGTCGAACAGATGCACCGCCGCGCCGACATGGGTGGTGTCATACCAGTGGATGGGCGGTTCGCCGAGCGCCTTCCAGAGTTTCATCGTGCACCCGACCGGGATGTGGTCGTCCTGTTTCGCGTTGATCATCATCACGGTGCCGCGCGGGATGCGGCGGGCAAACGTCAGCGGCTCGGCGCAACGCAGCCTCTCGCGCATCTCATCCACGCTGCCGGCTTTTTTCAGGTATCCGTCGCGCGTGCGTTTCACGCCCGGCAGGTCGCTCGACAGGATGCCCGTCACGTCGCCACCGCCAAGCACCAGCGCGACGCGCCAGAAATCCGGGTCCACGCCCGCCGCGGTCGCCGCCGCCAGCGCGCCGAGGCTGATGCCCGCCACGCTGACGCGCGCGCCGTCCACTTCCGGCCGCGACCGGAGCCAGTCCTTGGCGCGGTGAACATCGAGGATGCCCTGCCGCACGATCTTGATCGCCATCTCCAGATCCACCTGCTTCATGACATCGCGGAGGGCCGGATCGGCCGGCCGGCGTTTGCCGTAGTAGGGCAACTGCACCAGCAACGCTGGCACGCCGTCGGCCGCGAGTTTGCGCGAGATGAAGTCCTCCAGGACATTCGCGCCCTCGGCGTGGTGCAGCATGATCACAGCGGGATGTCGGCCGGGCGCCGCGGCCTGGTAATACCGGCACCACACGGCGTTGTTTTCGCCGTGCGGGCTTGTGAACGGCGACAGGAAACTGACCTCGCTCACCGGCGGGTTGGAGGACACGCAGGTCATCTGGTAATCCGCCCTGCCGGCCGGCGTCGCGTAAAGCGCCAGCAGATCCTGGATCGGCGCGTCCTGCGGGCCGGTTCGTGGCAGGACGGTCGTGGCAAACGAGCCGCGCCCGTCGCCCGCCGCGGCGGCCACCGCGAGCGCCAGCGCGAGACAACAATGATGGATTCGCATCCGCGCCATTCGGGGTTAAGTTCTGGCGTGCCTTTCCTAAAACAAACCCCGGACGGTTGCGAGCTTTCCGTGCGCGTCCAGCCCGGCGCGTCGCGCAGCGGACTGGCCGGCCTGCACGGCACGGAACTGAAGGTCCGCATCAAGGCCCCGCCGGTCGAGGGCAAGGCCAATGACGCGCTGCTGGAGTTCCTCGCCGAAACGCTGCGCGTGCGGCGCTCGGCGTGCGAGATCGTCCGCGGCGACAAGTCGCGCAGCAAGGTGGTGCTCGTCCGCGGCACGGAAGAAGCACTGGCGCGCGCCATCCTCGTGGCGAAGTGAGACACGGGCGAGGTTCTTGATTTTCCGGCGGTGTTTCCGTAGCGTGGCCACGGTGATGGACAAACCCCAACGCGCGCCGCTGACGCCGGAGGAGATCCGGCGTTACTCGCGGCATCTCATCCTGCCGGAGGTGGGCGTCGAAGGCCAGGAGCGCCTGATAGCTGACAGCGTGCTCTGCATCGGCGCGGGCGGCCTCGGCGCGCCGGTGACGATGTATCTGGCCGCGGCAGGCGTCGGGCGGATCGGGCTGGTGGACTTCGATGTGGTGGACGAGACCAACCTCCAGCGCCAGATCATCCACGGCACGCGCGACGTGGGCCGGCCGAAGTTGCAGAGCGCCGTCGAGACCCTCGGCGACATCAATCCCCACGTGAAGCTGGACACCTACGAGACGCGGTTGACCAGCGCCAACGCGCCCGACATCTTCCGGCCCTACGACATCGTCGTGGACGGCACGGACAATTTCCCGACGCGCTACCTGAGCAACGACGCGTGCGTGCTGCTGAAGAAGCCGAACGTCTATGGCAGCATTTTCCGCTTCGAGGGCCAGGCCAGCGTGTTCGCCCCGCACCTCGGCGGGCCGTGCTATCGCTGCCTGTTCCCGGAACCGCCGCCGCCGGGCTTGGTGCCGAGCTGCGCCGAGGGTGGCGTGCTCGGCGTGCTGCCAGGCATCATCGGCGTCATCCAGACCACGGAAACGATCAAGCTCATCCTCGGCAAAGGCGACACGCTCGTCGGCCGGCTGCTGCTGTTCAACGCGCTCGACATGCAGTTCCGCGAGATGAAGCTCCGCCGCGACAGGAACTGCCCCGTCTGCGGCGAGCGCCCGACGATCACCCGGTTGATTGACTACGACCAGTTTTGCGGCATCCAGCCGGAGACAGCCCTGCCGCCGACGGCCGACGAAATCACCGCCACCGAACTGGCCGCGATGCAACGGCGGGGTGAGAAGTTCCTGCTCGTGGACGTGCGCGAGCAAACCGAGTGGGACATCTGCCGCATCCCCGGCGCGAAGCTGCTGCCGCTCTCCGTGTTCGCGCAACGTTTTGCCGAACTGCCGAAGGACCTGCCCATCGTGCTCCACTGTCATGCTGGCAAACGCTCGCTGAAAGCCCTCCAGTTCCTCCGCGAGCAGGGCTACGCCAACCTCAAGAGCGTCAAGGGTGGCATCGGGGCATGGTCCACCGACGTGGATCCGAGCGTGCCGCGGTATTAAGGCCGTTTGTTCAAGTAAAGAACTGCTGACTCGCCCATGCGATTTGCTTGACGGATCTTGGAGTGTGTGATAAATCTTACGTCGTAGTAGAAACCTACTAATACTGGAGATTGAATATGATTACGCAAACAACCGTAGATCAACTGCTGGAGGTCCTCCGATTATTCCGAGAGAATTATGAAAGAGGGTCCGGGATCGAAGCGGCGTATCAAGCGGCCGTTCGGGCCGTTGCAGACAAGTATTCAGTTACCTACCAAAACATCGGCGATGGTTGCCGAAGGCGATTGAGATTGAACGACATTCACGAATTCTTTGGGCTTCTTGCAGAATGGATGCGAGACAATCCGGCAAAACTTGCCAATCAATTGAAGAGCAACGCGGTTTCTGCCACGCATCGCCAGATCACTGACTTTTTTGTGATGTTCCCCGCAGTATCCGAAAGAAGTCCAAGAGAAGGATCCGGCGTGATGGTTGAAGCTGAAACTGAGTCCTTTTCCGTCCGCCTGCCGAAGCGGATTTCGCGAATGCTGCGTGCGCTCTCAGAGCTCAAGGGTAAACCCGCCGCCGAGATGATTAAGGACATCATTGCCACAGAGGTTGAAGAAAGAATGAAACCGCTTCAACATGAGATATAGAGGCGTGAGACAACCGGTTTCCTCCTCATGCCGTCTTGGTGAAGCTCTCCAACAATTTCACGACCTCCTTGTCTTCCACCTGCCGGAAATCGCCGTAGAGCTGGCTGACACCGCTGAACCAGCCGGGCACTTCGAGGCAGACCACGTCGTTCACCTCCGGCATCGCGCGGATTCTTTGCAGTGTATCGTCGGGGCCACCGGGGACGGCAACGATGATGGAGTCGGGCCGTGCTGCGGCAGTGCATTGGATGGCCGCGATCATCGTCGCCCCTGTGGCGAGTCCGTCATCCACGAGAATGCAGACCCGGCCCGCGGGCGAGGTTTTCGGTTTCACTTTCCGGTAGGCGCGGGCCTGCTCGGCGATCTCGGCGAGCCGTTCGGCGACGAGGTCGGTGAGATAACTGTCGTCCGCGCCGGTCATGCGCGCGATGGTGTTGTTCAGGAACGACCTGCCATCCTCGCC
>JACRKA010000101.1 GCA_016219905.1 Verrucomicrobiota bacterium
AGGCGGGTGCTACACGACACAACGGCGCTTCGGCCTCGGTCCGGATCAGATCAGCCGCGGCTGCGTGGCGCTGGCGGGCTTGAGGCCGAGGCGCTGCCAGCAAAGCTCCGTCACGACGCGGCCCTGCGCCGTGCGGTTCACGTAGCCCTCCATGATCAGGTACGGCTCGTAAACTTCCTCGATCGTATCCGGCTCCTCGCCCACGGCCACGGCCAATGAACCTAGTCCCACCGGGCCGCCGGCGAACTTCACCGCGATCGTTTCCAGGATGCGCTTGTCCATCTCATCCAGCCCGTGCTCGTCAATCTCCAGCATCGTCAGTGCCTTGTCGGCGATCTCGGCGGTGATGCGGCCGTCGGCGCGGACCTGTGCGTAGTCGCGGACGCGGCGGAGGAGGTTGTTGCAGAGCCGTGGCGTGCCGCGCGAGCGCCGGGCAATCTCACGCGAGCCGTCCTCGTCAACCTCGACGTTCAAGATGCGCGCGGACCGCTTACAGATGTGTTGCAAGTCTTCCGCGTCGTAGTAGTCGAGCCGGTCGGCGATCTCGAACCGGCTCCGCAACGGCGCGGTCAGCAGCCCGCTGCGCGTGGTCGCGCCGATGAGCGTGAAGCGCGGCAGGTTCAGCCGCACGCTGCGGGAGTTCGGCCCCTGGTCAATCATGATGTCGAGCCGGAAATCCTCCATCGCCGGGTAGAGGTATTCCTCGACCGCTGACGGCAGCCGATGAATCTCGTCAATGAAGAGCACGTCGCCTTTTTCCAGCTTCGTCAGCAATCCCGCGAGGTCCCCCGCGCGCTCGATGGCCGGCCCGCTGGAGACGGTGATGTTAGCCCCCATCGCCTTCGCGATGATGTGAACCAGCGTCGTCTTGCCAAGACCCGGCGGGCCGCTGAGGAGGATGTGGCCGACGGACTCCTTCCGCTGTTTGGCCGCCTCGACAGAAAGTTCCAGCCGCTCCTTGACCTTGCGTTGGCCGACGAATTCCGCAAACGTCTGCGGTCGCAGCGTCAGCTCAAACGCGCGGTCGGGATGCTGGATGCTGTCCGTGACAATTCGGTCGGCCATGTCGCCCGCGAGGATGCGTGAGCCGGCATGGAGCGGCAAGTGAAAACAAAGCCTTGCATCTCCGCGCGGCCTGCCATTTGACAAAGAACGATTCGGGCGCATATTCAGTCGAGCCGTGGCGCAAAGCAGTTCCGCAGTAAAAGGTAGGTTAGGCGCCACGGCTCACTGCTTTATCCCCCTCTTCAAGGCCGGCGCTGGATTCAACACCCCGTGGCTACCACTTCCTCGCCCCGCTCGTGACGGGCAGGCGTTCCGGCAGCTGCAATGTCAACCGCACACTCGGAACCGCCGTCAGCGGGCCGCTGGCCGTGAACTTCACCGTATGCTTGCCCGGCGGCAGCGTGATCGTTGCGGGCAGTTCGAATCGCTGAATCGGCCCTTTTCGCTCGCCGATGCTGATGCGCACGCCTTCGTCGGGCCAATAAGCGAACGTCTGCCCGGGCAGCAGCGTCACGGGCCACGACAGCGTCTGGCCGGCGATTTCGATGGCGGGGCCAACGAGTGAAGGCTCGTCGAGTGCCGGGAGCGCGCGCAAATCGTCAATGGCGCAAGTCACGTTCGTCCCGGCGGGAAGGCCGTTGTAGTAGAAAGACAGTGCGGCCACGCGACGATAATCAATCGCGTCCTTTTCCGGTCGGACGAGTTGATGATATCGCCAGCCGGTGTAGTTGTTGGTGATGTAGTAATCGGCGGCGCCTTTGCCGTCGCGGAGTTGGAGCTTGAACTGGGCGCCTTTGCCGTCGCCGCGCAGCCAGAAGCCGATGCCCTTGTGCGTTGAGATGTCCAGCGGGGGATCGAAGGCGCGGCCCACGACGGACCAGCCCCCGCGGTGCAGGCTCGTCGCCGAATAGACCGCGCACTGCCGGTCGCCATAGGCCCCGATGTCGAAGCTCTGCGTCACGCCGGGAAACGTGCTGCGAATCTTCCCGTAAGGCCGCGGGTCGCTAAAGTCCTCGATCAAGATGGATCCCTTGGCCCGATAAGACGGTCCGGGCGCAGCCCATTGGCCCACCGGCACCTGAATCTCAACGCCAACGCGGCACGGGCCTTCGGCGGCGACGGTCTCCCAGACGTTGGTCTTGCCGTCGAGAGCGGTGATGTCGCGCCACGGTTCATAGATGACGCGTTGTAGAGCTGACCCGCGACCTTCGCGTATCAAACGGTAATCGCATTTCGGCTCACGAAGTGTGGCGCGCGTCTCCGCCGGCACCTTGCCGCCGAGCCGCAGCCGCTCGTAGGCGCCGACCAGGTCCACGATCACGTCAATGTAAGGATGCTCGCGGAGGTGCTTCGGCGAGGTTTGCAACGAGATGGATGAGTTGAAGCCGAGCGACTTGTTAAGCACATACTCGAACTGGTCGGTTGTGGTCTTGGTGTCATAGACGTAATACCAGCCGATATCGAGCGGCATGAGGTTGTTGAAGTAGTTTGCGAACGCCGGCGTGCGCTCGTCGAGATAGCCCTTCAGGTCACCGTGGCCGTCGGCAGAAGCGTAGCGCGCATGAATGTGCCACGAGTAATGGCTGTAGCTGCTGCCCTGTAATAACATGTTCTTGTTCTTGAAACGGTCATAGAACGCCTTCTGAAGCTTTGCGTTGTAGTAACCGTGATCGCCCTGCAACCGCTCCGAGCCATCCCAATAGACCATGTCGGCGTTCACCGCGTTGACGACGCGCGCGAGGCTGTCGGCGACTTCGTCAATGAGGTTCGTGTCCATGTCGAACAGGAAGTAGCCGTAAGACTTCCTCAAGTGCGTGAGGCGTTCGCCGCGCCCGTGCGCTGCCGCAGCCGTGCCGTGCAGTCCGCGCGCGCAGCCGCTGAAGCCGAAGGGCGGCTTCATGGCGCGCTCCGTGTATCGGATCAGCTCGGTGCCGATCTGGATGACAGCGCCTTCGCCATCGTAGCCGCCGTCCTCAGCCGGGAACTTCTCCGGCGCGGCAGTTGTCGCGATAAACGCGGCCTTGGCATCCACGTCAGCCGCGAGTTCCGCGCTCGCGTCGCGCACCAGCCGCGCGTCGGGCACGGGCGTCAGGTATGGATCAGGCGGATAGATGGACGGCGCGAGGTAATGCAGGCCGACCTTGAACCCGGCGCGCTTCAGCCGCGCGAAGGTCGCCTTCAAGCTGTCGAGACCGCGCGGGAAGTTCTTCGTGTTGATCGGATAATGGCCGGTCGAACTGCACCACGAACTCTGCACGATCAAGATCGCGTCGAACCGCCCGCGTTTGGCAAACGCGATGACGTCGTCCGTGTCCTTCTCGGCGAAGTTGGTGATGAAGAGATACGAGCGCTTCGTGGCCGGAGAAGTCTTCGCCCAAACGCCATCAACACGCGGACTCGGCAACCCGGCCGCATGTTCGAACCGTTCGATGGCCTTCTCGAACTGCGCACGCGGGCAGGCGATGATGCCCACGCCGGCAGGTTGCACACCAAACTGCTTCGTCGTTTCGGCCATCAACCGTGTCGCCGGGAACGGCCACAGCGCCGAAGTTGTATCCTCGAAATCCTCCAATGTCGCCGTCCTCGACTCCGCGGCATCACCGAGGACGGCCTCCACTCCATCCAGCAGGCATGAGACGGTTCGTTTCGCCGGCAGCGAGTTGTAGTAGAAGTTCAACTGCGAGACGTGGTCATAACGGAGCGTGTTCAAAGCGGGCGTCGCCAGCGTCACCTGCCGCCAGCCGTTGAAATCCACCTTGAGATAGTCGTCGCGATAACCGCCTTTGCCGTCGCTCATCTGAATCTTCAGCGATTGCCCGTTGCCGTCGCCGTGGACCCAGGCGCGCAACGCCCGGCAACCGCGCAGATCGAGCGGCTTCGCGAACGGCCGGCCGGCGACGCTCCAACCGGCGTTGTCGCCGCGCCGGCTCTCGGCGGTGAACCGCGCAGCGTGACGGCCTTGCTTCACGTCATTGGCCACCTGCTCAAACTGATGCGTGCAATCTTTGTTGTCGCCGCCAGCAGCGCGGGCCGTGATAAGGCGCGGGCGGACGTTGATCTCCGTGCCCATGACCGCTGCGGCGAACCGGTCGTCGTAGCAGGCGTTGATGGCGCTGCCGATCTTCTGCGGCCCCTTGACCGGCAGGCAGAACAACTGCAACCGCTCCACGTCGCCCTTCAGCGCCAACTCGGTCAGTTTCAAGAACGCGAAGCCGCGCCCCTCCGTGATGGCGAACTGCATCCGTCCGCGTTCGCCGAACTCCACCGTCAGCGTCCTGCCTTTGCGGGCGACCGCTGTCGGAACGAGCCGCTCGCCGTCCACGGTGGCCTCGAACGCCGCCGGCGCGCCGGGCGGGGCATATTCCTGCTTGCCAGCGGCGCGCAGCGACGTGACGCAACCGCGCGCATCGAGCGTGATCGTGGCATCAGCGAGGCTGAGCGTGACATCGGCAGGACATGGCGCGCAGACGCCGAGTAACAAGATCGCGGAGAGAATCATTCGGGATGACATGGCAAGTCCGTTCTAAACATTCACGTCGGAATTACAACGGCAAAACGGGCGCGACGCCGGGCGGCACGATACTCGCCCTTGCCAACGCGCCAACCGTTCGGCAGTGTAGGCGTCACATGAAACTCGTCGTCGCCATCACCGGAGCCAGCGGGGCCATCTACGCCCAGCGGCTGCTGGACAACCTGCGCGGGCACGAAGTCCATCTCGTGATGAGCGACCACGCCCGCGAGGTCGTCGCCGAGGAACTCGAAGGCGGGGAGTTGATGCTGGCCGACGAGGTAGTCCGCTATGAGAACCGCTCGATGCACGTGCCGTTCGTGAGCGGCTCGGCGAAGTTCGACGCGATGGTGGTGATCCCTTGCTCGATGGGCACGCTGGGCCGCATCGCCAACGGCACCTCTGACGACACCATCTGCCGCGCCGCCGATGTGTTCCTGAAGGAGCGCCGCAGGCTCATCCTCGTCGCGCGCGAGACGCCGTTGAACCTCATCCAGGTCCGGAACATGGCGCGCGTGTTGGAGGCGGGGGCGGACCTCATCCCGGCCACGCCATCGTTCTACAGCCGGCCGCAGACCGTCCAGCAGGTCGTGGACACCGTCGTCGCCCGCGTGCTCGACCATCTCGGCATCGCGCACCAACTCGCCAAGCGCTGGATGCAGGAGACATGATTTCCTACATCCGAAAACTCGGCGAGTTCGTCAAATTCTCGCACACGATCTTCGCGCTGCCGTTCGCGCTCGCGGCGATGCTCGCCGCGTTCGAGAGCAAGCTCGGCCCCGCGCCGGCGCCGGAACTGCGCATTGTCCTGCTGATCCTGCTCGCCATGGTCGGCGGGCGCACCGCGGCGATGGCGTTCAACCGCATCGTGGACCGCAAATTCGACGCGAACAACCCGCGCACGCTGATGCGCCACCTGCCACAACGACAGATCAGCTTCTTCAGCGCGTGGTTGCTCGTCGTGCTCGGCAGCACCGCACTCGTCGTTGCCGCGTGGTTCTTGAACCCGCTTTGCTTCTACCTCTCGCCCGTCGCTCTGTTCATCATCCTCTTCTACTCGCTCACGAAGCGGTTCACCCACTACTCCCACTTCTACCTCGGCATCGCGCTGGGCATCTCACCCATCGGCGCATGGCTCGCCGTCACCGGGGCCGTGCATGCCGCGCCCATCCTGCTTGGACTCGCCGTCGTGTGCTGGGTCGCCGGCTTCGACATGATTTATGCGATGCAAGATGAGGACTTCGACCGCAGGACGGGGCTGCACTCGATGGTCGTCGTGCTCGGCCCGCGCGGCGCGCTGGCGTTCGCCCGGATGCTGCACGGGTTCACCGTCGCGCTGCTGCTCGGCTTCGGCTTGCTGTCGCACCGGCGCGGGCCGTTCTGGAGCGGCCTTGGCATCATCGTGTTCGTGCTCTTGATTGAGCACGTCATCGCCGCGTGGCGGTCGTTGAAGTGGATCAACGTCGCCTTCTTCCGCATGAACGCGCTGGTCAGCACCGTGCTGTTCGTGGCGGTCGCGGCCGACGTGTATTTGCCGAAACGACTGTTCACATGGTTCTAGAGACACTCATCCGGCGCTCCGAACTGGGCGACATCTACGACAAGGTCGTCGCCGGCCAGCGCATCAGCGATGCGGACTGCCTGCGGCTCTACCAGTCCCGCGACATCACCGTCATCGGGGCCATCGCGAACGTCGTCCGCGAGCGCAAGAACGGCAACTACGCCTCCTACATCCTCAATCGCTACCTGAACTACTCGAACATCTGCATCCTCGACTGCCAGTTCTGCGAGTTCGGCAAGAAGAAGCGCGACGCCGAGGCGTTCGAGTTGACGGTCGATCAAATGGTCGAGCGTGTCCGCCATGACCTCGCGCTTGGCATCACCGAGGTCCACATCGTCGGCGGGCTGCACCCGTCGCTGCCGTTCGGCTTCTACGTGGACATGATCAAGGCGCTGAAGGCGCTCGATTCAAGACTGCACGTGAAAGCGTTCACCGCCGTGGAGATTTACCACCTCGCGTGGCTCGCAAAGAAGACGATGCCGGAGGTGCTCGCCACGTTGCGCGAGGCCGGCCTTGACTCGATCACCGGCGGCGGGGCGGAGATTTTCTCGCAGCGGGTGCGCGACCTCATCTGCAAAGGCAAGGAAACCGCCGAGCAATGGCTCGATTGCCATCGCACGTGGCACAAGATGGGCGGCCGCTCGACCTGCACGATGCTCTACGGCCACGTCGAGACGCTGGAGGAGCGCGTGGATCACCTGCGGCGGCTGCGCGGGCTTCAGGACGAGACGCATGGTTTCACAGCATTCATCCCGCTGCATTTCGTCCCCGATAAGACGCAGCTCGCGCACCTGCCGCCGGCGAGCGGCTTCGACGACCTGCGCAACCTCGCCATCGGCCGCATCTACCTCGACAACTTCGACCACATCACCGGTTACTGGATCGCGCTCGGCCTGAAGCTCGCGCAAGTCTCGCTCAGCTTCGGCGTGGATGACCTGCACGGCACGATCATGGAGGAACATATTTTTGAAATGGCCGGCGGCACCGGCGGCCAGCAGCAAACGCGCGAGCAACTCGAACGCGCCATCCGCGAAGCCGGCCGCATTCCCGTCCAGCGCGACTCGCTTTATCGCCCAATCAAAGTCATCGAGACACCAAACCCGGCGCCAGCAGAAGCGACGGTATGAGCAAGA
>JACRKA010000099.1 GCA_016219905.1 Verrucomicrobiota bacterium
CGCAAACACGCAATACTGGCGCGCTCCCGGCCAGAGGTGCAGCCATTCGTCGAACCGGGCCGTGTCGAGGCTGTAAGGAAGCACGGCGCCCGTCGCCCACGGCGAGTCCACGAAGTGCTCGCGCAGGATGCGGATGAACGCTTCGCGATTCTCCGGCGTGACGTCGCGGCCCTTGGGAGCGTCGCTGTAATCCCAACCGCCCAGATGGAACGCCGGCCGGTCGGGGAACCGCAGCGGATACACGCGCAACGTCAGCGGCACGCGCTGCTTTCCTATCAAGCTGTCCAACACGAGCGTGCCGCGATGCGTGCCCGGCTTGATGTTGGTCGGATGAAACGTGAACCACACCTGCCGTGTCATGCCGGAAGACACCGCGATGACAAACGCGTTGCCGTCGCGCCGTGCTTCGGGCAACGCCGCCGTCACGGCGATGCCTTTGCGCGTGTCGGTCCAGGCGACCTCGTGCACCGTGACATACGACGGATTCGTTCCGCCGGGCAGGCCGGCGATTTGAAGACGCAATTCGACGGCGCTCTCGCCGGCGTTGCTGATGTTGAGCGTGCCGGAGCGGTATTCGTTCTGCATCATCGCCACGCTGACGCCGCCTCTGGCGTTGCGCGGCGGCGGGTCGCTGAGGCCGAGCGGGTCCCACGGATTCGCCGACGAGGCGGTGAACTGCGCGACCTCTTGCGCGCGCCACACCATTGCCTGCGCGCGAAAGACCCGATCATGGATTGGATTCAAGGGCAGCGTGGCGCGCGCTTTCGGATCGTGACGCCGCGGCATGGATGGAATCTCCCGCTCGATGGCGTCGAGTTCAGCCATCACTTTGCTTCGCGTCTCGCCCGTCAGCTTGGCGGCGGCCTCGCGCACGGCGAGGAGGTCTTTGCGGATGCGGTGCTCGAAAGCTGCGTGGAGTTGGTATGCCTTCGCATCGGTCACCCCCTCGCCACTGAACGGCAGCTTCACCCAGTCCGGCTCGCCTCGATAAACCTCGATCTCGTCCACGAACGTGTAAGGCCCGCCCGGCGTCACCAGCAGCGACACGTAGCGGCCGTGCGTCCGCAACTCGCCGGTCCAGAATCGGTGAGTCGTGTAGCGTTGCGGCGCGGCGCCGTGTTTCATGCTCAGGTTGATCAACTCGCCGGCCGGGTAGTAGCTCTTGCCATCGTCGCTGACGAGGATGACGATGCTCGCGGGCCACGTGACGCCCGCCGCGCCCGCCGCGGAATTGAACGAGACGCCGCGGATCGGCTGCGCGGTGCCGAGGTCAATCGTGATGGTTGCCCCGCCGATGCCAGTCCACCCGACTGTGCTCTTCTGCGTCCAGAAATGGCCCTTGGTATAGACGCCGTCGGTCAACTGCTCGCGGTCGCTCGGATCGGTGCAGTAGCTGTAGTTCGGCCGCGGGTCGAGTTTGTAAGACTTGCCCAGCGCGATGTTCTCGCCGGGCGGCGCGAACTCCGCGGCCACCGCCACCTGCGCGCTGAAAAGGACGAGAGCCAGCACAGTCATTCCGCGTGTCATTTCAGGTCTCCTCGAAGCTACGGCGCGCGGTCCAAGCGCAACACCACCGCCAGCACAGCCTGCGTCGCCATCCGCACGTTGACGATGTCCACGCGCTCCGCTGTGTCGCCCGCTTCATGATAATTGGGGTCGGCGTAGGGGAACGAACCGAGGTTGGCGATCGCGCAGGGATAGCCGGCCTTGATGAACGAGCCATCGTCGTCGCCGGGCTGCTTCCGTTGATGTGATGACTGCGCCAGGCCGATTTTGTAAGCGTCGTTCACCTCCGCCATCAGGTCGGCGAGCCGTTTGCCCTCGGGCGCGGTGTAGAGCGTCACGTTGGTCTTGCGCCCGGCGGCAATGTCCTCGGCCGACTTTCCGCCGAGACTGTCCGTGTTGAAGACGGCAATGAGGTTGTCGCCGCGCTGGCGGCAATTGTTCGCCGCCGTGACGCTGGTCCACGGTTTGTGCTCCTCGTTGCACCACAGGAACCAGATGGACCGGTCGCTCTTGTGGCGGGCCAGCACGCGCGCCATCTCCAGCAACGCGACCGTGCCGACGGCGTTGTCATACGCGCCGGGACTGTCGGTCCAGCTCTGCGAATCCTTGTGCGCGACCAGCACGATGATCTCCTTCGGGCAGCGCCGGCCGGTTTTCTTCGCGTAGAGGTTGTGGACCTTGAAGAACGGCGCGCCCGGCGGCGGCGGCGCGTAGGTGTGATGCCTCGGCTTCTTCAGGTCGCAACCGAACGCCTGCACCTCGCACGTCTCGCGTTCCACCTTGTAGCCCCAGCCGCGCAACTGCTTCTCGATCCAAGCATCCGTCTCATCCAGCGAACTCCGCTTGTGGCCGGGCACGGTGTAGTTCGCCTTGCGGAACGGGAGCGGGTCGCTGGCAATGTGGATCACGCCGCGCCGCAGGTTGGCCTCGGAAATTTGCGCGATCAGGCCGGGGATGATGTCGTTGTCGGCAGCGGGCGACGACGGGGGAATCCAAGCGCAGACGATCGCCGCGCAAAGGAAGCGGATGTTCTTCCGGCTCACGCGCCGAGTCTGGCACAGGTCGGCGCGAAAACCAAAGCCGTTTGTTCTGGCCATCCAGTGCGGCGGTGCGCGGGCGCACCGTCTATCCCGTCGCCGCCCGTGCCATGGCGCGCATATTTTCGACGGGCGTGCGGCGCGGCACTGCGCAGGCGCTGCCGAGGACGAACCGACCGTCCTTGCCGCCGGCCCGGATGCAGTCCATCGCCTCGGCATGGACTTGTTCCGGCCGCGCCCGGAGCAGGCTGAGACAACTGACGCCGCCGATCAGACAGAGCCGGTCCCCGATCACCTCGCGTGTGTGGGCCACCGTCATGCCACTGGTCGGGTCGAGGCCTTCCATGCCGTCGAGATGATTGTCGTCCATCAGCGACAGGAATGGGTTGTAGTTGCCGCAACAATGCTTATAGACGAGCAGGCCCAGCCTGTGCGCGGCGTCGGCGGCGCGACGGTAAGCGGGGATGCAGAACTCCCGATACATCTGCGGCGAGATGACGCTGCCCGACGCGTAGGAATCCCCGATATAGACGCAGTCCACGCCGATCCGCGCGAAGGCCGTGATCATTTCGATGGAAGCGTCTGTGGCCATCCGGAACATGCGGTGAACAAATGGCGGCTCGGTCGCCATCAACATCAACGCTTCCTCGCTGCTGCCCACTCTGGCAACCAGCGTGTTGATGGTCTGAGCGCCAGCCATGCCGACAACGAACAGACCGCGCCCGTGCGCCTCGCGGGTCAGTTCGCGCGCCGTGTCGAGACAGCCGTTGGCCAGCAGTTGGTCCGCCGTGGGATAGGTGATGGCCTCGATTTGCTCTACCGTGCGGACGGGTGGCGGCGGGTTGACCAGCACCAACTGCCCGCCGCCTTGCACATCGAAGTAACCGTCAATCTGTCCCGTGCAGCGGTCCACTTGCGCGAGTTTGCCGTCATGGGTGCGCACTTCCTTTTCCTCGAACCACGACCGCGCCGGCGTGGCGCGCACGCGCACGACATCGCAGCCGTAGAAGAAGCCCGCCTCGACCATCCAACGGACGCCAAGCCGCGGGTCCGCCAGTGCTTCTTCAAACGTGTGGCCGAGCGCAACGCAGGCGTGGTCGGTGAAGATGCACGGAAAGAACGGCACGCGGTCGGTCTTGCCGCCGGTGAGGGCTGCGCGCATTCGTTCACGGGAAGTCATGGCAGATACACGGCAAACACCTCGGCACTCTCCAAATGCAGGCGGAGCATGTAACGGCCGGGCGGCAGCTTGCCGAGGTCGCGATCTCTCCAGGCGACCGGATGCCTCAGCGAATCGCCGCGGATCGGAACGGCATCGTCCTTGGTGAAGCCGCGCACGCGGTAGCCGTCCTCGTTGAGCACTTCGAGACGCACCGCGCCTTTCGAGGCGTCGGCGTTGAGCGTGATGGTCTTCACGCCGGTGAGGTCGCGGGGCTTCAGGGTGATCTGGCCGATGGTGTTGACGCGCGGCTCGGGTTTCCGGTTGGGGTCGTTGGGATTCCAATTCCTCAGCGCGGCGCGAGGATCGGGCGCGATGCCGACGAAGCGGTCCCGTTTGATCTTGGCCAGGCCGATGCCGCTGGCGTATTGCGTGGCGCGCTTGGGCATGTCTTTCTCATCGGGATTGGGAAAGCGCACGAGGCCGCGGTTGCCGCCGTAGTAGAACCACAGTTCGTCGCCCATCATGATGGGATTGCCGTTCGTCACGATGAAGCTGGCGTCGAAAGACTTTTTGCCGCCGCGCACGAGCACGTGCTGTCGCGCGAATGTGCGGTCCCAGCGCAGGCCGTCGCGGCTGGTCATCAGCTCGATGTCTATGGTGCAATTCTCGCGAGTGAAAAGCTGGTTGAGCGAGAAATAGACGCCTTCGTGGATGAAGACCGGCGAGGTGTGGAACTCGAGGTTCCAGGGATCATGTTCATTTGGGTAGGCGAGTAGTTGCGGCTTCGACCAGTGGATGAAATCCACGCTCTCGCTGCGGCCCATGCCATGCTTCCAGTTGATGCCGCCGTCGGGGCCGCCGATCCACATCTTGCCGTAGATGACGTAGCGCTTGAGCCGCGCATCCCAGAGCACGTCCACCGCATCGCTGAGCGAGATGGGGTAACGCCACTGCCGCCACTCGCGGCCATCGGGGTTCTTGAGATGAAAATAGACGTCCTCATCCTCGAAGGGCGGCGGCAGGGTCTTGGCGCCGAAGCTGGTGCTCATCAACACGCCGCCCTGCCTCGTCCAATGAATGCCGTCGGGGGAAAACGCCACGCACAGGCCGGGCACGCCGGCAGCGCCTTCGCCGCCGTTCCAGTCGTAGTAGGCCATTTTGTATTTCTTCGCCGGGTCGGTCTCGTCGGGATTGACCACGACCGAGTTGGCATAACGGTCGCCGTAGCCGTTCGGCGCACCGATGAGCACGATGTTGGTTTCCTTGACGTTGAACCCGCGTGTTTCATAGGGGAACAGGTTCAGCTTGGGTTTGACCCAGGTGATGCCGTCCCCGGACTCGGCATAGGCGACGACACATTTGAATCGCTTGTCCTCGGCGCCTTTTCCCGAATACGCCTGATACCACATCTGCATCTTTCCGGTCTGCGGATCGCGATACACGCTGACCCAGCCGAGGGTTTTTTCCCACGGACGTTCCGGGTTGTCGGGCGTGATGACAGGGTTGCCTTTGAACTTCTCCAGCGCATGGACGAGTTTCTTCGTGCCCGGGCGGTAGAGGACTTCATGGTCGTCCACAAACAACACCGTCTCCGCCCGCGCGGTGACCGCCAGCAGCCCGATTAGAGTGAAGACTTTGCAGTTCATTGAAACGTGCAGGCAAAGAGCTTCGCGTTGTCGAGATGGATGCGCAGCATGTAGCGGCCCGGCTTCAACTGCCCGAGAGTCCGCTCCTTCCACGCGACCACGGCAGCGAGCGAATCATTCGTCACCGGGATGGCATCGTCCTTGGAAAACCCGCGCACCCGGAAGCCGTCTTCGTTCAGCACTTCGACGGCGATCCTGCCTTTCGTCGCGTCGGCGTTGATTGTGATGCGGCGGAACTTGCCCAAGTCGAGCGGACGCAGCGTGACCTGGCCGATGGTGTTCGGCTTCGCCGGCTTCGGCGCCTCCTTGCCGACCGTGTCCCGCGTCACTTTGCGGCTGTTGCGCAGGCCGATTTTCGGATCGGGAACAATCGCGACAAAGCGATCCTTCTTCATCACCGCCAACCCGATGCCGCTGAAGTAATCCTTCGCGCCGATTACCTGCTGGCCGAGTCCGACGGCCCCGATGGCTGTGCCGCGATACCCGCCGTAGTAGAACCACATCTCATCGCCGACGAGCAAAGGCGTGCTGTTGCTCAGCAGCGTCGCCGCGTCGAAGGCCGCGCCAGTGCCGCGTTCGAGGAAGTGAATACCGGCATACGGGCGATCCCACGCGAAGCCATCCCGGCTGCTCATCAACTCGATGTCCATGATGCCGGCGGAGCGGTTGAGGATCTGGTTCAGTGAAAAATACTGCCCGTTGTAGAGGAACACCGGCGATGTGTGGAACTCCAACTGCGGCGGATCGCTGTCGTTCACGCCGAGGATGAACTGCGGCTTCGACCAATGTATGAAATCCCGGCTCTCGATGCGGCCCATGCCGTGCTTCCAATGCGTGCCGCCGTCCGGCCCCTGCATCCACATTTTGCCGCAGCTCACGTAACAACCCTTCAAGTCGTCATAGAACACGTCCTGCGCGTCGGACATGGAGAGCGGCACCAGCCAACTCTTGCCCGGCCTGCCGTTCTTCACCGGGCCTTCGACATAGACGCTTTCATCCGCAAAAGGAACCTGCTTGCCCTTGGCCCCGAACGAGGTCTTGTGCACCATGCCTTCGTGCTTCGTCCAATGAATGCCATCCGGTGAAAAAGCCACGCGCATGCCCGCGCCGAGGTTTCGTTCATCGTCCGGCTCCCAGTCGTAATAGACCATCTTGTAACGCCGCACCGGGTCCGGGTCGCGCGGATCCACGAGCACCGAGTTGCAGTAGCGGTCCCCGTAGCCATTCGGCGCGCCGATGAGCACGATGTTCGTTTCCTTCACCTCATAATACGGAAACAGCCCCAGGTTGGGCTTCACCCATTCTTTGCCGTCGGCGGATTCCGCGTAGGCCACCACGCACTTGAGCCGTTTGTCCCCGCTGCGTTTCTCGTTGTAAGCCTGATACCACATCTGGCATTTCCCGGTTTCGGGATTTTGATAAGTGCTCACCCAGCCGATCATTCCCTCCCACGGCCTGTCGGGTGCGATGACCGGATTGCCCGCGAACTTGCGCAACGGCACGATCTCCTTTCGCGTGCCGGAGCGGTAGAGCACGTCGTGGTCATCCACAAACAAGAGGGTGCGGCAATTTGCGGATGACGGTTTCCCCGACTTGGACCCGACCCGCTGCAACAAGAACTGCGCCCCCCGCTCGTATCCATCCGCGCCCATCGTGTGCCCCGCGTCGTCGGTGAGGTTGAATTCTACAAGCGAACTTGTTGACACCAGTGCGCGGTGCAGTTCGCGGCAGGCATCGGTGCCGACGCGGTCATCAGTCTTCCCGATCGCCAGATAAATGTGCCTTCCAACCATGCGCTTCGCGAAATTCGCCAGCCGCAGATCCGCCACGTCGGCCCGCTCACGGACCGCAGCGAACTCGGAGAGCATCCGCCAGTCGGTGACCGGAGCGAAGCCCGCACCCGCGACAACCCGGTCGTCGCCCGCCAACACGCGCAGCGCCATGTAGCCGCCCCGCGATGTGCCCGCGACGGCAATCCGGCCGGGCTTCGCCAACCCGCGCCGGACGCATTCACTGATGACGGCCCGGCCGTCGTCCGCGAAGTTCGCAAACACGTCCGTTCCCGCCACGAACGCGTTCTTGAAGCTGCCGATGCTCTTTCCGAACTGGTCAATCCGTTCGCCGTGGCCGGGGAGATCGAAACTCGCCGCGCGGTGGCCGTCCCGCAGGAAAGCTTTCGCGGCCTTGCAGTAAGGCTCCTTGAGCAGGGACGTGCCACGCTCGCCTGCGAACGTGAGCAGCAAGGCGGGATCTTCGGCGAGTTTGCCTTCGGGTGGCGACAGCACGGTTGCCACAAACTCCCGGCCGCCAACATTGACGCTGAAGTCCTCCCGTCGGTAGTCGCCCTCGCGTTGCCCCATCGCGGTTTGCGGGACAATTGCAACGATCGGTAACACCGCAACCAGCAGCACCGTGCGCCGGCATGACATGATGGTTCTTGAATGCCTGTGTTTCACTCAAGATCAACGCGAAGACCTCAGCTCTTGTGAGGTGCAGTCAGAGCCAGTCGCGGCCCGATGGAAGCTCTCGCAACTCACGCCCTTTCCAACGCACAGGGTGCCGGAGGGAGTCGCTGGTGATGGCCGCCGCTTCGTCCGCTCGCGTCGCGTGATGGTGTTCATGGTGTTGCTGCATCCACGCGGCGATGCCCGCGCTATGCGCAAAACTGAAGCGCATACAAGTCGGCGTCCTTCAACACGAACCGCAGCCGCACCGGTATGCCTGCGAGCGCGCTCACGTCGCCGCCGTTCTTCCACGTCACCGCGCGCTCGATGGAGTCGCCGAAGATGGGAGGGCAATCGTCGAGCGTGAAACCGGGCAGCGGTTTGCCGGAGGCGTCCTGAATCTCGACCCGGATGTCGCCGGCAGCCGACGTGGCGAAGTTCAGCATGAGCTTGCCGCCCTTGAACGTCAGCGGCTTGGTGACGAACTCGCCGCCGCTCATCGGCGCGCTGACGGAGACGAAGCCGTCCATTCGCAGCGTGTAGCGGCGCACTTCGCTGCTGGTGCCGGTCCAGTAGCTTTCGCCGGCGTAGAGCGAGAGTTCGTTCGGCGCGCCGGCGAGCGCGGACTTGGTTTCGACGACGTGCCAGCCGATGTATTGGTGGCCGTAGTTCCACGTGCCCGGCCGCTCGATGCCGGGACGCAGGAACGCTTCGTTCCAGCGTTTGAACTTCACGCCATCGCGGCTCGTCATCATCAAGCCCTCGGTGATCGCCGTGCCGTAGCGGAGGTTGGCCTTCGCGCGCCATTCGCGGTGCTCCAGTTCCGGCAGCGCGCGCATCGAGTCCGACCAGCCGCGCTCGATGTAGCGCGTCGGGAAGCCGATGAAGATGTGCGGCGCGCGATGGTAGGGCTTGATCTGGTTCGTGTAGAGGTGTTCCGGCGGCGATTCCACGTAGGTCAGGTCCGCGTGCGGACCCCAGTTCAGGAAATCCTTCGATGTCGCCGTGCGGATGGCGCGGACGCCGGACGGTTTCCATGCCGTGCCGTCGGCAACGCCCGCGGTGAAGATGCGCCAGTAGGCGCGATACTCGCCGCGCACCGGGTCGAAGAACGCGAGGTTCTGCGAGTCGAACGCGCCCTGGGTGATCACCGGCCCGTCGCTCATCGGCGTCCAGCGTAGCCCGTCGGGCGACTTGAACGCCAGCAGGCCATGCGGCTTGCTGGAGCGGATGATGGCCTTGTAGCGCGCGTCGGCGGGAGCGTCGGGGTTCTCGTCCTTGAACACCGCGGGATGGCCGGGATCGGAGGTCGCCGAGCCGGCTGGTCCGGGCGCGAGCACGATGTTGTTCTTCTTGGAATCTTTGAACTCGTGCAGGCCCAGCTCCGGCTTGCGCCATCGGATGCCGTCGTTGCTCTCGGCGTAGCAGCAGTAGAGCGGGTGCGAGCCGGTGTTGACCTTGCCCGGCGTCTGCACGTCGAGATGCCACGCCTTGTAATACATCCGGTAGAGCTTGCCGTCCTGGAAGACGCTGTGATAACCGCTGCCGCTGCCTTCCCACGGCGCGTCGTGCACCAAGGCGATCTCGCGCGGCTCCGGATGATGCAACTGAAACTCCGCCTTGCCCGCGAGCTTCTCGATGAGGAAATCATCCACGAACAACTCGCGCCTCGACCCGATGTCTATGGCCGGCGCGCGTTCAGCGGCTTGAACGCGGCCCGTTGATTTTGTCGCCAGCGGCAACGCGAGGGCGGCGACGGTGGATTGCTTCAGGAACTCGCGGCGGGAACAAGCGACAGGCGTCTTCATACCCGCTATTTCACCACGGATTCCGCGGAATGCACGGAGGAAATCATCGGCCACCGCGCCGTTGCAAGGACGGGCGACCATTTTGCGGTGGTGTGGATTATCGTGCCATTTCGTGCCCCCGCTTTCCTTGACACCATTTGGGCGGCTGATTACTGTCACGGGTCTCTCGTCTCGCATTGCGAGCGACGGGGTGACCATGACGACAACGCCGGCCTACGGGCCGTATGCTTTTCTTGTTTTGCTGATGGTGGCGGCGCTGCTTTTTGCGGCGGGGCCGCTGGCACTGGCATGGTGGCTCGCGCCGAAAAAGCCCGGCCCGATGAAGCAGGACATCTACGAGTGCGGCCTGGAGTCGAAAGGCGACGCGTGGGTGCAGTTCCGGGTGCAGTATTACCTCTACGCGATCATCTTCGTCATCTTCGACATCGAGATGATTTTCCTCTACCCGTGGGCGGTGGCGTTCAACAAGCTGGCTTGTTCGCGTTTGTGGAGATGGTGATATTCCTCGCCATATTGGTGGGCGGCCTGGCCTACGCTTGGGCCAAGGGCGTGCTGGAATGGAAGTGAGGGGCGCATGGCGATGGATCAAGGTCTAAAGAGCGAGTTGCAGAAAGCGGGGGTCTTCACGATCACCGTCGAGGAGCTTTATAACTGGGGCCGGAAGAACTCCATCTGGCCGCTGCAGTTCGGCCTCGCCTGCTGCGCCATCGAGATGATCGCCACGGCCTGCTCGCGTTACGACCTCGCCCGCTTCGGCGCGGAGGTGTTCCGGCCGTCGCCGCGTCAGGCGGACCTGATGATCGTCGCTGGCACGGTCACGAAGAAGATGGCCCCGCAGGTGGTGCGGCTCTTCAACCAGATGCCCGAGCCGAAATACGTCATCGCGATGGGCGCGTGCGCCATTTCCGGCGGGCCGTTCAAGCAGGGCTATAACGTGCTCAAGGGCATTGACCGCTACATTCCCGTGGATGTCCACATCCCCGGCTGCCCGCCGCGGCCGGAGGCGCTGCTCCACGCGCTCATCACGCTCCAGAAGCAGATCGAGCAGGACCACGTCCTCGGCAAAGTGAAGCCGCGCGCTTACACGCCGGACGCGACAACCGAATGGCCCGTGCCGGCCTACGGCGAGCACGATCTGGAGCCGCCGTTCAATCCCGAAGTGTGGAAGCCGCAGCCGTTGGTGCGGACGGACGCGAAGTGACGTGAAGCGTAAAACGTGAAACGTAAAACGTAGAACGACATGGAAACGCTGGAACAAATCAGAGCACGCATCGAAGCTGCCGTCTCCGGCGCGCAGGTCGCGCTGGATGGCAAGTCGCTCGTCGTGGGCCGCCAGCACCTGCTCGATGTGGTGCGGTTCCTGAAGAACGACCCGGCGCTGGCGATGGACTATTGCGCCAACCTCTGCGCGGTGGACTGGCTGCCGCGCAAGGTGAAGGTCAAGCAAGGCGACGCGGAGGTCGAGCAGGAGCGGCCCGGTTATCTCGAAGTCGTCTATGATTTCTACTCGATGGCGAAGAAACACGGCCCGGTTCAACTCAAGTGCCGCACCGACGGTCGCGAGGGCACGCCGGAGATGCCGAGCATCACGCCGCTGTTCCACGGCGCGGAGTTGCAGGAGCGGGAGGCATACGACCTTTACGGCATCTGGTTCACCGGCCATCCCGACCTGCGGCGGATTCTGATGTGGGACGAGTTCAAGGACTACCCGATGCGGAAGGATTACCATCCGCCGGACGACTTCAAGTATGAGCCGACGCCGCACTATGACGTGCTGGCTCGCGAGAAACAACATTGGCCGGCGAAACCGTCATGATCCAGCCGCTGACCAACTCCGAGCCGGGCTACACGCTCATCCCGAAGGAGGGCGCGGGCCTCGACACGCAGGTGATGGAGGTCTCGATGGGGCCGCAGCACCCGTCCACGCACGGCGTGTTCCGGATGAATGTCGTGCTCGACGGCGAGACCGTGGTCAGGCTCAAGCCCGTTTTCGGCTACCTGCACCGCAACCACGAGCAGATCGCCGAGCAGACAAGCTGGCTCGGCTCGATGCCCTACACCGACCGGCTCGATTATTTCTGCTCGATGACCAACAACTGGGCCTACGCGCTCGCGGTCGAGCGGCTCGCCGGCATCCAGGTGCCGGAGCGCGCCGAATACATCCGCGTCATCATGGCCGAGCTGACGCGCCTTCAAAACCATTCCTTGCTCGTCGGCTTCCTGACCAGC
>JACRKA010000104.1 GCA_016219905.1 Verrucomicrobiota bacterium
GACCATCTTCACGCCTTACTTCGAGCGCGATTACATCCGCGGCATCGCCACCGACAAGATCGCGCCCTCGAAATTCGCCAACGACTCGTATGCCTACGCGTTCGCGCGCCTGCTCGGCCGGGCCGCCGCGCCCAACCTCATTGTCGGCCGCTGCCAGCAGAACGGCCGCGTCATCTTCGACGACGGCGACGAGGTGGTGATCGAGAACAAGGTCGGCATGGCCGGCGAGATCATCGTGGCCGACCAGACGTGGACGTTCACCGATTTCCGCCGCAGCCTCGCCGAGACCGCGCCGGCGTATGCAAGCCCCATCAACAAACGGCTGGGGTGGGTGGGCAACCCGGCGGCGTTCGCGCACGCCTATCTGGAGGCGTTCGAAGAATGGTTCGCCCACGTCCAGCAGGAATATCGCCGGCGAAAACGGGCGTTCGACAATCTTTTCAAACACCAGCCGCCGGTCGAGGGCGGCAACCTCTCCTACCGCTGGCTGCGCGTGCTGGAGCGCCTCCACCAGTCCGACGCGAAGGCGCTGACGGAACTCATCCGCAAACACATCGAGGTGAAATAGCCGGCCGCCGGCGGCTCACTTCGACTCCAGGAACTTCCGCGTGACCTTGTCCCAGCGCACGGTGCGGCGGGCGAGCCGGTGTTTGCCGTGGCAGTCGGTGCAATGCTGCGTGTTGGCGGCGATGTCGTCCCAGACGGGCGTGTGCTTCTCCAGCTTCGCGAGCTTGGCTCGGTCGTGGCATTTCAGGCAGGCCGCGTTGACCTTGTCCGCCGGATACATGATGTCCGGCGGCGTGGTGTGGTTCTCGTCGCCGGCGTGGTCGTCGGAGGGGCCGTGGCATTTCTCGCAGCCGACGCCGTGCTTGGCATGGCGGACCGCGAATTCCTCCTCGTCGTAGTTGCCGTGGCAGACGAAACAGCGGCTGTTGTCGGCGGGCTTCGGCTTTTCCTTGGCCGGTTTCGCCTCGTTCTTGTCGCGCGGCTTCTGTTCGGCGGCGATGCCGATGGCCATCGCCACGGAAACAGCAGACAGCAGCGCGAGGGATCTCCAGAGCGCACCGCGACTACGCATGCTCCCAATCCTTCAGCCACTGATAGTCCGCGGGCAGCTTGTTCCACGCGAGGTTCATCGCGTCGTCGAGTTCCTTCGCCTCGGCGACGTCGAGCTTGCGGCGCTCCTGCACGGCCATCGCGACGTTGTCCACCTGGTGCGCGTTGATGAGGCCGGGGATCGGCGCGGTGATGGCGGGGTTGCAGAGGATGTAGCGGATGGCCATGCGGGCGAGGCGGTCGTCCTCCTCGGCGGTCGGGCTGTCGAGCTTGCTGTCGCCCTTGAAGAGCGACGCGCTGGCGAACGGCTTGATGCCGAACATGCCGACCCCGTGTTTGCGGGCCGCCTCAAACACGCTGTCGGTGGGCAGTTCCTTCGTCTTCGCCGTGTAGGGCGTGACCACCACGTCCACGATCTTCGGGTAGGTTTCGATCATCCACTTGATGTGCGGCCGGTCGTGCGAGGAGAAGCCGGTCAGGCGCGCCTTGCCCTGCTTCTTGGCGGACTCCAGCGCGGCCATCATCTCGGCGACTTCGCCCTCGGTGTGCTTGCTGCTCTGCTCGTTCATCGTGATGCGCCAGAGGTCCACGTAATCGAGCTTGCAGGCGAGCAGGCCCTTGTCGAGCGTCTCCAGCAGCGCCTTGGTGGTGCGGCGGTCCTTGTTCCGCATCTCTTCCTGATACCACGAGAAGCCCAGGTGCATCTTGTCGCGGCGGCCGCGCAGCGCCTCGCTGTAGGTGAGCACCTCCTCGCGCGTGCAGCCGTCAATGTAGTTGACGCCTTTCTCGATGAGGCGCGTGACGACGTCGTATCGGTTCTTTTTGAAGTCGGGGTTGTCGAGCGTCGCGTTGAGCCAGCTCTTGCCGCCGAAAATGCCGGGCACCATCGTGTCCACGCGCTTCCAATGGCCGCCCATGCAAACCGCGGAGATCATCCAGCCGCTGCGACCGAGCCGGCGGTATTCCATGTTCTCGTTGTAGTTGAGGATCTTGCTCTTGTCCTTCGGCTTGGCCTGCGCGGCCTGGATGCCGGCGGCCACGGCGGTGGTGGCAATGGTGGCGTCGCGGACGAATTCACGGCGGGTGAGGTTTGGCTCGTTCATGACACTTCTCCGGTTGGGCGGATGTTTTTTACGGCGCGGCGGATTGGAAGCCGCATCATGGACGCGGAGGTTAGCGGCTCGTGCCGTGGCTGTCACTCCGAAAACATCGCGCTGTGGCGGCCGGCGTTCAGAATCTGCCAGTAAGAGATTGTTGAAGACGCTGCGCCGCCGGCGCGGTAGAATCCGCGCCCACTTGTTGGACCACACGACGAAAGGACCATGCGATGAATTCCCCGACACGAGCCAGTCATCCCCTCACCACCCGGCGCAGTTTCCTGAAAACCTCCGGCGCGGCGCTCGCGGGCGCGGCGATGGCCGGCGCGACGGCGCGGCCCGGCTACGCGGCCGGCGGCGATACGATCAAGGTCGCGCTGGTCGGCTGCGGCGGGCGCGGCACGGGCGCGGCAACGAACGCCCTGGAGACCGAAGGCGCGAAGACGCTTTACGCGATGGCCGACGTGTTCGAGGACCGGCTCGACACCAGCCACAAGAACCTCTCCAAGAAATATGACGCGATCGTGGACGTGCCGGCGGACCGGCGCTTCCTTGGCTTCGACGCCTACTAGAAGGCGCTTGACGCCGTGGGCAAGGGCGGCGTCGTGCTGCTGGCCACGCCGCCCGCGTTCCGGCCGATGCACGTCGAGTATGCCGTCGCGAAGGGCGTGCATGTGTTCATGGAGAAATCCATGGCGGTGGACATCCCCGGAGTGAAGCGCCTGATGAAGGCCGGCGAGGAAGCGAAGAAGAAGAACTTGAAGATCGCCGGCGGCTTGATGAGCCGGCACTCGAAGCATCTCGAAGCCTGCATCGAGCAGATCCACAAGGGCGTCATCGGCGACATCGTCACGGCGTGGGCCTACCGCGAGCACGGCCCGGTCGGTTACAAGCCGCGCCAGCCGGGCTGGAGCGAACTGGAGCACCAGATCCGCAACTACAGTTGCTTCACCTGGGTGAACGGGACTTTCCTGGAGGACTGGCTCATCCACAACATTGATGTGTGTTGTTGGGTGAAAGGCGGATGGCCGGTCTCCTGCCAGGGCCAGGGCGGCCGGCAGGTGCGCACGGAGGCGGACCAGCTCTTCGACCATTACGCCGCCGAATACACCTTCGCCGACGGCACGCGGCTGATGGCGCAAGGCCGGCACATGGTCGGCTGCTGGAGTTTCTTCGGCGACGTGGTCCACGGCACCAAGGGCTGCGCGCACCTCGGCGAGGGCGTCGCGAAGCCGCGCATCTTCAAAGGCTGGAAGCAGACCGACGAGAACGTCATCTGGCAGAGCGATGGTTCGCCGAGCAATCCCTACCAGCACGAGCATGAGCTGCTCTTCGACGCGATCCGCAACGACAAGCCTTACAACGAGACCGAGCGTTGCGCGAAGACCTGCGTGACGACGATCCTGGGCCGCATGGCGTGCGAGTCCGGCCAGATGATCACGTGGGACGAGGCGATGGCCTCGACCGCTGAACTGTCGCCCGGTCTCGACCGTTTCACCAAGGACAGCGAGCCGCCGGTGAAGCCCGACGAGAAGGGCGATTATCCGGTCGCGATCCCCGGCAAGAGCAAGCCGATCTGACCGCGCGACGCTCGACGCAGCGGGCGTTTTGTGATACGGGAATTGCACGGAGCCGGCCTATGGATCTGCAACACGCGTTTTATCTCTTGGGCATCGCGTTGGGGCTGGGATTGCTGGTGGGCTTGCAGCGCGAGCGGTCGGCGTCGCTGCTCGCAGGCATCCGCACGTTTCCCCTCGTGACGGTGCTGGGCACGGTCTGCGCGATGCTGGGGCAAACCCACGGCGGCTGGGTGGTGGGGGCGGGGTTCGTGGCGCTGGCGGCCGTCATCCTGTCGAGCAATCTCTTGAAGATTAAGATGCCGGTGATTGATCCCGGCACGACCACCGAGATGGCGTTGCTGTTGATGTATGGCGTCGGGGCGTATCTGGTGGCGGGCCACACGGCGGTGGCGATTGCCATCGGCGGCGGGGTGGCGGTGCTGCTCTACCTGAAGCCGGAGATGCACGCGCTGGCGGTGCGGATCGGCGAGGCAGACTTCAAGGCCGTGATGCAGTTCGTGCTCATCACGCTGGTGATCCTGCCGGTGCTGCCGGACCAGGCCTACGGCCCGTATCGGGTGCTCAACCCGCACCGCATCTGGCTGCTGGTGGTGCTCATCGTCGCGATCAGTCTCGCCGGCTACGTCGCCTACAAGTTCCTCGGCCAGCGGGCGGGCGCGATGCTCAGCGGCCTGCTTGGCGGCCTCATCAGCAGCACGGCGACGACCGTGAGCTACGCGCGCCGCAGCCGTGAGATGCCCAACTGCGCGGGCCTCGCCGCGTTCGTGATCTTCGTCGCCTCGACCATCCTGTTTCTGCGCGTGCTGGTGATCCTCGCGGTGGTGTCGAGATCGTCGCTGGCCGTGACCGGCCCGCCGCTGGCGGCGGCGCTGGCGTTCCAGGTGTTGGTTTGCATCGTCTTGTGGCTGCGCGAGCGGCACGGCAACGGCGAGATGCCGGCGCACACCAACCCGACCGAGCTGCGGCCGGCCTTGGTGTTCGGCGCGATCTTCGCGGTGGTGCTGCTGGCAACGGCGGCGGGCAAGGCCCACTTCGACAACCGCGGCCTCTACGTCGTCGCGGCGCTCTCCGGGCTGACCGACGTGGACGCGATCACGCTCTCCACCGCGCAGATGATCAACGACGGCCGGCTCGACGCCAGCGTTGGCTGGCGGCTGGTGCTCGTTGCTTCGATGGCCAACCTCATCTTCAAAGGCGCCGCCGTCGCCGTGCTCGGCACGCGCGCGCTGCTGGTGCGCGTGGTGGGGCTGTTCATCCTCGCTTTCGCCGCGGGCGTGGTGATCCTGAACTTCTGGCCGCGGGTTTGACGCCGGGCGGCCGGATGCGTCCGCCTCGGCGCCTTCCGGCCTCATTGGTCATTGGTGATTTGGTGATTCGTGGTTCGTGGAGACGGCGAGGCGCATCGCTTTGCCCAAATCACTTCCGGTAATTGGCCTTGCCAACCCTCGCGCCGGCTCCCTAACATCCGCGCGCGATTCCCCCGTTTTCGGGGCGGAAAGGATTCTTATGGCGACGACTGCTGAGACCAACCAACGCGAGACGCTGCGCACGCTGCCGGGCGACGACGTGCGCCAGATCATGTGGCGCTTCGCCGACCGCTACGACCTCCAGATGCTGGTGCAATCGGCCCGTGGCGTCGCGCGCGGCATCGTCGCGCGGCTCGTCGCCGAGGGCGAGCGCAACTCGCACGCCTGGACCGCCGCGAAGGCGCAAATGTTGCCCGTGCTCGACGAGGCCGGCATCACCGCCGCCGCGATGAACCCGGACGAGGGCGGTTACATCGAGGGGCCGAAGAACCTGCCGCTCGCGCTCATCGCGTTCGAGTTGTCGTGGGTGGACGGCGGCGCGGCCACCGGCAGCCTTGCCGGCAACCTCGCGCTGGCGCCGATCCACGAGCGCGGCACGCCGGAGCAGAAAGCGCGCTACATGGCCCTTGCTGCGCCCGCGAAGCCCGGCGAGGACCGCAAGCCGTGGCGCGGCGCGTTCGCGCTCACGGAGCCGATCCCCTACGTCGGCGTCGAGACGGGCCTGTTGAGCGGCAAGGTCCGCGTCGCCGAGTGGAAGATCGGCCAGGAGCCGATGCTGCAAGTGGACAAGCGCGGCCGGTTCATCACGAACATGGGCTTCGCGAACTTCGTCACCGCCGCCGTGGACACCGATGACAAGCGGATCAAGGGCACGTGCATGGTGATCCTCGAACAAGGCGACCCCGGCGTCTTCGACCCCGGCACGCCGACCAAGAAGCTCGTGCACCAGCTCTCCTCGACGACCGACCCGGTGTTCAGCCTGAAGGTCCCGGCCAGCCGCATCATCGGCGGCTACACGGTCAAGGACGGCGTCATCATCCCGCGCTACAGCCACGGCGAAGTCATCGAGGCGGTGTTCCGCCGCACGCGCGTCACCGTCGGCCTGATGACCGCCGCGAAGCTGCTCTCGGCCGTCGAGCCGGTCATCCGCTACCAGCGCGGCCGGTTCCGCGGCGGCGAGAGCACGCAGCCCGGCACGCCGCGTTATGATTGCGGCCTCCAGCAAAAACAGGACGCGCAACACCGCCTCGTGGACATCTGGGCCACGGGCGAGGCGGCCGCATCGCTCGGCTTTGAAGCGGCGCGGCTCTTTGACGACCTCGACCCGCTGGAGAAGCAGAAGGATGAAATCTTCGCCGCGCAGAACCTCACGGGCCGCGCGCAGTTCAAGGCGATGGCCAAGTTCGAGAAGGACGCGATCGAACTGCTCGTCCTGCGAGCGAAGCCCGACGCCGAGCGCGACCACCGGCGGCTCGAGACGCTCGCCGCCGACCCGCTCGTGCAATTCGCGCTGCGCGACTCGCAGGCCAACGTCCTCTGCCCCGCCGTGAAGCTCTGGAACACCGGCCACGGCGCGACCACGATGCGCGAGGCCGTCAGCCTCATGGGCGGCTACGGCATCACGGAGGATTGCCCCGGCTTCCTCGGCCAGAAATGGATGGACGCGCAGCTCGAGGCGACCTACGAAGGCCCCGAGGCCGTGCAGCGCCGGCAGCTCTCGATCACGATGACCAACGAACTGTTCCTCGCCCAGTTCCGGCAGTGGATCGGCCAGATGCGCCGCATCGCCAGCGAGAAGCCCGGCACCGGCGCGTGCGCGCTCGCCAGCGCGATGCAGCTCTGGCTCTGGACGTTGCTCCATCTGCAAGAAGCCACCGACGCCGACGGCAACAAGCTCTACACCAGCAACCGCCAGGGCGTCAGCTTCCCGCTCGCCGACGCGCTTTGCTGGCTGCTGGCCGCCCGGCAGTTCATCCTCGACGTGCTCGAACTGGAAAAGAAAGGTCCCGAGAACCCCGCCGTCGCCGAGGGCCTCGCCGGCCTGCTCAACTTCTTCGCCGACCTATGCCACGTGCAGGCCGCGCGCGCCGCGGGCGAAGCCGGCCGCGTCTGCGCCGAACTGGTGTTCGGTTACAACCGCCATCCCGCGTGGGACGCGGCGGGCTGCGCGACGTGCTACGTCGCCGACGAACTTGAATCACTCGAAGCCGTCGCGCCCGGCATCGCCAGCTCCGCGCGCATTTACTCTGACGTTGCGGAGAAGGGCCAGTCGCACCCGGAGAAAGCCGGCCCGTGCGTGCGGTTCCCGGGTTTGGAGGACTTTGCCCGCCTGCGCACCAAGCTCGACGGCTGCCTGACCGGCGCCCGCCTCGCCAAGGACCGCGCCGCCGAAGCGCTCACCAAGGTGATGATCCCCGAAGCGCTGGATTATCCGAGATGAAGAAGATGGGACGCGCTCTCAAGTCCAAACGCTGGGTGATAGCGCCCCAATCGAACTGCGCCTCCGCACCGGCCGTGCAGGGCGTGTGGCTTGCGCCGGATGAAGATGTGCAGTGGACTTGGACCCACACGACGCGGGGCAGCTACGTAAGCGGCTACGTCATCGTGCCGCTGTGACCATGCGGGTTTTCACCACGCAACGGCGCGCGCGGAGAGCTTCTTCCACGCCTCCATCGAGCGCGTGAGGTTTTCTTTCGGGGGCAGCCCTACGCCGTAGCCTTGCAAACCGATGGGGCCTTGGTAGCGAAGCTCCCGGAGTTTCCTCAACACCGCGACGACATCGAAGCTGCCCTGCCCGAGCGGCTGGATGAGGCGGTTCCATGAGCCGCCTGCGGCACCCGTGTCGGCGCCGTTGATGGTGACGAAGAACAGATACGGCGCGGCCTCGTTCAGCAACGCGGGAATCCGCATCTCTTCACCGAGCATCAGGCTGTGGCAGAGGTTGAACGTCACGCCGAGGTTCTTGCGGTTCACCTGCCACGCGACGCGCACGGCGTCCTGCACGCTCTCGATCCACATGCCGGTGTGCGGGTAGAGCGCGACGCGCAGGCCGCTGGCGGCGGCCTTGTCGGCGAGTTGCTGGAGGCCCTTGACCGCCACCGCGTCGCCGTCGCGCGCCGACTTCTTGAACGTGCCGCTGCCGACGGGCAGCCAGAGGGCGGCGCCGCTGCCTTTGAGCGCGGTGATCGCGGCGTCGAGCTGGTTGTTCCAAGTGAGCTTGTCCCGGCTGAGGTTGGCCCCGGTGTAGATGGCGAACAGTTTCAGGTCGCGCTTTTTCAACTGCGCCATCGCTTCGGCGAGCTTCTCCGGCGCGTCGAGTCTCCATCCGATGCCCGCATAGCCGAGTTCCTTCACCGTGTCGAGTTCGCGGAGGTCGCGCACGGCGGTGTCCATCGCGAAGAACGGGTTCGGCAGCCCGGCGGTCTGCGCGACGGCGCTCGTCAGCGCGTAACCGAAGATTGCGGCGAGGACAAGCCGCTGAGAGGATTTCATTGATCAGCCCTCAAGCGTCCACGGCTCGCGGCAGAAACGGTTGCGCAGCCGGTTCGCGGTGTCGTCGTTCAAGTAACGCTCCGCGACGGGGTCCCAGCGCAGTTTGCGGCCGAGGAGCATGGCGGCGTTTCCGATGTGCGCGACGGCGCTGACGCGATGGCTGATCTCCGCCGGGAAATACGGCCGGCGCCGCGACTTCACGCAGTCGAGGAAATTGCGGTGCTCGCCGCCGGGGCAGGTGAAGAGCTTCAGTTCCTCCGGGCGGATGGGCGAGTTGAGGATGTCCGGTGAACTGGCCTCGAGTTTGCCGATCCAGCCGGTGTTGCCGACCCAGCCGTCGGTGCCCTCGAACCGCAGCCGCACGCCGGCCGTGTCGGCGAGCATCTCGACGCCGTTGGCGTAGCGGTAGCGCAGCTCGAACTCATAAAACGTGTCGTAGAGGCCGTTGTCGAAACGCTTGCCCTTGCCCTCAACCTCCACCGGCCCGCTGAACTCGGTGTTGTTGGCCCATTGCGCCGTGTCGAACAGATGCGCGCCCCAGTCGGCGATGATGCCGACTGAGTAGTCGCTGACCCACCTGAAGTTGCGGTGCACGCGCGCCGTGCAGTAGGGCGCCCACGGCGCGGGGCCGAGCCAGAGGTCGTAGTTGAACCCCGGCGGCACCGGCTGCGGCGTCGGGTCGCCCGGCTCGAGAGGCTGGGACGGCAGGCCGACGTGGATGCGCTGGAGTTTCCCGATGCGGCCGTTGCGGACCAGTTCGGCCATGCGGTGATACACGAACAGCGCGCGGTCCTCCATCGAGGTCTGGAAGATGCGTCCCGTGCGCCGGATCGTGTCTATCAGCAACCGTCCCTCGGCGATGCACAGCGTCGGCTTCTCGCAGATGACGTCCTTGCCGGCGCGCAGGAACCGCAGCGCCATCGGCGTGTGCCAGTGGTCCGGCGTGGAGATCTGCACCGCGTCAATGTCCGCCCGCCCCAGCAACTCGCGGAAGTCATTGTAGCAAGCGCAGTCCTTGTTCTTGTAAACCTCGTTCACCTTGTCGCGCGCCGCGGCGGCCCGCTCCGCGTCCACGTCACAGACGGCGACGACGTGCGCGTCGGGCTGGTTAAGGTGCGCACGTAGATTCTTGTGTCCTTCGCCACCGAAGCCGATGCAAGCCATCGTCACGCGGTTGCTGGGCGCGACCGCGCCGTCCGCGCCGAAGACCGACGACGGCATCAGGTGGGGAAACGCCCCGGCTGCGGCGCCCGTCGCGGCGGCTTGTTTCAGGAACTGGCGGCGGGACACACGACGCGGGTTCATGCTCATGCCGCAGGTTCTTACCCCCGCCGCGCGGAAGTTTCTATCCCAAATTCCACGGCTCGCGCATCGGCCGGTGCATCCGCCGCGCCGCGCCCTCATCAGCGACAATCGTCTCCTTCGCCGGGTCCCACTTGATCTTGCGGCCCGTGCGGATGCAGATGTCGCCGAGGTGGCTCATGAAGTCCGACTGCACGGCGGAATCAATGTTGCTGACCGGCGTCCGGCGCGTCAGCACGCAGTTGAGAAAATCGCGGTAGTGGTTGTTCTCCTGCACGAGGTGGATCTCCTCCGGCTTGATCTTCACGTCCAGCAGCGACGCCGGCTCCGCCGCGAGCGTCTGCCGCCCGCGGCCCACGGTGATCCGGCCTTTCGTGCCGACGAACGTCGTCAGGTCCGAGCCGGGCTTCAGCGTGAACTCCGCGCCGCTGGCGTAGCGCCCGCGCACGTCCCAGTCCACCACCGTGTCGAACAGCCCCTCCGTCGGGATGACGCCGGTGCCTTCGTATTCCACCGGGATGTGCGGGTAGCCCCAATGCGCGATGTCCAGTGGATGCGCGCCCCAGCCGGCAATGAAGCCGATTGCGTAGTCGTAGATGTGATAGACGCCCTTCATGCTTCCGACGCCCAGACAACGGTCAGTGCAGAACGGCGTCACCGGCGCGGGGCCGAGCCATAGGTCGTAGTCAATGCCCTCTGGCACCGGTTGCGACTCGGCCTTGCCGCCGCGCACGCCGTTGGGCGCGATGACGTGGACGGCTTTGACCTCGCCGATGTAGCCGTTGCGGACCAGCTCGCACGCAAACGCGCAGTGCAGGCTCTGCGACCGTTGTTGTGTGCCGTATTGGAAGACCGCGCCGTGACGGTGGATGGTTTCCCGCATCGCCTTGTTGTGCTCCATGCTGATGCCGAGCGGCTTCTCCACATACACGTCCTTGCCCGCGCGCACCGCCGCAATGGCCGCTGGCACGTGCCAGTGGTCCGGTGTCGCGACCACCACCGCGTCAATGTCCGCGCACGCCAACATCTCTCGGAGATCGTTGTAGGTGCGGCAGCCCTTGTAGGAACTGCGATCAGCGTCCGCCGCGTATCGCTGCTCGACGCGTTTCGCCGCGCTCTCGCGCCGATCCTTGATCGGGTCGCACACCGCCACGGTCTGGCCCTGTGACAGGTTCAGGAAATTGTTCATCAGCCCGGTGCCCTGCCCGCCGACGCCGATGTGGCCGAGCGCGACGCGCTTGCTCGGCGCGTTGGCCCCGAGCACGCGCGCCGGGATGAGGTTCGGGAAACACAGCGCGGAGCCGGCCGCCGCGCTTTTCAGAAACTGACGTCGAGAGAGGCTTGAGGTTTTCATGTTGAACAATTGCTTTACCAAGTTGGCGACCGAAGCTCCGTAGGAGCGCCATGTTTATAGTCCTCCGAACAGCCAACAACCAAGCTCCGTAGGAGCGGCATGTGCTGCACAAGGGCGCGGCGGCTGGAACATGCCGCTCCTACGGAGCTGACCACAATTTGAAAACCGATAGCTATAAACATGGCGCTCCTACGGAGCTTGGTTCGTGTTCGCTACTTCACTGATTCTGACGGCTTGCCGTAGATGCCCAGCTCGCGAATCGCCGGGCTTCGGCTGTAGTAGCCGGTGATCTTCAGTTCCACCGCCTCACACTCCGTCGGCGGCAACGCCAGCGTCAGCACGTTGTCCTTATACTGCGCGTCCTCGATCTTCTTCACCACCTTGCCGTCGCAGATCACCTCGAAGTCCTTCGGCGCGTAGTTGTGGTGGCCGTAGCCGAGGATGCGGATGCATGCCACCGTCGCGCGCTGCTTGAGCTGCACGCGGATCTGGTAGAGCTTCTGCAGGTCCGTCTCGTCCCAATAACTCGACGGATTCCCGTCAATTGCCGCGTGCGGCCCCTGCCCTTGTCCGTCCGGCCGCAGGCCGTCGGGGTTCATCGCCGTCGCACCACGGGCGAGATTGTCCGGCGACGTGAAGAGCTTCACCACGTCATTGGTGAACGCCGGCCCTGCCGCGCGCCCCGCGGCCCTCGGCTTGGTCCCGCTCTTGATCTGTGCGATGGCCGCCTTGGCCTCGGCGGCCAGTTCGGGATTGTTTGCGCAGGACTCGGCCAGTTTCAGCGCGGCTGGGTGCGCGATGTTGCCGAGCGCGCCGAGCAGCGCCTTCTGCTCGTTGACGCCGCCCATCTTCATCGCGCGGGAGATGAACTCGACGCGTTTCGGCGGTGGCACGTCCTTGGCTTCCGCAGCCAGCCGGGCCACGCCGCGCAAGGCCAGCGCCTTGCACTTCGCGTCGCTGGTCGTCACCGCCAGCGAAACCAAATCTTCCAGCGGCGACGCATCCGGCCAGCCCGCCAGCGCGCGGACCGCCGCCGTCCGCACGTTCGCGTCATCCGACTTTACCGCGCCGCGCACCGCCTCGAGCGCCTGCGGACTGCCGGCCGCGCCGAGCACGCCGAGCAACGCCGCCTTCTTTGCCGAGGGCGCTTTCGCCAGCGCCGACAACACCGGCTCGACACTGCCTTCGCGGCGGCAGATCGCCGCCAGCGCGGACGACGCGGCGTCGGGATTCGTTTCGAGCAACTCCAGCAACGACCCGCACGTCGCCTTGTCGCCGAGCTTGCCCAGGCCGGCGACCGCTTCGTTGCTGACCTTCGCGTTCGTGCTCTTCGCCGCTTCCAGCAACGCTGGCAATGCCGACTTCGCCTCGCGTGCAACCAGCGCGCGGATCAACTCGCGTTGCGCGGTCGGGGCGGAGGTCCTCAGCGCTGCAACCATCGCCTCATCCACACCACCACCACGCAGGCGAACCAGCGATTCGGCGATGACCTTCACCGCTTCGTCATCGGCGCCCTCGACCGCGCCCGCCAGCACCGGCACGGTGGACGCATTGCCCGCAAGGCCGAGCGCGGCCAGCGCCGCGAGCTTCACGGCCGCGTCGGTGTTCGCAGCGGCCTTCGTCAACGCCGGCAAAGCCGCCGCATCGCCGCGGTCGCCGAGCAGCGTGATCACCGGCACCTGCGACTCGGGCGGGAGCTTTTCCAGCCGGTCCGCCGCGGCCTGGACGAGCGCGCCGTCGCGCGTCGCGCGTAACGCGCGGATGGCCGCCGCCTGCATTGTCTTGTCGTCGCCTGACAATGCGGCGAGCACGGCGTCGTTGCCTTTGCCACCGAGCGCGCTGACGCAGGCCGGGAACGCTGCGAGGCGGATGGAAGACGGCTGGTCGGCTGCGATAAGCTCCGCGAAAATCGCGTCGCGTTCCGTCGGCGACGTCGCGGCGCACTGCAACAACGCCGCCGCCCAGCGCTGGCGCAACGCGGCCGGTGGTTGCGCAGCGAGCAGCGCCTTCGCGGTTTGCGCGCCGCCGATGCGGCCAAGTGCGTCCATTGCCGCGCCTGCCGTCGCGGCGTCGGCGTCGCCGAGGGATTTGGCGATCAGCGGCACCGCCTTCGCGTCGCGTCGCGCGGCGAGCGTGTTGATCAGGCCGATGCGCTGCGCGCCGGCGGCCTTCTCCAGCGCGGCGCGGATCGCCGCGAGCGACCCTTCGCCGGGAATCCATTCGAGCGCCTGCCGCGCGGCGAGCGCCAGTTCCTTGTCGTCGAGCAATTCCGCCAGCAGTGGCACCTGCGCCGCGTTGCCGATCAGTCCGAGTTGTTCACAGGCGAACTTCTTTCCATCCGTCGTCGCCTGCGGGTCGGCGACCCGCTTCGCCAGCCTTGCAGCAAGCTCGCGCGCTTCCTTCGAGGCGGGAGCTTTCGAACGCTCAGCGACGAGGTTCGCGCACGCCAGCAACGCCTCGCGTGGCTGGCCGAACCGCCACACAGTCACGCCCGCGAGGATTTCCTCCACGCTCTTCTGCGGGGTCGTCACGGCTGCGGCGGGCTTCGCGTCCGGGCTGGCGGAAGCTTCGGTGTCCGGCCAGTTCTTCACCGGTGCAATCGTCACCTTGCCGGAGGCGGCCCATTCCGTGCCGCGCTGGAGCAGCGTGCGGAAGCCCGCGTTCTTCATCGCGACGACGTCGTGACCGAGCAGCAGGCAGAAGCCGCGACCCGCGCCAAGCTCGGTGACGAACACAATCTTCTCCGGCTTGCCGCTGCCGCGGTGCTCAGTGGAGGGCGTGACCTGCGCAAGCGGCTTCGCGCCGGGCGCGGTGCCGGCGCTCTGCCAGAATTCGTCGAAGGTCCAGAACGGTTTCAGCCCGCGCGTGACCGGATGGTCCGTGTCGCAGAAGCTGACCTGCGCGGCGTGGCGCGCGCCGTGGCTGGTGCCTTTGCCCCACGTCGCGCCGGCGACCTGCTGGAACTCGGCCCAGTCGTTGAAGAAGCAACTGCCGGCGTGGACGACGACAAAGCCGCGGCCCTTGCGGATATGGTCGAGGAATGCGGTGCGGACGGCGGCGTTCCAGACCTCGCCGGCGTCCTTCTTGCCAAACGTGTTGAAGTTGCTGACGATCACGTCGTAAGGCGCGAATGCGTCAAGCTTCATCGCCGCGACATCCTCGACGACGTCGCAGCGGAACCGGCCGGTTTCTTCGAGCGCGGTGCGGATCTCAGGCGTGGTTTCCTGCCACTTGTGGTTGTTGGAGCCGCTGAGGATGAGCGCGCGGAGTGCGGCGGCACGGGCCGGCGCGAGGCTGGAAGCGAGCGCGAAGAGGCAGACGAGCAGGGGACAAAACCGAAATCCGAAGGTCGAAAGTCGAAAGAAGTTCGAAGTTCGAAGTTCGAAGACCCGCGACACAGTTGTTACCCCGCCCGCCGGCCCGTTCCGGTTTCGGATTTCGGGTTTCGGGTTTATTTCGGATTTCGAGTTTCGACTTTCGGGTTTCATCGCCCTCTCCGTTACAGCACTGACTTCAAATGCTTCAAGCTCCTCTCCGCCTGCTCGACGGTGCCGCACTCGACGGAGAAGATGAGGTCGCGTTTCAGAGGCCGGCAGATCTTCGCGACCTTCGCCCAGTCAATCACACCGTCGCCGCAGGCGCAGCCGACGGCGGTGCCGGCCACCTTGCCTCGCTCGGCATCGCTCTGGGCCACGCTGATGTCCTTGGCGTGGAGATGAACCAGCTTGTCCTTCACCGCTTTCAGGAACTCATACGGGTCTTCGCCGGCGAGGTAGGAGTTGCCGGTGTCGAAGTTCACGCGCAGCCACGGCGAGTCGTTCAGTTCCAGGATGCGCAACATGCTCTTCGCGTGCGCCGTGTAAGGCCCGTGCGGCTCCACGCCCAGATAGACGCCGTTGTCGGCGCAGCAGTCCATGATCGGACGCAGGTTCATTTTCATCACCGCGTAGGCGTCCTTGGGCTTCATCCACTTCGGCGGGAACATCGTCTCGCAGATTTGCACTACTGGCGGGGTGTCGAACAGGCCGCGGTCGGCCAACGCGCGGGCATACATGATGCCTTTGCGGGCATACTCGACGCCGATGCGCGTGTCGAGCAGGTCGGAGTGGGAACTGACGCCGGAGATTTTCAGCTTTTGCTTGGCGCAGAAGTCTTTGTAGTATTCGGGGTCGGTGTCGAGCGATTGGAGGTGGCAATAGCCGGCGTTGCTGAGCAGGCAGGTGCCCATCAGGAAGCACGGCTCGATGTAGCGGTAACCCAGTTCCGCCGCCTTCGCTGCGCCCCACTCGAACGACTTGTCCGCGTGGCGGACGAATTCCAGATTGATGCCGATTTTGATTTTGGCCATGAGTTTGTCTCCAGTTTGGTTGTTCTTGGTTTGAGTCATCGGCGACAAGAATGTCGCCGTCCCAGCTAGATCACGATCTCCTGTTTCTGCGCGTCGAACTTCGCGGTCTTCTGCGCGCGATACGCCAACATGCCCATGATGAGCGCGGTCTGCGTGTGATAGGCGAGGTCCATCGGGCTGGCGGTGGGGCCTTGGCCGGCGCGGACGGCGTCGAGGAAGCTCTTCCAGAAACTCACGAGGTCTTCACGCGACTCGACAGGGAAGGTCGCAGGTTTCGTCTTCGATCCTTGCGTGGGTGTCAGCACGACCTCCTTCGGCGTGAATGTGATCGTCCCGTCCCAGCCGCGGATGACCGGCGCGCGGCCGACGCTGCCGCTCGGCGCGGGGCCGGTGCCGGGATGGTTGTTGCCCTGCGTGCCGAGGACGGCCACGGTGATTTTCTCCGGGTAATCAATCAGGAGGTTGAATGAGTCGGGCACCTCGCGCAGTTCGTAGGGATAACGATAAATGCCGCCGCTGGCGACAACGGTGCTCGGGCACTTCACGCCGAGCATATAGACCACCGGCGTGAAACAGTGCGGATAGAGGTCGGTGACCGGCCCGCCCGCGTAGTCCTCGAACAACCGCCAACGAAACACGCGGTCCACGCTGAACTCGCGCTTCGGCGAATCGCCGAGGAACTCGTCCCAGTTCAGGTCGGGGCCGGGCTTGGCGTTCGGGTCGTCCACGTGCATGCCGCGCTCGCCCCAGTCGCCGACGCGGAAGTAACCGGCCTCGGCGTGGATCGGCTGGCCGATCGCGCCGTCGGTGATGAGCTTGCGCGCCTGGCGCCACGCCGAGCAGGACATGCCCTGCGTGCCGCACTGCAACAGCGCCTTCGACTGGCTGGCGGTCTCGTTCAGTTCCTTCAGCAGCTTGAATTGCCGCCAATGCGTGATGGGCTTCTCGACATAGACGTGCTTGCCGGCCTTGAGCGCGGCGATGGCCTGCGGCGCGTGATGGTGGTCCGGCGTGGCGATGCACACGATGTCCACAGCCGGGTCGGCGAGCAATTCGCGGTAGTCGTGGTAGGTCTTGGCCTGCTTGTTGATCGCGTCGCGCCGCTGTTCCATGCGCGGGCGATACATATCGCTGAACGCCACCGCTTCGATGGCGAGCTTCTGTTGCGTCTGCAACCATTCCAGCGACTTCATGTGCGCGCTGGCCCGGTGGCCGCAACCGATGAAGCCGATGCCGATGCGGTCGTTGGCGCTGAGCACGCGCCCGCGAGCCACGTAGGGCGCGGCGCCGACCGCGGCCACGGCGGCGGCGGTGCGGACGAAATCGCGGCGATTGATGGAGGGGGTCGAGGAGGAATCGGATGCGGTCGTCATCGGTGTCTCCGGTTTGAGATTGCGTGTTCTTGCTGTCGCCAAAACCCGACGATTGACATGATACACGGCCCGCGTAGTCTGTCGTCCAGAATTGGTTGCTGGTAGATTTTGAACCCCGGCGGCCTCGACCATGCCCGACTCGCGCACACACACGGCCATCTTCTCCAGCCCGGACGCAGTTTACCACGCGGACCGTTGCGAACCGCTGCGGGCGGCGGCGAGGCGAGGCGAGGTGCGGCTGGAGGCGATGGCGCGCGGCGGTTATCCGGGGCGGCGGTTGCCGGCGGGCGTGCTGCGCGAGGTGCGTTCCGTGGGTTTCTGGGACGCGCCCCGCAACCAATCGTGGGGTTTGGACTGGCATCGCAACGAGGGCATCGAGCTGACCTACCTCGCGGTCGGCCGCGTGCCGTTCGCGCTCGACAACAAGTCCTGCGTGCTGGAGCCGGGCGACCTGACCATCGCGCGGCCGTGGCAGCGGCACCGCGTCGGAAACCCGGACGTCACGGCGAGCCGGCTGCACTGGTTGATTTTGGACGTGGGCGTGCGCCGGCCCGACCAGCCGTGGCGCTGGCCGTCGTGGTTGCTGTGCCCGAAGACGGAACTGGCGCGGCTGACGGCGCGGCTCCGGCACAACGAGCGGCCCGTCTGGCGCGCCGACGCGGAGATCGGGCGGTGTTTCGCCAAGCTCGGCGAAGCGGTCGCGCGCGGCACGGGCGCGACGAACCTGACGCGCGTGCAGATCTACATCAACGAACTGGTCATCGCACTGGCCGAGTTGCTGGAGCGGAAGAACCCGCGGCTCGATGAGAGCCTCTCGACGACGCAACGGACGGTGCGGATGTTCCTCAACGAACTGCCCCAGCGCGTGACGGAGCCGTGGACGCTCGACGCGATGGCCGCGCAATGCGGGCTGGGACGGAGCTACTTTTCGCACTACTGCAAACAGATCACCAACATGTCACCGATCGGCTACCTGACGCGCTGCCGGGTCGAAGCCGCAGCGCGGATGCTGGCGGAGCGGCCCGGCATGAGCATCACTGAGGTGGCGTTCGCGTGCGGGTTCCAGTCGAGCCAGTATTTCGCGACGGTCTTCCGCGCGCAGACCGGCCGCTCGCCGCGCGAGACGCGGGAGCGCGGACAGAAAGGTTGAACGATGAATGGCAAACAACGGATCGCGTTGGCGATGCAGCACAAGCAGCCGGACCGCGTGCCGGTGATGTGCCAGCTTTCGCTGGGGCACTACTTCCTGAACGCCGGCCTGCCGCCGCACCGGGTCTGGTTCACGAGCGAGGGATTCGCCGAGGCGATGGTGAAGTTGCAGCGGCGCTATCGCTTCGACGGCATTCTCATCAACATCCCCGGCCGGCCGGCGGACATCCTCGACGCCGTGGCGCACATCGAACGGACCAGCGATGGTGGCGAGAAGCTCGTCTGGAAGAACGGCGACTACACCATCGTGCCGCCAAACGACAGCGCGCATCATTACGCGGCGGACGGCTCGCCGCCAAAGCGCGCGGACTTCGCCACGCTCGACCCCGACAAACTGGACAGCCTCGACGACCTGACCGGCTACATCTGGAACACGTATCATGTGCCGCGTCTGGCCGGGAAAACGAAGTTGGGGCCGTTGAGCGAAGTGCCGGAGTATTTCCATCGCACCTTCGACCTCGTGAAAGCCGCAGTCGGCGACGAGGTTTCCGTCCACGAAGAGGTCTTCTCGCCGTTCACGCACCTGATGGAGCTGTTCGGCTACGAAGAGGCGTTGATGGGGCTGATGACCGACCCGGCCAAGTGCCACGCGCTGCTGGACCGGCTCACGGCCGCGTCCATCGCGTTGGGTGTGGCGCAGGCCCGGCGCGGCGCGGACGCGGTGCTCATCTCGTCGGCGTTCGCGGGCGGCGGGTTCATCTCACGCGAGATGTATCGCGAGTTCGTGGTGCCTTACGAGCGGCGGCTCACCGACGCGATCAGGCCCACCGGCGTGCCGGTCTATACGCACACCTGCGGCCGGATCGGCGACCGGTTGGAGTTGATGGCCGAGACGGGCATAGACGGTCTCGACACGCTCGACCCGCCGCCGCTCGGCAACGTCGAGCTGGCGGAAGCGAAGCGTGCCGTCGGCGGCCGCCTTTTCATCAAGGGCAATATGAACTCCGTCGCGTTGCTCGACTACAAGACGAAGGAGCAGGTCATCGCCGAGGCGGGCGAGCGCATCCGCATCGGCAAGCCCGGCGGTGGCTACATCCTCAGCACGGCGTGCTCGGTCGCCCCCCGCGTCGAGCCGTGGAAACTGGAGTTGCTGACGCCGCTGGCGGAGGAGATGGGACGATACTGCTGAGATCGAAATCCGAAGTTCGAAACTCGAAATCCGAAACAAATCTGAAATCCGAAGCTCGAAACGGCGGCAACAGGCTGGACTGTTTTATGCCTTCCGCACCGCGGCTTTCGTCATTCGAATTTCGAGTGTCTTTCGAATTTCGCGGTTTCGGATTTCGGTTTTCCGGGCTGAGACGGTCGCCGCGCTATTTCTTCTCCAGCCCCAGCCCGATGCCGCTGGCTACGAAGCTGGCCCAGTGGACGGGATGCGGGTAGAGGCCGGCGGCGCGTTTCTTGGCGATCCATTCGCGCTGGGCGGCAAGCAAGGCACGTTGCGGGGTGCGTTCTTCCGGCAAGTGGCGGTAGAGGGATTCCATCAGTTGCCGCGTGGCGTCATCGGAGACGGCCCAAAGGGACATGACCAGACTTTGCGCGCCGGCGATGGTGAACGCACGCCGCAGACCGAATACGCCTTCGCCACCTTTCGCTTCGCCAAGGCCAGACTCGCACGCTGAGATCACGACCATCTTCGTGCCCCACAAATCCATGCCGGCGACTTCTTCGGCGGTGAGGATGCCGTCGTTGCCGCCCGCTTCGCGGCGCCCGCTGATGGTGTCGTTCGCCCCGGCCAAGGCGATGCCGGAGCGGTGCATCGGATTCTTGAGCTTCATCTGCCGCCAGAGCTTGCCTGCCGCGGCGTTGGCCATGTCACCGCTGAGTTGTGACCGGAAACGGTCTTGACCGCTCATCATTTCATCCAGTCCGGTGTCGGGCAGGAAGAAGCCGTGCGTTGCGAGATGGAGAATGGCGGGATGCTTCACCGCTTTCACCGTGGCTTCGTCAGCTTTCGGGCCGGTCAGCACACTCGGATTCTGGCGACGGTCTTGCAGCAAGCGGCCAACCGATTCAACCTCGGCGCGCGTGCCGGGCAACGGCGGGAACGTCAGCGCCGAGAAGGAGCGCAAATCAGAAATGCCCGGCCTCATTGCCAGCAATTCTTTCTGCTCTGCATCCGCGCTATCCGCGCCATCTGCGGTTGAACCTTTTTGTTTGTCTTTCTGGACCGCGGATAACGCTGATGACGCGGATGAACTGCTGACTGCTCCAAAATCAGGCGCACCGACCAGCAACGGAGCGTTGGCGTTGTTGCTGCCGGTTCGCACCAGGTCGCGCCCCGTGCCAACGTATGTAATGTCGTAATCATCAATCACGAAACTGTCTGGCTTGCTTCCCGGCAGTGATGCGAAAGAGACGAAGGACAGTTCACCGTCGGGCGAGATATAAACCTCTCGGCATCCGGCCAGCGCGGGAACAATCGGATTCCAGACGAGCGCGGCCAGTTCTTGCGAGGCTGCATCCAGCGCGGACTTCTCCGAGCGCCGGCCTTGTTCATCCGGTGCCGCCGCCTTCCGCCACTTCTTCACTGCCGCTTCGATCTTGTCGGCTGAGCCAAGTCGCACCAGAGCAACGTCCGATTCCATCGTCTTTCCTCCTCCACCGACGACAAAGGCCGCGAAGTTCCAGTCGCCCCATTCTTTCTTGCCGGGTTTGGAATTGAAAAGGAACTGTTGATACTTGACCGCCTCGACTAGAGCTGCCCCCGCAGGCAGGTGCCGCGCAATATCAGACGGTGTCGCATGAAAAGCGCGCCGCTCGCTGGCAAACACAGCTGAAGTGCGTGCCAACACGCGCTCAGCCTCTTCCTTCTTCTTCTCAAGCTCTTCAATTTGGAGGAAGCGTTTGTCCAATTCTTGCTGCTTTGGACTCGCCATCGTTGCTTTGGATAGCATCTCCCCAACCGCTCGCCATTCCATATAGAGGCGTCTTAACTCGGGGTTGGGACTTGTGCGAAGATTTGCCTGTCTCAACGCTATCGCTTCTAAGACTGAACCCTTGGCAGAGAGAACGAGGTTCAACGACGCCCTTCGGGCTTCAGGTTCGTCAAGTAAGCGGTTGGCTGCGTGTGATATGTAAGCGTTGATCGAGCGTCGAAGCCTGTCGGCGAGAGCGGTCTGTTCGCTCTCGGTTGCAAAGGAGAAAATCTGGTCACGTTGTTGTTCTGCAACGCGCCAGACCCTCTTTGCAGCTTCCACAGCTTCGCGAACTTGGCCCTTGATTAGAAGAAACGCGGCCAACTCATCAAGACTTGAAGCGGTTGTGGGATGGTCTGGCCCAAAGGCTTTCTCTCGGATAGCGAGCGCCTGGCGACAGAGCCGCTCTCCAAGATCGTAATTACCCGATACACGGTGCAGCGTAGCGAGGTCGTCTAGGACGGAAGCATAGGCCGGGTGTCTAGAACCAAAGGCTTTCTCGTAGATTGCGAGGGCACGCTCATACGCCGAACGAGCCCCTGTCAGATTACCCATGCTGAAATAGACCCGTCCGAGGTTCTCCAAGGCGTCTCCAACATTGGGATGATCTGTGCCAAGAGACTTCTCTCGTATTTGAAGCACCTGTTTGTAGAAAGACTCTGCCTTCTGATAATCACCCCTTGCGTGGTGTAGGCCGCCAATATTTTCAAGGGATGTTGCAGTTTCGGGACTGTCAGGCCCGAAACGCTTGCGCATGATTTCGAAGGCGCGTCGGTATAGGGGTTCCGCCGCAGGATAATTACCCATTCGGTAGTAGGCCTCCCCGAGATCGGCCAGGATGGATGCGGTTGATGGGTGATCTGCTCCCAAGGTCTTTTCCGCAATCTCACGCGCTCCCTCAAGCAGCGGCACCGCTGAAACATAATCATCCCTCTGACTGTAAAACGACGCCAGGGCTTGCAGGCTATGACCAACAGAGGGATGGCTGTTTCCAAATGTTCCCACGCAGATTGCCAATGCGCGTTCGTAAAGTGGTTTCGCGGCTTCATAGTTTCCCCCAGCACTCGCAATCCATGCGAGCAGCTTCAAGCTGTCGACAAGGTCTGGATGGACTTTGCCGAGCACCTTTTCTTGGATGGTGATCGCCCGTTGCTGTAAGGACTCTGCTAGGCCGTAATTGTAGCGTGCGCAGTAGATCCGTGCTAGGCCAGTAAAGGCTGTTGAGGCTCGTTCATTTTCCAGACCCACTGTCTTCTCTATAATTGTGAGTGCCCGCCTGAAGTTTGACTCAGCTTCCGGGTAGTTCTTCCGCCCTTCACAAATCTCACCCAGGTTGTTCAGAACAATGGCGGCAGTGAAGCTGTTTGTCCCTTCAGCGTTCTCGACGATTTTGAGCGCGCGTCTGCACGCCGATTCTGCCGCTGCGTAATCGTTGCGTGCGGCGTAGCATTTGGAAAGAGTGTGGAGACACAGGCCAGTATGAGAATGGCTCGGACCAAGGACTTTTTCTGCGACCTTAACCACTCGTTCGCCGAGTGGTTCCGCCGCCGCAAAGTTCTTCATTTTCACATACACGGCAGTAAGCTTGTAGAGAGTAGTGACCGTTTCGGGGTGCTCGGGCCCTCGAGCTTTTTCCAAAATATCGAAGGCGCGCTTTAGGAGTGGTTCCGCTGCCGCATAGCTACGCAGCTCGCAGCTAATTTCCGCCTCGGCAACCAGGTTGCTCGCACACTTGAGATTGTCGGAAGCATAGACTGTCTGGAAAATCTCCATACCGAACTTGGTGGCAACTTGCGCGCGCGCGAGATTCCCACGTGCACAATCAACGCTTGCGAGTCTGAAAAGACTGTGCGCAGTAGATGGATGTTTCCGACCTAAGACCGCTTCATGAACAGCCAGTGCCTTCATGCACGCCGTCTCAGCATTTGTGTAAGAACCCATTCTCTGGGCGAGCAGCCCCAGCACACTTAAGCTTGACGTGGTATCAAGCTGGTCTGGCCCGAATGTGCGCAACCGAACATCGAGGACTCTTCCCGCCACTTCAACCGCTTCAGCGAATTTACCTTGCTGGAGAAGTTTGGGAACCTGGCCATCAAGCTCCTGAACCTCGGCTGGCACATCTGGTTTTCCGCTGGCTTTGTCCTCTGCGTCAAGGTCGCCAGAGGGCGCGCAAGTCATCGCCAAAACCAAGAAGATGTAAACCGAACATCTCATATGTCTTGAGTGTTTCGTGACCTCGTTTTCTTTCGCGGATGATTAGGTCAACGGTTTCCGTGTGGCAGTGCTCGGCGCAAGAGTGACTCCGCACCGCTTCTCACTACTTCGCGCAATTCATCGGGGTCGGAAGCCTCGATCCGCTTGGCGGCGACCAGCGCCTTTTTCTTCGTGTCGTAGAGGCGCAACTCCAACTGGCCGCCATCGGCCGTGGGAGCGCGGGCGATGATGAGCGCATAGCGTTGCAAGGTGCCACGCAGCAGAGCCTCCGGGTATGTGGTAGCGGGGCCAGCCGGGTGTTCCTGCGCGTCGGCGTAGCGTGTCGCCAGCGCATCGGGGGCAAACTTGCTGCCGACAACGCTCAGCACGCTGGTCGTGATCTCCGCTGAGCGAACCTGAGTGGTCGTGCCGCCGCGCAGAACAAACTGTTGGGCGACGGAATCAGCCGGGATGCAGTTCATCACCAGCAGCGTGTGGCGGCCCTCGCCCATTTGGTTGTTCACCAAGAAGACCGTCAGGCCGGCCACAAGCATGGCGGAGACGGCTATCGGCACCCACACGACGGGCCTTGCCCAATCGATGCTCAGGAATTGTCTCAGCGGGGCGAGGTAATCGCGGCGCGCTGGCGGCTCCGGGCGGATGCCTTCGGTCAGGCGCATGACGCGCTGAATCCTGGCTTCGTAGCCGGTGGCGTCATGCCTGGCGGTGACGGGCGGGCGGACGGCGGCTTTGTATTTGTTCAGCAGCGCGGTGAGGATGTGGAGCTTGTGTTGTTCGCCTCCAGCAGGCGACGGCGGCACGACGATGCCGGAATCGCTTTTCAGCAATTCCTCGTATCGTTCCTGTGCTTCGGGGTCGGGCTTCATGGTTTCCTCACAGCAGGGCTTCCAGCTCTTTCCACAGGTCGGGGCGCTGCTCGATCTGCGTCCGCAGCCGAGCCAGACAGCGGGCGAGATAGACGCCGACCTGCGGCGCGGGAATGGACAGGCGCTCGCCGATGTCCTTGTAGGCGAGTTCCTCAAAGAAGCGGTTGTGGAGGATGCCCCGGCACATCTCGCCCAAGGTCTCGACGGCACCGAGTAACAGGCCGAAGGCTTCGTTGCCAGCCAGTTCCTCCGGCAGCGGCTCCGTTGCGGCGACCTGGTCCAGAGACGGATCATCGTCTTCTTCGCCTCGCGGCAGGTCAGATTCCAAGACGGGTTTCATCTTGCGGACGCGGTCCACGCATTTGTTGTGGGCGACGGTGCCGACGAAGGCGGGGATGTTGCCGATCTCGCCGAGCTTGCGGGCGAGTTCGATGACGGTTTCCTGGGCGATGTCCTCGGCTTCGGTGGCCCTGAACCGGAACGGCGGGGCCAAGGCGACCAGTTCGGCGTGGCGGAAGTGAATCCGAAACAGGTCCGCCCATGCGTCGGCGTCGCCTTGCAGGCAACGGGCCTTGAGCTTCTGCTCGTTGGTGTCGGTCGCCAAGATGACCTCCGGAAGTTGGCGCGCAGGTTATCACAAGTCGCCGGGATGAGAAGCCCGAAACAACGAGCCAAGCCCCGGCGGAGAAGCACAACCACGAGTGTGTGTTGTGCCGCCGCGCCGAGGCTCAGCCTCTTGGCACCGCATCGGATCAGTAGCCGAAGTAGCCACCGCCATTGCCGGAGTGGTTCGGGGTCGTCCGGTGGCCGAGGTCGCCGGTGAAGGGGTTGCGGTTCCCCTGGGTGGACCAGTTGTTGTAGAAGTTGCGGTCGGGGTTGGTCTGGTAGTGGCCGCCGACGGAAGAGCCGTTGCTGCGGAAGTGCGGGCTGACGTAGTGGTAGCCTTGGGCGAACGAGGCGGACGCGGTGGCCAGAACTGCGAGCAGGGTGATGAGTGCCTTTTTCATTGCTGATGTTTCCTTTGCGGTTTGGGTTTTCATTGTTTCTTCCTTCATCGGGCTTTCGCCCTTACACCTGCTCTGTCGAATGAGGCCGCGAAATGTAACAGGGGAGGCGAAGATTTTTTTCAGGCGGCAAAACCAGCGACGGACAAGGGGTAAGGCGGCGACCGTGGCGGGGCGGGATTGCCGTCACAGTTTTGCGTCACAGTTTTGCGTTGCAGCCGGCGGCCCGTTGTTCTAGGGAGAAGGCATGAACAAGTCCTTCCTGCCTCTTCTGTCGGTGATTCTGTTGGCCGCGCCCGCGGGTTTCGCGGCCGAACCTCCCGCCGGCCCGGTGAAGTTCGCCATGCACCGCGTCGGCAGCTTCCGCAGCGAGGCGTGCTGCGTCGGCGACTTCAACAACGACGGCAAGCTCGACATCGTCGCCGGGCCGAACCTCTACCTCGCGCCGAAGTGGACGCCGGTCGAGATCCGCAAGCTCGCCGGCGAGGTGGACGACAAGGGCAAGGGCTACTTCCACGACTTCGCCAACCTGCCGCTCGACGTGGACGGCGACGGCCTGCTCGACGTGGTGGCGGCGTTCTGGCACGAGAAGTCCATCACGTGGTTCCGCAATCCCGGCAAGGCGGGCGGCCTGTGGAAGGAGACGACCCTGGACAGCGGCATGAACTTCGAGACCGCCGACCTCTGCGACCTCACCGGCAAGTGCGGCCAGAAGCCGACGCACATCCTGCCCCACGTCAAACCGACAGTCTGGTATGAACTGCTGACCTCCGGCGACAAGAAAGGAACGTTCGCCAAGCACGTCGTCTCCGAGAAACCCGGCAACTTTGGAGGCGGCGTGGGCGACATCAACGGCGACGGCCGGCCCGACATCGTGCGGCCCGATGCGTGGTTCGAGGCGCCGGCGGACCTGGCAGCGGGCACGTGGAAGGAGCATCCGATCGCCATCGGCTGCAAGGAAGAGGGCAAGTCCGAGCACACACCGCAAATCCTGGTCTATGACGTCAACGGCGACGGCCTCAATGACATCGTCACCAGCTCCGCGCACCGCTACGGCATCTTCTGGTATGAGCAGGTCCGCGCGGGCAGCGACATCCAGTGGAAGCGGCACTTGATTGACGACACATGGACGCAGGCCCACAGCCTCACGCTGGCGGACATGGACGGCGACGGGCAGCCCGACCTCGTGACGGCCAAGCGATTCATGGCCCACAACGGCAGCGACCCCGACGAGACCGGCCCGCTCGGCGTTTACTGGTATCGCCTCCAGCGCAAACCGTCGGTCTCGTGGACGAAGTATGCGGTGAGCTACGACAAAGGCATCGGCTCCGGCATCAACAACGTCGTCGAGGACCTCGACGGCGACGGCGACCTCGACATCATCGTGACCGGCAAGTATGGCGGCCCGGTCTGGTTCGAGAACAAGACGAAGTAGCCTCGCCTGCGCGCAACTTTATCCTTTGGACCGACCCCATGCAGCCGGGACTTCAGCCTTTATAAACGGCCTTCCCAAATCTTGCCACCGCTGCTCGACCTGGGTTTCAACGGCCGGCTTCCCCAACGAGATCAGCCGCAGCAACTCCCTGCACAGCCCGATTGTGCCGATACTGCGCGTAGGCGATGACGGAGGCGTTCTCGCGAACCAAGTCCTTCGGCGGCGTGATCTGGGCGATGCCCTTGCCACCGCCCGTCGGGACCACCGTGCCAAACGCACGCACGACGTTGTCCTGGCGCCACTTGCGGCCGGCGTTCTCGCCACGTTCGATTTGTCGAACCAGTCCGCGCTCAACAACCGCAAAGTTCAGGAGCAAGCTCGTCAGATGAGGCGATACCTCATATTCGGCCGTGAGCGGTCCTACGCCGGTCCATGGCCGGAGCCGCAGCGACAACGCAACACGCGCGGGCCGCGCGAGCGCGGACTGGATGGCGCGTTCGGCCAGCGCGCGGTCGGAACCGATGAACTGTTCGGCGCCATTGACGATCATCTGGGGCGTATAGACACGCGAAAGCCCAAACGCGTGGCCGTAATCATACTGCCGCTTCGTGAACGCGGCGTCGCTGAACGGGTCGCGCCAACCGTGGCGGTCCCAGTAGTCAACATGGAAGGCCAGCGGGAACACCCGCTGCTTCCGGAGCCTGGCTTCGGCGACGAGGTCGCCGACCAACTGGTCGGCGGGGACACAACTTGATCAGCCTTGCGATGTGAACAGTTCGATCACCGCAAACGGTGCGGGCGCAGCCGCAGGCTGGCTCCCCGCGCACACCAGAGCCAACGTCCATCCACAGAGTCCCCATAGCAGCGCGTTCTTGATCGTCATCGTCATTTCCCTTCCGGACCGCCGCGTCCATTGACATGGCTTCCGCTCCGGTGCTTCTTCAGCGCGCGGCGACTTTTTTCGGCGCTGCGATCTTCTCGCACGCTTCCAACAGCGCGCGGCGGGTCGAAACCTCCGGATAGTCCGCCGCGAGCTTGCGCATCGCTTCGCGGCTGGCGGGGTCGGCGATGCGGCCGAGAGCCTCGGCGGCGGCGTGGCGCGTGTCCGGCGCGTTCTTCAGGTCCTCGATCACCTTTAGCAGCAACGGCACGGCGCGCTTGTCCCCGATGCGGCCCAATGCCCACGCGGCTGCGGCGCGCCAGCATGGCGTCAAGTCGTCGTGGAGGAACAGACAGCCCGGCCCGAGCGGATCGGGATAACCGTTGGCGGCTTCCGTCGGCGCCTTCAGCGCGGCCAGCAGCGAATCCAACGATTCCGGCGCGGCGAGGTTGCCGAGCGAGCGGGCAAGGAAGAAGCAGACCCAGTTCTTCACCGGCAGTTGCAACACCACCGGGATGCCGGTGTCGAACACGCGCTTGATCGGGTCGTTCGGCCGCGCGCAATAGCGGTCGAACGCGGCGCGGATGCGCGGCTCGTATTTGCGGTCGCGGCAGGTCAGCGAGAGGATTTGCGCCGCGCGGTTCTCCGGGTCGGGTTTGCCGCCCCACGCGCCATGCGTTGCCGCAATCGCGTCGGCGATCTCCTTGGCCTTCGTCTCCTGCGTGTCGCCCAGGATGGCGAGGCACGTCTCGATGACCGTCGCCTCGGCGCCGCTGCGCCGCATGACGCGGCCGAAGAGCGCCTCGCAGTCGTCGTTCTCCGGCAACAACGCGCGGTCGGGATCGGTCGGCACCGAGCGGATGATATGCGGCACGATCGCGCCCGCCTGGGTCGAACCCATCGCGTCGAGCGCCTCGGCGATGAGGTAATGGATCGGCGCGGCGTGGCAGGCCATCAACGCGCTGTGGTCGCCATACCAGTTCGTATGCTGCGGATAATCCTTCAGCTTCGCGAACGCGCTGATGAGCGCCGCCTCGGCCTCCGGCGTCGCGATGAGGCCCAGCGCCTCGGCGCAGGCTTCCGCCAGAAACAGATTGCCCGTCGCCGGGTCGCTGTGGCGCTCAAGCGTCTCGGCCAGCAGCGCCACGGCGGCCTTGTCCTTCAAACTGCCGATGGCGCGCGTGACGGCCTGCAACGTGCGCGGGTTGACCGCCGCTTCGGCGTTGAACTTCGCGCCGTCGCCGTGATGGGTCTTGCGCCATTCGGGGAACGGGTTGATGTCGCGCTCGCGGACGAGCCATGCGCGCAACGCCGCGCGCGCCGCGTCGCCGCTGCCGGTGTGGCTGAGCGTGACCGCCGCGCGACGAACCCCGTCGCGGTCGCTGCTCGCGATGCGCTGGACAAGCTCCACCTCGATCTTCTCCCAGTTCGTGCCACGGAACCACTCGCGCCACTTCGCCGCCTCCTTCTCGCGTTCGGTTGGTTTGACGAAAGCGTTGAAGTCGTTCGCGTGGCCGGTCAGGTTCTCCAGCGCGACGGCTGCCGACTGCGCAACAAGCGGCTCCGCGTCGCTGAGCGCGGCCAGCAGCGGCGGCACCGACTCGCGCGTGCCGCATGCCGCCAGCGCCGTTGCGACCGCCACGCGCACTTCGCGGCTCGTGTCGCGCAGCCCCTCGGCCAGCGCGGACGCAGCCGCCGGGTTACGGAAGATCGCCAGCCGCTGTGCCGCCGTCGTCTTCAGCCCGGCATCGTTGCCCCGAAGTTGTGCGATCAGCGCAGCGACCTCCTGCGCGCCTGTCGCCATCGGGTTGGCGGTCTCGCTGTGGCGGTTGATGCCCGCGACCTCGCGGAAGCGGTCGAACTGGAGTTCCATCATGCCGGTGACGGCGGCGTTGTTGCCGCGGAAACGATGCGGCTGGCCCGCGCCGAGCAGCTTCAACGGCGGCGTCTTCATCGCCTGCAGCATCGCTGCCGAATGCGGCGGGCCGACCTGCCGTGATTGATGGCAGCCGAGGCAGCCGCGTTTCTCGCCGGGCCGGACGTAGGTCCACGACATCTCGTTCAACTCGCTGCGGCCCTCGGCGTCCACGGCCTGGAACGCGATAGCCGTGTCGGCTGGCACCTCGACCGCGAACGAGCCGTCCGGCGCGAGCGGCACGGTGCCCAGTTCGCGCACGTCGCTGCCGGCATGGACGATGTAGGAATGCGACGAGCGCATCGTCAGGCCCTTGCCGGCGAGCACGCGCACGGCACGGACGTGCTGCCAGCCGGCGGCGGTGTTCTTGGTGAAGCGGCAGTTCTGGCAGAACAGGATGCCAGTCGCGCCGATGTTGTTTGATTGCTCTTCGGAAACTTTCTTTGCCAGCAGCGGCGGCTTCGGCCGCGCGCCGAGATAGACCGGCGAGTGCAGCGGCTCTTCCGTCGAGTCGAACACGATCACGACCTCGTCGCGCTTGGCCTGCGGGTTTACGATGGCGATCTTCTCGTAGCTGTAGTCCTGAACGATCCGCTTCTGTTTCTTGACCGTCTTCTCAACGGGCGTCTTCTTCGGCACGGTGCAGAGCAGGCGTCCGTCCGGCAACGCGGCCACGTCGCCCGCCTCGACGCCGATGTTCTGCAGGTCCTCCTGCCGGCAGCCGGGCTGGCCGACGGCGATGCCGGTGTTGGACACATACGCCACGCGGCCGTCGGGCATCGGCGCGGGACTGCCGACATGGAATGCGCGCAGCCGCCCGCCATACTCCGGGCCGAGGTCAAGGCCGAACTCCGTGTAGCCCTCGCTGCCGTCCGGATGCACTGCGTGCAACAGCGTCTCGACCTTGCCGCGATCGAAGAAGTTGTCGGAGCGGATGAACAGGATGCGCCCGTCGGCGAGCACCTCCGGCTCGTTGTCGAAGATGAACGTGTGCGTCAGCGGCTGGATGTCGCGCCCCTCGGCGGTCATCGTGAACAGCGAGCGCGACGGCGGGTTGTGGTATTCCTCGAACGTCCCGATGCGCGTGGAGGTGAACACGATGCGTCCGTCCGGCAGTTCGCACGGGTCAATGTCGTGGAACGGCCCGTCGGTGAGCCGCTGCGGTTTGCCGCCCGACGCGGGCAGCTTGTAGATGTGGTAGAACGGCTCGCTGTCGAGCGCCATCGAGACGTAGATCCACCTGCCGTCGAATGAGACGGTCGGTGAGCCGAGCGCGCCTTTGCCCGCGTCGAGCAGCACGCGCGGCATCACGCCGGGCTTGGCGGGTGTGAGCGCGAAGAGCTTGCGACCGACCTTCATCGGCGTCGGCAGGTCGTGCTCGGGGAACGCGCGCGAGTCGCGCGGATTGAAGATGGTGACGTTGAGGCTGTCGTAGGCGGTGCCGTTGCGGTTCTGTCCGCGATACAGGCTGCAATCCTCGCCGACGAAGACGATGCCCTCCGGCCACGCGTAATCCGCCGGCGGCTTGACCTCGACCACCTCGCGCGGCACGGCCCGGCCGCCGCGGCGCGCGGCGGTCTTGAGTCGCTCCAGTTCGTGCTTCGTGACCTTGCGCGCCTCGTCCAGCGGCTGCCCCGCGCGCTCGATGCCGCCGCGGGCCGTGACGCGGCTCCACGGCCCGATGCCGAAGTCGCCCACGACGTGCGCGGCCTGCCATTTCTTGTCATCGAAACCGGGTTGCTCCCACTTCGGCACCTCGTCGCCGATGCACTTCCAGTTCTCATCGCTGACGAGCACGACCTGCCGCCCGTCGGCGAGCTGCGCGACGAGCTTCACGATCAGCGCGGCGGGGCCGGGCACGGTGTTGACAGCCTCGACCGCGACAACGTTGCGCCCCGGCGCGAGCATCGCGGCCACGTCGAAACGCTTCGGCTGCGCCCACGCGTTGGGATTGGCGTGGCCTTCGCCAGCGAGTTTGCCGTTGAGATGGAAGGTGTAGAGGTTGTCGGCCGTGATGATCAACTCGGCCGATTTCACCTGCGCGCCCGCCGGGAGCGTCAGCGCGGCGCGGAAGTAATGGACGCCGGCGGGAAAGCTTTGCGAGAGCGGCATCGGCTCGCGGGAATACCAGATCCACTTCGCGCCCTCGAAGGCGGGCGACGTTCCGCCGAACGCCGGCAGACACGACGCCAGCACGCCCATCATCGCAGCCACGGCTCGGATTGCGTTCATGATTGTTGAATCAGACAACATTTCGCCCCTCGATTTCAATACACGAAATGACCGCTGTCTTGCAGTTTTTGGCCGCGGAAACTCCGGCCGTTTGGCGGCCGACGCCGGCGTCCCGACTCGATGGCCCGACGCGGGCGATCAGCGGCCGGGGCCGCGGGGGTCTTGGTGGATGGCGTGCGCCTTTTTCAGCGCCTCATGCTTGGCCGCCCATTCTTCCCATGACTTGCCCGCGGAAGCGTCTTCGCCGGTGAGACGGACGGCGGCGATGTCGCTGTAGTTGACGCGGAGCAGTTCGGCCTGGCCGTCGAGCATCATCTCGACGAAAGGCTGCGGGTGGTCGCGGGTGCCGCGGGCCTCGCGGTTGGTCAAGTAGCCGGCGATCTGGCGGCCGTCCTTGAGGTCGAGCGTGACGTCGCCGCGGTGGTCGAAAGCTTTCTCGATGGCTGCTGGCAGGTCGTTCATCGCATCCATCCCTGTCACTTGCCCGCCGCAGCGAGTTCCGGTTTCTTGCTGCCGCAACCGCCCGCCGCGCCCGCGCCGCAGCCGCAGGAGGGCGCGCCGTTGGAGCCGTTGTTGCCGTTGCCGCCCGCGTTCACGGCGATGGCCGGGGCCGGGGCCGGAGCGGGACGCGCGGGGTAGCCTTCGCCCAAGCCGCCGAAGAGGGTGAGTTTCACGGTGCGCAGGAAACCGCCGAGGGTGCCGAAGGTGTCGTTGACGGCGGTGGCTTCGTAGCCGGAGTGGACCATGCAGTTGGCGCAGCGTGGATTGCCGGTGTGGTGGCCGTAGCGGCCCCACTCGGTCCCCTTGATCAGTTCGTCGAACGTGCGCGCGTAGCCGTCCTGCAGCAGGTAACACGGCTTCTGCCAGCCAAAGATGTTGTAGGTCGGCATGCCCCACGGGGTGCACTCGTAGTCGCGCTGGCCCATGAGGAACTCCAGGAACAGCGGCGACTGGTTGAACTGCCAGCCGCGTTTCGGGCTGCCGATGATTTTCCCGAACAACTCCGTGGTGCGCCGGCGGCCGAGGAAGTGTTCCTGGTCGGGCGCGTGGCTGTAGCTGTAGCCGGGCGAGAGCATCATGCCCTCGACGCCCGTCTCCGTCAGGAAATCGAAGAACGCGCGCACGCGTTCCGGGTCGGCGCCTTCGAAGAGCGTGGTGTTGGTCGTGACGCGGAAGCCGCGCTTGAGGGCTTCCTTGATGGCGTCCATGGCGGTGTCGAAGGTGCCGTCGCGGTTGACGGCGAAGTCGTGCTCGTCGCGCAGGCCGTCGAGGTGGACGCTGAAGGTCAGGAATTTCGACGGGGTGAACAGGTCCATCTTGCGCTTGAGCAGCAGCGCGTTGGTGCAGAGGTAGATGTATTTCTTGCGGGCGATGAGGCCCTCGACGATCTCCTGGATCTCCGGGTGGATCAACGGCTCGCCGCCGGGCAGGCTGACCATCGGGGCGCCGCATTCCTCGACGGCCCGGAAGCACTGTGCCGGCGTGAGCCGGCGCTTCAGGACGTGCTCGGGATACTGGATTTTGCCGCAGCCGGCGCATTCGAGGTTGCAGCGGAACAGCGGCTCGAGCATCAGCACGAGCGGGTAGCGTTTGTTGCCCTTGAACCTCTGCTTGAGGACGTAGGTGGCAATGGTGGCGGCTTGAGACAGTGGAACTGGCACGACAGACCCCCGGTTAGAAAGGAACGGCTTCGCCCGCCACGGCCCTGTCCGCGGCGCGGCTTTCGCTAGACAACAAACCGGGCGGGGTGGCCCCGTCCGGCAGATAAATGCACAAACTCATTTTCCGTTGAACGACTCCTTCTGGCTGCGCCGCGGAAGGTCCAGCAAACGCCGCAAACCTCCCCGGCACACGGCTGAAATGCTTCCACGCCTTGGGGCGGGTGTCAATTGATTATTCCGCCGGATTGGTCCGCCGCGCCGCATCCCGGCGAAAACACATCCCCGCGCAGTGGCAGGGCCGGAAATCATGAAACCCTCGCGACCCTCGGCACCTGCCGGCTTGCCAGAGGCCCGTGCGGATTGCTAGCGTCACGGTTGCAGCGCACGAACGCCAACAAAGGAGCACCCATGCAACCGCCACCGTTTCCGCCCGCCGCCTCTCCCGCACCCCAACGCAAGACCGCCGGCATTGCTATCGCCAGCCTCGTGCTCGGCATCCTCAGCCTGTTCTGCGGCGCGTGCGTCACCGGCATCCCCGCGATCATCCTCGGCATCATCGCCCTCGTCCGCATCGGCAAGACGCCCGGCCTCGGCGGCCAGGGCCTCGCCATCGCCGGCCTGGTCACGGGCGGCATCGGCGGCCTGTTCAGCACGGGCATCATCGCCGCGCTCGCTCTCCCCGCCTTTGTCAACGCCCGCGAGAGGGCGATGGAAGTCCGGTGCATGAGCAACGTCCGCCAGTTGTATGTCGCGAGCATGGCGTATGCGCAAGACCACGACCAAGCCCTGCCGAAGACGCTGGATGAACTCCGGCCACATCTGGGTGGTGACGCGAAGACGATGGCCCTCGTCACGACCTGTCCGGTCGCAACCGACAAGTCCGGGCCAAGCTACCGCATCGAGCACGCAGGCGAAAAGACCGCCGACCTGCCGGCATCGGAAACCATCATCATCACCGAGAAGGAATGCCGCCACCGGAACAAGCGGTCGGTCGGCTATCTCGACGGCCGGACAAAGTTGCAGGCGGGGCCGTGAAGCGCGGCACATCACGATCCAACAGACGCCGTATGATTTGCAGGTGTGACCTGAGAGAGTTTTTGTTATAGTAACGCTGATGAGCACACAGGAATTACTGCACGAGATCGAAGCGTTGCCGAAGCAGGAGCAGGTCTGGCTGCTGGAGAAACTGAGCGCCCTGACGGAGGCCGAGATTCCCGGATCATTCCGTCAAGGCATGAAGGAAGCGGAGCGCGGCGAGTTGCTCGACTTGGACGAATCCTTGAAAGAACTGGATCGTCCGTGAACTATCGCTTCAAGACGACGCCGACGTTCCGCAAGGCGCTTCGCACCCTGACAGCATCTCAAAAGGACTCGGCCCGGCGCGCCTTCGCCAGTTTTCGGAACGATCCTTTCGATGCGCGCTTGCGAACGCATAAGATCCACAGCTTGTCCGCCCGGTTTCGCCGGACGATCTATTCCGTGTGGGTTGAGGCTGACTTGCGGGCGGTGTTCTATCTCGATGGTGACGTGGTGGTAAGCGTGGATATTGGCACCCACGCCATCTATCGCTGAAAGCTGTCGTAGCCCGCCACTCCGTGGCGGGAACCAAAGGAAATGACAAGAATGAGCCAACCATCCAACTCACCCATCCTCGTCACCGCGGCCTGCCTGCTCGCCACCGTGGCTCTCACCATTGCCGCAGCGCCTGCCAAAGACTATCCCATCACCCCTGTGCCGTTCACGGCCGTGCGCGTGCAGGACTCGTTCTGGTCGCCGCGCATGGAGACCAACCGCGCCGTCACGGTCTGGTATGACTTCAAGCGATGCGAGGAGACCGGGCGCATCGACAACTTTGCCAAGGCCGCCGGCTTGATGAAGGGCGAATTCAAGGGCATCCCGTTCGACGACTCCGACGTTTACAAGGTCATTGAGGGCGCGGCCTACTCGCTCGCGCTCGCGCCTGACCCGAAACTCGACAAGTATCTCGACGACCTCATCGCCAAGATCGCCGCCGCGCAGGAACCGGACGGTTACCTCTACACCGCGCGCCGGTTGTTCCCGCCGGAGAAAATGCCCGGCATGTCCGGGCCGACACGGTGGTCGCGGCTCGGCGGCAGTCACGAACTCTACAACGTCGGCCATCTCTACGAGGCCGCCGCCGCCCACTTCCAAGCCACCGGCAAACGCACGCAGCTCGACGTGGCCACCAAGAACGCTGACATGCTCTGCAAGACCTTCGGCCCCGGCAAAGACCAGCTCAAGGAACCGCCCGGTCACGAGGAAATCGAGATCGGTCTTTGCAAACTCTACCGCGTGACCGGCCAGCAGCGTTATCTCGACCTCGCGAAGTTCTACGTCGAGCTGCGCGGCCGGGCCGACACGCACAAACTTCGCGGCCCCGGCCAGCAGGACCACAAGCCCATCTACGAGCAGGACGAGGCCGTCGGCCATGCGGTGCGCGCAGCTTATTACTACGCCGGCGTCGCTGACGTCGCCGCGCTCACCGGCGACAAGAAGCTTATCGCGGCGATC
>JACRKA010000105.1 GCA_016219905.1 Verrucomicrobiota bacterium
GCTGCGGCTCCTCTGGCCTTGGCTTGCGCCGGACCCTAGTTAGGAGACAATCGATGGTGGAAGAACTGAAAGCTCCGTTTGCGGAAATCACTCAAGTTGCTGAAAGCGTTTCTAACGCCCTTTCGAAGCTGGCTGGCAAGCCGGTGAAGTTCCGTTTCCATCTGCGCAATGGGAGCCTCTACTCATTCTGGGTCAGCCCGGACGTGAACCGCAACGGCGTGCCGGACCAGGTCGAGGACGTGGCGACGCAGACGCGGGCCGCCTGCCTGCTCTTCGTCGAGACGCTCGGCTTTCCCGATCCGTTCAAGACCGAGCGCTACCGCAGCGCGGCGTTTCTCGACATCCATCTGATGCACAAAAGCGTGCTGCGCAGCAACGGCGTGACCTATGACGAATTGCAGCACTTCCGTCGTCCCTCCGACCCGCCAAACACGCCGACGCTCTGCTTCAACGTCGCCACGTCGGTCAAAGCCGACTCCAACCTGACGCCGGCGCACGAGTTCTTCCACGTCATCCAGAACAGCATCACCTATTTCAAGAACCGCTGGTTCACTGAAGGCATGGCGCGTTGGTCCGAGCGGGCGCTGGGCCTCGGCGGTTTGGGCAAAGTCCGCTATCAGGGGCCGTGGCCGCCGCCGGAAGAAAAATGGGCCGCGCTTTTCAAGATGGCCTATGAATCGTCGGAGCATTTCTGGAATGGGCTGGCCGCGATGGACGACTCGGAGGGGACGATACCAGAAGCTTCGGTGAGCGTCGAGTTGAAGCAGTTGACGTATGCCAACGGCGCGAAAGTGCTGCACGACTTCCGCCTCAACGGCTGGCGATTGATGCGCGAAGTGTTGCTGGAACTCGACAAGGTGGATGATGTCGCCTTCCGCGAACTGGGCTACGCCCGTTGGTCTGAGGAAAACCAGAAGTCGGAGAAGAACAACCCGTTCATCTTGAAGGCAGTCATGGAGGTCGTCCGCCGACGGGGACAGAAAACAATTTGACCGCCTCTCATCCCGCTGCTAATCCAGCTTCGTCATGTCCTCCTCCCACTCGATCGCATTCATCGGCACGGGCGTGATGGGCCGCAGCATGGGCGGCCATCTGCTCCGCGCCGGCCACACGCTGCACGTCTTCAACCGCACCCAGTCCAAGGCGCAGGCGCTCCTCGACGCCGGCGCGCACTGGCACGACTCGGCCGGCAGCGCCGCCGCCGCGGCCGATTTCGTCATCACGATGGTCGGCTTCCCCAGCGACGTGGAGCAGACCTACTTCGGCCCCGACGGCGTCATCGCTCGCGCGCGGGCCGGAGCCGTGCTCATTGACATGACGACCTCCAGCCCGTTGCTCGCGCGGCGCATCGCCGAGGCCGCCGCGAAACGCGGGCTGTCCGCGCTCGACGCTCCCGTCTCCGGCGGCGACATTGGCGCGCGCGAGGCCCGGCTGGTCATCATGGTCGGCGGCGACGAGGCTGCGTTCCATCGCGCGAAGCCGCTGTTCGAGATCATGGGCAAGAACATCCGGCTTCAAGGCCCGGCGGGGTCGGGCCAGCACTGCAAGATGGCCAACCAGATCGCCGTCGCCGGCTCGATGCTCTCGTGGGTCGAGGCGCTCGCCTACGCGAAACGCGCCGGCCTCGACCCCGCGCGCGTGCTCGACAGCATCAGCGGCGGCGCGGCGGGGAGCTGGTCCATGACCAACTACGGACCGCGCGCGCTCCGCGGCGATTTCCAGCCCGGTTTCTACGTGAAACATTTCCTGAAGGACATGCGCATCGCGCTCGAAGCCGCCGCCGAGATGAAGCTCGACCTGCCCGGCCTCGCCTGCGCCAAGAAGCTCTACGACCAGGTCGCCGCGCACGGCTGGGAGGAACTTGGCACCCACGCGCTCTACCGACTCTACACCGAGTCCTGAGCGCGTCGGCGAAACGGACTTGGAAATCCGTTCTACGTCGCGACGAACGCCGAATCGTAGAACAGACTTCCAAGTCCGTTGAGCTTGAGCGTCAGCCATTGGAACGAAGTCCGGCATGAATAAGACAGCCAGCATGATGATTTGCATCGCGTGGATGGTCGCAGTGACCATCAGCAGCACTTGTCAGGCACAAGTGGAGTCTGCCAGCCTCAACGTCATCCTCGAACCGATCCGCGGCGAATTTCAACTGCCAGCTCTCGCTGCGGTTGTTGTCAAAGACAGCCGAATAGTGGCGCGCGGCGCGGTGGGATTGCGCAAAGCAGACTCGGACGCCACAGTGACCCCCGACGACAAGTTCCACATCGGCTCCTGCACGAAGTCCATGACCGCCACGCTCACCGCGATGCTCGTCGAGGACGGCAAGCTCACGTGGCAGACGAAGCTGGCCGATGCGCTGCCGGAAGTTGCCAGCTCGATGCATCCCGACTACCGCGCCGTCACGCTCGAACAACTCCTCGCCCACCGCGCCGGCGTCCCTCACAAACCTGAACCGACCGCTTGGGCCGAGGCGTGGAGGATGCGCGGCACGCCGACGCAGCAACGGCTTGAGTTCATCCGCGCCGTCCTCGCAAAGCCGCCCGAGGCGCCGCCCGGCACGAAATACATCTACTCGAACCAGGGCTACACCGCCGTGGGCGCGATGATCGAGAAAGCGACCGGCCGAGCATGGGAAGACCTGATGCGCGAGAAGTTGTTCACGCCGTTGGGCATGACCTCCGCGGGGTTCGGCGCGCCCGCCACCGTCGGCAAGACCGACCAACCGTGGGGCCACGTCTGGTCGGAGGAGCGGGCGAAGCCGATTCCGCCCGGGCCGCAGGCCGACAATCCGCCCGCCATCGGTCCCGGCGGCACCGTGCATTGCACGCTCGACGACCTAGCCAAATACGCCGCGTTCCACCTCCGCGCAGGGCGCTGCCAGCCGGCATTGCTGTCGGCCGCGTCGTTCGAGAAGCTACACACGGCCGTCGCTGGCCAGGACTACGCATTCGGCTGGATCGTCTGCAAACGCGGCTGGGCTGGCGGCGAGGCCCTGACCCATAACGGCTCGAACACCATGTTCTACACGGTCATGTGGCTCGCGCCGCGCAAACAGTTCGCCATCCTCATCGCGACGAACATCGGCGGCAAGGGCGTGCCGGAAGGTTGCGACCGCGTCGCCGCCGCGCTGGTGCGCAAATACGCGAACTGACGGCGCCTTCAGCAGCGGAACGCCTTGCCCAGTTTGATGGTCCGCTCGGCCTTCGGATACCAGCCCTGCGGCGCGTGTTGCGCGGTGTGGAGGTAGCACTGCACGCGCGCCTCGGCGCTGCCGTCGGTGAACGTCAGCAGCCGGCTCATCGGCCGCGAACGCGTCATGACGTGGAAACGGCTGAGGGCGCAGCAATTGATGAAGGTCGCGCCCCACTTGCGCTCGATGTGGGTGCGTCCGTTGAAATTGTCGTCCGGGTTTGTGTGGGTGTGGCCGCCAATCCAGAGATCAATCGCGCCCGGATGCGCTTCGAGATATTTCTCGAACGCCATCGCCTTCGGCTGGCCGTCCACGTAGTAGAGATACGAGGCGCCCTCCCAACTGCCGCCATCGGGTTGATGGCCGTGATAGCGGCTCGTAAGAGTTCCGTCCGGATTCTTGATCAAGCCCTCCCAATCGCCGGAGCCGACGGTGGTCTCGCGCAGCATGTGATGATGCGCGCAGATGATGATGGCGTCGCGGTTGGCCTCGACCATCCGTTTCCACCACGCGAACGTCTCGCCCGTCACCGCGCCGGAGGGATAACCGCCGCGTTTGCCACGGCCGACCGGCGGGCCGCCGTCGTTGCGGTCGCTCATCACCAGGAACAACAGGTTGCCGACGCGGAACGAATAACGTTCCCACGTTCCCTCGACCGGATAACGCCGCCGCTTCGGGTCCACGCCGGAGAACTGCGTGTTCTCGCCGGTCGGATCAATCCACTTGCGGAACCACCCTTGCGTCGGCTCGCCCGGCCCGCTCGCGTCGTGATTGCCGGCGAGGTCGTAGAAATCCTCGCGGCGATGTTTTCGGGTCGCCTCATACTGGCGCGCGACCTCGCGGCCTTCGTCATCGTCGGGCGCGCTCTGATTGCCGGAGAAATCGCCGACATTGAGCGCGAGGTCCCACGCGAACCCCGCATCCTCCTGCTCCGACTGCCGGATTGCCTCAGCCAGACTTTCGCGTTTCCGTTTCAGGTCGGTGCCAACGTGAGCATCGCCCATTGCCCAGAGACGGAACTGCCGCTTTTCTTGCTCGGCCCGCCCAGGCGCGACAGCCGCGCCCATGATCATTGCCAAGAACTCACGCCGGTTCATGTTGCGTGCCTCCGGTTCGTAGCCGCCGACGTAAGGAGGCGGAGGGATCGGGGAGTAAACGCAAAGCGAATGCTGGCCGTTCGGTCTGCCCATTTTCCGACCAACCTCCTCGCACCGGCCCGCCTCCTTACGTCGGCGGCTACAAGATACGCGTTCATCATCTCACGTTTCACTCTTTCACCGCCCACACCTTGAAATGCGTGTAGCTGCACTCGCCGGTGTGCGACATCTGGCGCAGGCCGACGAGGCCGTCCTTCAGCGCCGGGCCGAACGTCTTGCCGTCGTCTTCCCAGCGGACCTCGATCTTGCCATTGGCCTCGACGGTGATTTGGTTGCCTAGCTTGAGCACACGGATGCGGTGCGGCCCGGCGCCCTGGCCGGCGATGAAGTCGCGGCCCATCGCCACGAGATGGAAACCGTGGTTCTTGCGGATATGCGACGTGCCGCGCGCCTCGCCTTGGGCGCCAATCGCCCAGTAGGACACGTGGTAGCAGTTGATCGCGCCGCTGTGGTAGGTCTTGAACTCGCCGTCGCGCATCGGCTGGCCGAGATCGAAGATGCTCCCGCCATCGCGGCCCTTGGCGGCGAAGAAGACGATGTTCAATCCCTTGTTCGAGTCCGCCGGCGATACGCCGAACTCGATGAGCACGTCGGCGGGGAACTCGTGCGTGTTCCAGAACACGAGATGGCCGGCATCGTTCTTCAGGAACAGCCGGCCGTTCTCGATGCGTGCGCTGGCCTTGCCTTCGAGCACCCAATCCACGCCTTCCGGCTTGCGCGCACGTTTGCCGTCGGTGAACAGATCAGCCTCTTTCACGAACTTCA
>JACRKA010000098.1 GCA_016219905.1 Verrucomicrobiota bacterium
CGCAACCGGTGCCGGAGGGTTTCGATTGGAACATGTGGCGCGGCCCCGCGCCGGCCAAGCCCTACAACCCCGGCCGCGTCGCGTGGCCGGACTGGTATCTCATCTGGGACTACTGCGCCGGGTTCATCTGCAACTGGGGCGTGCATCATCTCGACATCGCGAACTGGGGCTGCCCGGCCATCGGGAAGGAATCGTGCGAGATCGAGTGCAAGGGCGTCTATCGCAAGAAAGGCTTCACCGACAACATCGAGAGTTGGAACGCGACGTTCACGTTCGCCAGCGGCTTGAAGATGATCTTCACCGACCAGAAGCAGCAAGAGGTCGGCACCAAGTTCATCGGCGACAAGGGTTGGGTCCACGTGGACCGCGGCCCGGAAAACGGCAAGATCACGTCGGAGCCGGAGTCGCTGATCAAGGCCCGGCTCAAGCCCGGCGAAACCCACGTCTATCAGTGCGCCGAGCCGGGCGATGACATCATCACCATCAAGAAGAAGAGCGGCGACGAGATCGCATTCAAGTCGTTCAACCACGGCGACGATTTCCTGAGCTGCATGCGCAGCCGCAAAGACCCCGTGTCGAGCATTGACGCGACACACGTCGCCTCCTGGCTCGGCCTCATCGCCGAGATCGCCGCGCGGCTGGAGACGAAACTGAAGTGGGACCCGAAGAAGGAGAAGTTCATCGGCAACGACGAGGCCAACAAGCGGCTCACGCGGCCGATGCATAACGGCTGGAAGCTGTGAGTGACCATGAAAACACAAATGAACCGTCGTGATTTCCTGAGAAGCTCCGCCGCCGCTGCCGCAGCCGTCAGTTTGCCCAACCTCATCCCCGCGTCTGCTTTCGGCGCGAACGACAAGGTCGTCATGGGCTGCATCGGCCTCGGCATTCAAGGGAGGGGCAACATGGGGGCGTTCCGCGGGAACCCGGACGTCCGCGTCGTGGCCGTATGCGACGTCCACGAGACCCGGCGAAATCAGGGCAAGAACTCGGTGGACGAGTTCTACAACAACAAGGACTGCGCCGCTTACAAGGACTTCCGTGAGTTGATCGCGCGCAAGGACATTGATGCCGTGCAGATCACGGTGCCAGACCATTGGCACGTGTTGGTCGCGCTGGAGGCCGTCCGGCGGGGCAAGCACATGTATTGCGAGAAGCCCATTGGCTGGAGCGTCCGCGCGGCGCAGGCCCTGCGGAAGGCGGTGAAGGAGAGCAAGGTGGTGTTCCAGTTCGGGACGCAGCAGCGATCCACCGGCAGCTTCCGGCGCGCGTGCGAACTGGTCCGTAACGGCAGGATCGGCAAGTTGCGGACGATCCTCGTCGGCGTGCCAGGGAGCTGGACGTGCCCGAAGCAACCCATCGACCCAGTGCCGAAGGAACTCGATTATGAACTGTGGCTCGGCCCCGCACCGATGGCTCCCTACTGTTTTCAGCGCTGCCGGCCGTGGATGGAGGGCAAAGGTTACAGCATCTGGTATTGCATCTCCGATTATTGCATGGGGATGATCGGCAACTGGGGCGTGCACCATCTCGACATCGCGCAGTGGGGAAACGGCACCGACCTCAGCGGCCCGACCGAGATCGAAGGCACGGGCGTTTTCCCCCAAGACATGCTCACCGACTGCGCCACCAACTGGCAGGTCGAGAACCGCTATGCCAACGGCGTCACGCTGGTCCACATGGACGACGCGACCGCCAAGAAGCACCCGTTGCAGAAGGGCGGTCACGGCCACGGTGTGCTGTTCCTCGGCACCGAGGGCTGGATCCATGTGGACCGCAACGGCATGGACGCCGAGCCGAAATCGCTGATCAAGGCGCAGACCGCGCCAAACGAGATCCATCTCTTCAAGAGCACCAATCATCAGGTGAACTTCATTGATGCCGTCAAAGGCGAGACCAAACCGGCCGCGCCGATAGACATTGCCGTCTGCTCGGACATCTTGTGCAACCTTGAACAGATCGCGATCAAGTTGAAGCGAAAGCTCCGCTGGGACCCGGCTCGGGAGGTCTTCGTCAACGACGACGAGGCGAACCAGATGCTGGACCGGCCGATGCACAACGGTTGGAAGCTCTGAGTCGAATCCATGAACACCGGCATGAAGTTGAAACGCAGTCTGTGCTTGTTCCTCACTGCCTTGGCTGGCTGCGCGATCACAGCCAGCGCTGCCGAGAATCGTGGCGAAGCGAAGGCAACTTCAGTCAGACCCAATATTCTCTGGATCATTGCCGAGGACATCGGGCTGGACCTGGGATGCTACGGCAACCGTGACGCGCGCACACCGCGTCTGGACAGGCTCGCTTCGCAAAGCCGGCTTTACCGGCGAGCCTACTGCACCGGACCGGTCTGCTCGCCATCGCGGTCGGCGTTCATGACCGGCATGTATCAGACGTCGTTCGGGGCGCATCATCATCGCAGCCACCGCGACGACGGCCACCGCCTTCCCGCCGGTGTGAGGTTGCTCACCGACCGACTGCGCGAGGCGGGTTACTTCACGGCCAACGTCGTCGAGTTTCCTGCCGCGATGAAGCTGCGCGGCGCCGGCAAGACGGATTGGAACTTCCAGCCTCCTGACAAACCCTTCGACTCCAGCAAATGGGAGGCTCTCAAGGGCCACCAGCCGTTTTACGCCCAGGTCAACTTGAACGAAACGCACCGCATTTACCATAAGGCGGGGGCGAATCCGACCGACCCGGCCAAGGTCGCCTTGCCGCCGTATCTCCCGGATCATCCGGTCGCGCGCGAGGACTGGGCGCTCTATCACGACTCGATGATGGCGCTCGACGCCAAGGTCGGCGCGGTGCTGGACCTGCTGGAACAGGAGGGATTGGGTGGCAACACGATCGTCTTTTTCTTCGGCGACAATGGCCGCGAGTGTTTTCGCGGCAAATACTTCGCTTACGAACAGGGCTGCCAGGTGCCGCTGATGGTGCGCTGGCCGAAACTGTTGCCGGCTGGTTCGACGAGCGATGAACTGGTGAGCCTGATTGATGTGACCGCCACGACCCTGGCGCTGGCGGGCGTGCCGGTGCCGGAGGGAATGCACGGTCAGCCGTTCCTGGGGCCAAACGCCAGGCGCCGCGGGCATCTGTTCACCGCCATGGACCGGGTGGGCACGAAGGTTGACCGGGTTCGCACGGTGCGCGATGCCCGCTACAAATACATCCGCAATTTCGAGCCGGCCCGGCCCTACCTGCCGCCAAGCATGCCTTACGCCGATGAAACCAATCCAAACTTCAATCTCATGCGCCAGCTTTCCACCGAGGGCAAGTTGAACGCCGCCCAGGCGAAGTTCATGGCGCCATCCCGGCCAGCCGAGGAACTCTACGATCTTCAAACCGACCCGTTCGAACTGAACAACCTGGCCGGGTTGCCCGAGCATAAGCAGGCGCTCACGAAGCTGCGGTCGGCGCTGGAACAGTGGATGGTGGACACCAACGACCAAGGGCGCACGCCCGAGGACCCCGTCGCCCAGAAGCGCGAGATCGAAAAGTTGACCCGCCAGATGGAAAAGCAGTTCGGGACAAGAGCTGCCGGCAAGGAAAGGGGTAAACCATGAACACGGCGATAGACAATCTGCGCTTGTTCCTCACCGCCCTGGTCGCCTGTGTGGCCACGCTCTATGCCACCACAACGTGCGCCGGTGAGTTCAAGGCCGGCGCCGCCGCGGTCGTCATCACGCCGCCGGTCGGGACGCCGTTGGCCGGCTCCTACGCCCTGCGCCCCTCCAACGGCGTGCTCGACGAGCTTTACGCGAAGGTCATCGTCGTCGAGCAGGACGGCGCCAAGGCCGCGTTCGTCGCGCTCGACATCGCCTACACCGCACGGCCCGTCATCGTCGCCGCGCGCAAACTCATCGCCGAGCAGAGCGGCATCGCGCCGGAGCGCGTGATGATCTCCGCCACGCACACGCACAGCGGGCCGGTGCAAACGCGCGACAACCTGATGGACGACATCACCGGCGCCAAGAAGCCGCTCGCGGTGGAGTTCACCGCCAAACTGCCCGCGCTCATCGCCCGCGCCGTCGCCGACGCGAACGCGAAGCTCGTCCCCGCGCGCGCCTCCGCCACGATGGCCCGCGAGGAGAGCGTCAGCTTCAACCGCCGCGACTGGATGAAAGACGGCACCGTCGCGTGGATGCCGGCCCAGCGCGACCCGGACATCGTGCGGCCGGCCGGGCCGATTGACCCCGACGTGGGCGTCTGCCACCTCGAAAGCGCCGCAAAGAACTCCGCGCCGCTGGCGACGTATTTCAACTTCGCGATGCACCCCACCGTCGTGGGCGGCTCGAAGTTCTCCGCCGACTATTGCGGCTGCGTCGCCAAACGCCTCGCCGAATACAAGGGCGGCGACATGGTCACGCTCTTCGCCAACGGCTGCTGCGGGAACCTCAACCAGCGCGACCCGAACTGGGTGAATCAGCAGAGTGGCCCGCGCGAAGCCGAGCGCATCGGCACCGTGCTCGCCGCCGCCGCGTTCCGGGCGTGGCCAAAACTCCAGCCCTTGAAGACTTTCGCGCCGCGCGCCCGCTCCGTGATGGTCACGCTGCCCCGCCGGAAGATCACCGACGAGGAAGTCGCCGAGGCCCGCCGCATCGCTGACAATATCGGCAAGAAGAAACAGAGCATTCCCATGATGGCCAACGCCGTCTGCATCCTCGACACGCTCGCGCACAAAGACACGCCACTCGAAGTCGAAGTGCAGGTCGTCGCCTTCAGCGCCGACCTCGCCATCGTCTCGTTGCCGGGCGAAATTTTCGTCGAGCTGGGCCTCGCGCTCAAGAAGGCGTCACCCTTCGAGCACACCTTCATCGCCGAACTGGCCAACGGCAGCATCGGCTACATCCCGAACCGCGCCGCCTATCCCGAGGGCAAATACGAGATCGTCAGCGCCCGTTGCACCGCAGGCTCCGGCGAGATGCTCGTGGACGCCGCGGTGAAAATACTGAAGGACTTGCGCTCGCCAACATCCACACCAAACAACTGACCGGCAATGCGATCATTCTGTGTTCTGACGGCGGTTCTTTGGGCCTCATCGTTGCAGGCCGCCCCCGGCCCTGAAGCGAGGGCGCGTGAGATCTACGGGTTGGCGAAGATTTCCGGAGGCGTCGTGGCCTATCTCGGTTGCGAGGAGCCGGAACTGCTCGCGGCGCTCAGACGCGATGAACATCACCTCGTTCAAGCTTTCGACCGCGATGCGGGCCGCGTCGGCGCCGCGCGTGAGCGGTTGAAGCAGCTCGGCGTTTATGGAGGTGTGTCCGCGCTGGTTCTCGACAACGGGCTGCCTTATCCCGACAACACGCTCAACTGCGTCATCGCGCCGTCGTTTCAAGGCCTGCCCGTTGAAGACGCGCGCCGGGCGTTGTGTCCCGGCGGCGTTCTCTGTTATCGGCAGAACGGCAAGTGGGTCGTGGAGCGCAAACCGTTTCCGACGGGCATGGACCAGTGGACACACTTCCTCTACGACGCGCGAAACAACACCGTCTCCCATGACACGCTGGTCGGCCCGTCGCGGTCGTTGCAATGGGTCGCCGCGCCGCGCTGGGCGCGCGATCACGGCCAGCTTGGCTGGGTCATGGTCACGGCGGGCGGGAAATTGTTTTCCATCGAGGACGAGGGGCCGATCTTCAACAGCTCGCTGCCCGCGGTGTGGAAGCTCATTTGCCGGGACGCCTTCAACGGCGTCGTGCTCTGGAAACGGGACGTGCCGGACTGGTTCGAGCATCTCTATTTCCGCTCCGGGCCGAGTCAACTGATGCGGCGGCTGGTCGCGCAGGACGGCAAGGTGTTCGCCACGTTGGGACTTTGCGCGCCGGTCAGCGTGCTCGACCCCGGTTCCGGCCAGACGTTGCGCACGCTCGATGGAAGCGCCAACACAGCCGAGATGGTTTCCGATTCGGGCGTGATCTTCCTCCTTATCAATCCGGACCTGCCGAACTACATCAACCAATACTACCTGCCGCGCACGACCGGGCTGCGGGAGTTGCCGAAAGCGCAACACAAGATCGTCGTCGTGTCGGCGGAGACCGGCGCGGTCCTCTGGCAGAAGGGCGACGACGAGACGATGAACGTGATGGAGCTGACGCTCGCCGCCGATGCCCGACACATTTATTTCCTCAACAGCAAGAACCTCGTCTGCCTCGACCGCGCCAGCGGCAAGACGCTTTGGAAGACTCCGCGCGTCGTGGCGATGAACCGCCCGACCTGGTCGTCGCCGACGTTGATGGTGAACGGCCCGCTCGTCTATCTCGGCGACCGCGACGCCTCGCAACGCGCGCCGAACCATGTTCTGTCGGGCGGCGGCGCACCGGCGACCATCGCCGCGTTTTCGACGGAGGATGGACGCCTGCGGTGGGAGTGTCCCGCCGAGGACGGTTTTCATTTCCCCGTGGATGTCATGGCGATTGGCGGGAGAATCTGGAGCGGCGCGTTGGCATCGAAGGACAAGCCGGGCTTCGTGGACATCCGCGACGCGCTGACGGGCGAGGTGACGCTTAAACGAAAACCAGACACGGAGTATTGCAGCTATTCCGCCGGCCACCACCGCTGTCATCGGAACAAGGCGACCGAGCGTTACCTGATCACCGGACGCGACGGCATCCAGTGGATAGACGTGAAGAGCGGCGCGCTGGAATCGGACCGATTCATCCGCGGCAACTGCCAGTTCGGCGTGATGCCCGCCAACGGCCTGCTCTACGTGCCGCCGAACGGATGCGCCTGCAACTTCTACGAAAAACTTCCCGGAATCCTCGCGCTCAGCCCGAACGCGCCGGCCGTTTCGGAAAACGCGAGTCTCCCCAAGCCTGTTCGCGGTGCAAGTGCGCCATTGAAATCTACCCCTCCCGCAGCGGACGAATGGCCCGCTTACCGCCATGACAACCAACGAAGCGCGGCGGTGGCGACAAGCGTTTCGCTCCCGCTGGCGTCGCGCTGGACGCGGCCCGTCGGCGGCCGGCTGTCCAGCCTGACGGCGGCCAACGGCCGGGTCTTCGTCGCGTCCGTGGACCGTCACACGCTTTACGCGCTCGACGCCGCGCGCGGCAACGCACTCTGGGAATTCACCGCGCAGGGCCGGATAGATTCGCCGCCGACGGTGGCGGAAGGGAAAGTCTATTTCGGTTCGTGCGACGGCTTTGTCTATGCGCTGGACGCTGCGACCGGTTCGTTGCACTGGAAGCTTCAAGCGGCGCCGATGCAGCGGTTCATCCAATCCTACGGCCAGATGGAATCGAGTTGGCCGGTCAGCGGCAGCGTGCTCGTGCGGGACGGCTTTGTCTATGCGCTGGCGGGGCGTTCGCCTTATCTCGATGGCGGCATGTTCCTCTACAAGATCCACGCGCAAACCGGCGAGGTCGCGGCGCGGAGGCTCATCGCGGAGACGCCCGCCGGCAGAGACCGCGGCAGTGTGGTGTTTCAGCCCGACATCCTCAGCGCCGACGCGGACTGTCTCTTCATCCGCCAGGCGCGTTTCAGTTGCGACGACCTGAAAGACCTTCCGCTCAAGCCGCACCTGTGGAGCGGCACGGGGTTCCTCGACGACACTTTGTTCAATCGCGCCTACTGGATGTATGCCGACCGGCTGGAGATGGGCAACCCGCATTGGTTCATCAAGGGCAACACGACTCCCGCGGGCACGATCCTGTGTTTCGATGACAAGTCGTTTTATTGTTTCGGCCAGAGCGTTTACGGGAGGGGAGCCAGGAAGGGCGGCGAAGCCTACAATCATCTCTTTGCCGCGCCGCGCGACTTCAAGACGTTGCCGTGGGACAAGAGGGAGAAATTCGCCGCCGCCGAAAAACAATTCGTGATCCCCCAGTGGGCTGTCCGGCAGGACATGGACGTGTTGGCGATGGCGCGCACGACGAACTGCCTCTTCATCGCCGGCACGCTCAACAAGATCGAACAACAGACATTTGTCCTGCGCGCCGTGAACCCAGCGAACGGCGAAATGCTGGCGGAGTTTCCGCTCGCCTCGCCGCCCGTTTTCGATGGACTGATCGCCTCGTCAGGCCGGTTGTTCCTCGCCCTGAAGGATGGATCGGTTCATTGCATGGGCGCCGGAACAGCGGCACAATAACCGGAACTTTTTCGTCACCAACAAGACCAAACCGAAAGGAAAACGAACATGGGCAAGATACACGTCGGACTGAACACGGAATTCTCACGCAGCTCGGACAAACCGTTCGAGTGGGCGGTCACGAAGGCCGCCGAGATGGGCTACAAATACATCGAGCCGATGGTCCACTTCGGCCGCGAACTGATGAGCGAGGCGGGTTACTTCCACACCGTCTCGATGTTCGACGACCCCTACCGCATCAAGGACGCCTGCGACAAAGCCGGCCTCACCATCTCCGGCCTGCAATCGCACGGCCCGCTCGGCCGGCCTGAAGTGCACGGCGAATACATCAAGCTCGCAATCCGCGTCGCCGCCGAGATCGGCGTGCCCGTCGTCAACACCGACGAGGGCATGAAGGCGAAGTGGACAACCGAGGAGGAAGATTTCGTCCTCATCAAATACACGTTGCAGGAAGCGGCGTTCATCGCCGAGCGGCGCGGCGTGAAGATCGGCTTGGAGCCGCACGCGCAATACTCGCGTCACCCTGACGGCCTCGACCGCATCTACAATCTGGTGAAATCGCCCGCCATCGGCATCAACCTCGACACCGGCAACGCCTATCTCTGCGGCCACGACGTGTATGCGTGGCTGGAGCGCGTCGCGTCGCGGCTGGTGCATCTGCACGCGAAAGACATCTCGGTGAAGCACTCCGAAGCCGAGCGCGGCAAGGTCACCGGCACGCCGGTCGGCTGCGCCTGCGGCGAAGGTGTGCTCGACTGGGCGCGCATCATCAAGATTGTCCGCGAGAAATGCCCGCGCGACATCGTCTTCTCGGTGGAGTGCGGCACGCCCGACCAGGCGGCGAAAAGCCTGAAGCATCTGAACTCGTTGCTGGCTTGATCGCAGTGCCAGCCTGACGTCAAGGCCCGCGTCAGAAACGGATGTCGCCGCTTTGGTGGCGCGACTTCGTGTCTGCCGCGAGCGCCTTGGCGGCTGCCTTCCATGACGCGGCGTCCGCCTCGACGCCGCGCACGATGACGGTCGCCTCGAACTTCGCGCCCTTGGCGACTGTCGCGTGCGAGAAGACTTGGTTGTAGAGCTTGTGATAGACGGTCTTGTCCCAGTAGCCCGTCTTGATGCCTTGGCCAACGAGCGGCACCGGATACCATGCGAGCATCGCGCGACGGTTCTGCGGGTCGTAGAGCGCCGTCCATTTCGGATCGTCCTTCAGTTTGAAATCGCCGCTGTTGTCGAATTTCCCTTCGACGACAGTGCCGTCGGCCTTCTCGGCGATCCACTCCGTCGTCCGCGGCAGCCACGCGTGCATGAAGGCGTAGAGCGTGCCAATCTTCACCTCGGCTGTGGCTTCATAACGATGGCGCTCCAGCACGCAGTCATCCGTGACGATGTAGGTCGCTTCGAGCGCCAGCGGCCCCATCATGGAACGTTTGTGGATCTCGGCGCGCTTGCCGCGATAGACGGCCTTGTCGGCGAGGTCGCAAAATTTGCCGTCCACTGTCAGCGTCGCGCTCTTGACCTTCTCGACGCCGCCCTCGTTGTGGCCTGTGCCGATCCACTTGCCGCCTTCCGCCGCGAAGACGGTCCCGTAGAAGCCGTTCTTGTCGGCGACCAGTTCGCCTTTGAAGAAGATGCGGTGGATGGTCCACGCGCGGTCGCCCGCGAACTCCACCTTCAGGTCGCGCGTCTCGATCGTGACGACGGCCGGCGGGCCGGGCTTCGGGCCGGCCGCGGGCGCGAGCGCAGCGGTTGCGAGGAAGGTGAAAGCGACAAGTGGTTTCATGGGCCGGAACCTAGCGGCGCGATTCAACCGGAAACTCCGGACATTGTCCACAATTGCCGCAAGGCAGGCTTTGACCTGCGGACGGCCGCCGCTTATCCTCGCCGCCAACAGTTCGCCGGACGGATCACACCATGCTCACTGCATTTCTCGCCGCTGCGTGCGTCTTCCCCATCGTTGAGTCCGGCCAGCCGCGCGCCGCGCTGGCGCCGACGGCTGCCGATGCGCCGCCGGAAGTGCAACGCGCCACTGCCGAGTTCCAGCGTGTGCTCAAGAAGATGACCGGAGTGAGCCTGCCGATCTGTAGGCCAGACACTCCTGTCTGGCCATCAACCACTCCGACATACGGCCAGACAGGAGTGTCTGGCCTACGAACCCAGAAGCGCATCCACATCGGTCGCGACGCATTCGTCGAGAAGGCCGGCTTGAAACTGGACGGCCTCGACGAAGATGGGTTCGTCATCCAGACAGTGGGCAAGAGCGACCTCGTGCTGGCGGGGCGCAACCCGCACGGGACAGAGTTCGCCGTGTATCGCTTCCTCCAGAAACATGGCGGCGTGCGCTGGTATTTCCCGACCGAACTCGGCGAGGTGGTTCCGCAGCGCGCGACCTTCGGCGTCGGCCGGCTGGCCGAGCGCCACGAGCCGTCGTTCAGGTCGCGGCAGTGGAGTTCCGCCGCGACGTTCGACAAGGGCGAATGGGAGCGCCATAATCTTTGCCGGCCGCGCTACAGCTTTCATCACAATCTGCTGAACGTCTTCGTCCCGTCGAAGCTCTATGACCAGCACCCGGAGTGGTTCCCGGAGATCAAAGGCAAACGCTTCCGCCCCGCCGGCGACCAGGCCCACAACTGGCAGCCCTGCCTCGCCAACGCCGAAGCGGCGCGCCATGCCGCCGAGACCGCGCGGAAGTATTTCGACAGGAATCCCGGCGCCACGAGCTTCTCGTTCGGCATGAACGACACCGCCGCGGCGGGTTTTTGCGAGTGCGCCGCGTGCCGCGCGCTCGACCCGGCCGATCCCGCCCAACAAAAGACGCCGCGCGGGTTGCCGAACTATTCGAACCGCTTCTTCACCTTCATGAACCGCGTCGCGGAGGAACTCGCGAAGACGCATCCCGACAAATTCATCGGCTGCCTCGCCTACCATGTCACCGAGCCGCCGCCGGCGTTCGCCGTCCATCCACGCGTCATCCCCTATCTCACCGCCGGCCGGGCCAACTGGACCGACCCCGCCATCCGCGCCGGCGACCAGAAACTCATCCGCGGCTGGTGCGCACAAGCGCCGGTCGTCGGCATCTACGACTACTACTACGGCTCCGGCTTCGTCTCGCCTCGCATCTTCACCGGGCTGACGGAGGCGAGCCTCAAGTTCGCCCATCGCGCCGGCGTGCGCGGGTTCTACGCGGAGATTTACTCGACGTGGTCGCTCGACGGGCCGAAGGCGTGGGCCGCCTCGCAACTGCTCTGGAACGTGAACCAAAGCGCCGGCCGACTCGTGGACGATTTCTGCCGCGGGCTGTTCGGCAAAGCCGCCGCGCCGATGCGCGACTACTTCCGCTTCCTTGAACAACGCTGGATGAAACGCCCCTCCGGCTCGACGGTGATGTGGGCCGGGTTCTTCGACGCGAAGCAACTCGACCTCTGGCCGGCCGACGTGTGCGCGAAGGCCCGCGCGCTGCTGGCGAAAGCCGGGCAGGCCGCCGCGAGAGACGACGAAACCGTCCGCACCCGCGTCCGGCTCTACAGCGACGGCTTCCGGCAGACGGAACTGTGGTCCGCCATCTATGACAACGAGAATTCGCTGAACTCGCCCGCGGGCTTGCAACGTTACCTCAATGCCGCGCGGTCGCTCGCGGCGCTCCAGAAGGACATTGTCAACCCGGAGCCGCTCCATCGCGCGCCGATCCCGTTCGAGCAACGCTCGCGCAACGCGCCCGGCACGCGCGTCGGTTCCGCGCTGCTGATGCTGGCGGACCAACCGGACGCCGAGCCGGTGCTGAAGCAATGGGCCGCGCAGACGGCGAACGCCGATGCCGCTGCCGCCGCGCGAGCCGCGCTGCTGCTGCGCGCCAACCCGGAGCTTGGCAAGGAGCTGCGGGCGAATCCCGACTTCGAGCCGGTCGGCCCGCGCTGGGGCACGTGGGTCCGTCCCGACACGTCCGGCAAAGTGGAGTTCGCACCGGCCGCCGCACGCACGGGCAAGGCCGGCGCGGTCATC